>DATAUR010000095.1:0-10618 GCA_036268175.1 Phenylobacterium sp. | reverse complement strand
ATCCAGCCTTCGAAGGTGGCGCGGCGCACCCCGCCCTTCAGCGAGATCGTGCCGGCCTCGAACTCGAACAGCGCCGCCTCGTCCGACGACAACGCCTCCTTCAGACGGCTGACCGAGCGGTAGAGCTGATACCCATAATTTTCGTCGAGGGTTTCCACGAGCCGCTCGATCTTCTCCGGCTCCATGGCCTCGCGGACCAGCGCGCGGATCTCGCGCATGTCGCGGCTGGCGCGCATCAGGGCCAGCTGGTCCCAGCGGGCGAAGGCGGAATAGTAGCGGTTGGGGATCGGCAGCACCTTGCCGAAGCTGGAATAGCTCGACCCCTTGCCGAGCGCCGGCGAGACCAGGTTGTCGATGATCCGGTAGTCGAAGGCGTCGCCCGCCACACCGACGCCGGAGCGGCCCAACGGAATGGCGCGGATCTCTCCGGCCTCCCGCTCGAAGCGGATGATCGAAAAGTCCGAGGTGCCGCCGCCGAAGTCGCCGACCAGCACGGTGGCGTCATGGGTCAGCTCGCGGG
This sequence comes from Phenylobacterium sp., assembly GCA_036268175.1. Classification (GTDB taxonomy): domain Bacteria; phylum Pseudomonadota; class Alphaproteobacteria; order Caulobacterales; family Caulobacteraceae; genus Phenylobacterium. Next base: position 10,098 of record DATAUR010000095.1, on the reverse strand, counting down.
CGAAGAAGAAGGCCGCGCCCACCGGCTCGTAGGCGTAGAGGATTTCGGTAAAGCCCATCCGCTCGAAGGCCGCCTCGTAGCGCGAGAGCGCCAGGGGCTCGCTGGGCTGGGCGCCGGCGAAGGTCACGGGGCGCCCGACGATGACCCGGCTGGGCAGCTCGGCCATGCCGGCGTCGGCATGGGCGCGCAGTTTCAACAGGAAGGTCGAGAGCAGGTCTTCGAACCGGTAGCGGCGATTCAGCACCGTGGTCTCGCTGAAGCTCTCCGAGGCCGCGAAGCTCTTGAACGACTGGATGAAGCGGGTCTCGGCCGGATCCTCCACATAGGCGTCGATGGCCCAGGGCCCCGCCGCGATGACCCGCTCGTTAGGCCTGTCGCCGGCGTGGAACGACAGGCAGGAGCGGAAGGCGAACAGCTCGCCCTCCGGTGCGGGGAATTTGACCAGGTGCGCGGGTCCGGACGCATCGGCCAGCGCCACGACCGTGTTGGTCGTGCCGAAATCTATGCCGAGGCTGAGTGGGCTGGTCACGGCGGGCGTTCCTGGCGGGGCGCGGGCCATACCAATTCCAGCGTCATCCCGGAAGTCGCGTCAGCGGCTGTCCGGGACCCATGGACTCGATTCTCTCGGAATGGCCTGCGAACTCAGACGCTTATGGGTCCCGGTCTTTCGCGTGCCGCGAAAACCGGGATGACGGCGCCGGTGCATCCTCTGTTCGCTAGCTCTCGCTCTCCGTCAGCTGGCGTTCGTAGGCGCAGACCGTGGCCATCTGCAGGATCTTGGAGACCGAGGCCGACAGCGGGCAGATCTGCACCGCCCGGTCGAGGCCCAGCAGGATCGGGCCGATCACCGTGGCGCCGCCCAGGGACTGGATGAGCTGGGTGGAGATCGCCGCCGAATGCACCGCCGGCATGATCAGCACATTGGCCGGGCCGTTCAGCCGCATGAACGGATAGTTGCCGCGGGCCTCCGGATCCAAGGCCAACTGCGGCGGCATTTCACCCTCATATTCGAAATCGATGTCATCCATGGCGTCGAGCATGGCGACGGCGTCGCGCACCCGGTCGGAGCGCAGGCCCATGGGATTGCCGAAGGTGGAATAGCTCATGAAGGCCACCCGCGGCTCGTAGCCCAGGGTGCGCACCGCGCTCGCCGCCTGCCGGGCGATCTCCACCAGGTCCTCGGCCACCGGCATCTCGGTGATCGAGGTATCGGCGATGAAGATCGTGCGGCCCTTGGCCAGCACCACGCTCATGCCGATGATCCGCCCACCGGGCGTGGCGTCGACCACCTGCAGCACCTCTTCCAGCACCTGGTCGAAGGCCCGGGTGACGCCGGTCACCATGCCGTCGGCGTCGCCCAGCGCCACCATGGTCGCGCCGAAGGCGTTGCGGTCCTGGTTGATCAGCCGCTGCACGTCGCGGCGCAGGTAGCCCACCCGCTGCAGCCGGTCGTAGAGATAGTCCACATAGGCGGCGTTGCGGTGCGACAGCCGCGCGTTGAGGATTTCGAGTTTCGCCTCGGCGGGATCGAGGCCCACCGACAGCATGTTCTCGTGCACCAGGTCCTCGCGGCCCACCAGGATGGCCGAGCCCAGTCCGGCGTTCTGGAAGGCGTAGGCGGCGCGGATCACGCTGGGCTCCTCGCCCTCGGTGAAGACGATCCGCTTCTTGGGCGCCGACAGCACCGCGCCCTGCAGCTTCTGCAGGAAGGCCGCCGTCGGATCGAGCCGCTGCGCCAGGGAGGCGCGATAGGCCTCCATGTCCTCGATCGGCTTGCGCGCGACGCCGGTGTCCATGGCCGCCTGGGCGATGAACGGCGGGATGTACCAGATCAGACGCGGGTCGAAGGGCGTCGGGATGATGTACTGCGGCCCGAACTTCAACTGCACACCGTGATAGGCGGCGGCGACCTCATCCGGCACGTCCTCGCGGGCCAACAACGCCAGGGCGTTGGCGCAGGCGATCTTCATTTCCATGTTTACGCGCCGCGCCCGCACATCCAGGGCGCCGCGGAAGATGTAGGGGAAGCCCAGGACATTGTTCACCTGGTTTGGATAGTCGGACCGGCCGGTGGCGACGATGGCGTCGGGGCGGACCTCGTAGACCTCCTCCGGGCGGATTTCCGGGTCCGGATTGGCCATGGCGAAGATGACCGGGTTCTTGGCCATCAGCCTGATGTCGTCCTGGGTGATCGCGCCCTTCACCGAGGTGGCGATCAGGACGTCGGCGCCGGTCAGTGCTTCTTGCAGGGTGCGCTTGTCGGTCTCGATGGCGTGGGCCGACTTGTACTGGTTCATGGCGTCGGTGCGGCCGCGATAGAGCACGCCCTTGGAATCCACGGCGATGCAGTTGTCGGGCTTCACGCCCATCGCCTTCAGCAGTTCCAGGGTGGCGATGCCGGCGGCGCCGGGGCCGTTCAGCACCACCTTGACGTCCTTCAGCTCCCGGCCGGTCAGGAAGCAGACGTTGATCAGCCCGGCGGCGGAGATGATCGCCGTGCCGTGCTGGTCGTCGTGGAACACCGGGATGTCGAGCAGCTCCTGCAGCTCGGCTTCGATGCGGAAGCAGTCGGGGCTCTTGATGTCTTCCAGATTGATCCCGCCGAAGGTCACGCCGATGTTCTTGACGACGGTGATCACCTCGTCTGGGTCGGTCGTCGTGCACTCGATGTCGATGGCGTCGACGTCGGCGAAGCGCTTGAACAGCACCCCCTTGCCTTCCATCACCGGCTTGGAGGCGGCGGCGCCGAGGTTTCCGAGGCCCAGGATCGCGGTGCCGTTGGAGAACACCGCCACCAGGTTGCCCTTGGAGGTGTAGTCGTAAACCGACTCCGGATCCTTCGCGATCGCCAGCACCGGCACGGCGACACCCGGTGAATAGGCCAGGCTGAGGTCGCGCTGGGTGGCCATCGGCTTGGTGGCCGCGATGGCGATCTTCCCCGGCGTCGGATGCCGGTGGAAGGCCAAGGCTTCCTCATCGGTAAAGGTGCGTTTCTCGGCGTCGCTCATGGCGGCGGCGGTCCTTCCGGCAGCGGTTGCGATGAGAGGCCGGACCTTAAAGACCCGAGCCGGGCGAAACAACCTCGGTCGAGCTTGGCTGTCGCCACAAGTGTTTCAGATCGGCCCGCAGTCCTGGAACAATCTGCGGCCACGCTCGCTATGGGAGGGCTGGCCAGGGGCATCTCAGACGGGAAACGCACCATGCCGAAGACACTTGCCTATGCCGCCATAACCGCCGCCCTCGCCGTTGCCGGGCCAGGCTTCGCCCAGTCGACCTCGAGCGCGCCGGCCAGCCAGCCGGGCGCGCAGCCCGCGTCGCCACCGACCACCAGCGCCGCACCTTCGAGCCCGGCCGCGCCCTCGACGAGCGCGCCCTCGACCACCGCGCCCTCCACCACCAGCCCGCCGAGCCCCAGTTCGGCCTCGCCCAGCGCCACCGCGCCGAACCCTGAGCCCGGCGTCGCGCCGCCGGCCCCCAGCGGGGCTGCGCCCACCGGCTCCAGCACCAACACCGCGGCCAGCGCCGCGGCCGGCGCCCAGGTCGGCTCCGGCATGTCGGTGAAGGACAGCACCGGGGCGACCATCGGCCAGGTGACCAGCGTCAAGGCCGGCCTCGCGACCATCAAGATGGGATCGCAGACCTTCACGGTCGATTCCTCGAAGCTGGGCGTCCAGAACGGCGCGGCGACCATCAACGCCACCCAGGCCGAACTCGAGAAGATGATTCCCAAGAAGTAGGCGCGCACCGACGCGGGGACGGACCTCGGGTTCGCTCCCGCCCGGCAGCGTGTGGCAACGCCACCTGGGCGCGGTACTGAAACCACCGTGGCCTCTGCGTGACCTCGCCCAAGGCTTGACCCGGTGGGCGACCTGGGGAGACTGACGCCTCCCTGGACCCGTCCGCCGGAGTAGAGCTGCTGTCCGACACCCCGATCAGGATCGCCGTCGCCGGCGCGCTCGGCCGCATGGGCCGCGCCGTCGCCACCACCGTCGAGGCGGAGGCGGGCTTAAGCGTGGCCGCTCGCTTCGACCGCCCGGGCGCCGCCGGCGAAGATCTGGTGAGCCAGGACGCCGCCCTGGCCGCCGCCGACGTGGTCATCGACTTCACGACGCCCGCGGCATCCGTGGCGCTGGCCCAGGCCTGCGCCGCCCTCGCCGGCAAAGACGGGGGCGGGCCGGCCCTGGTGATAGGCTCCACGGGGTTGGACGACGCCCAGCGGGCCGCCATCGACCTGGCGTCGGCGAAGGTCGCCATCGTGCGCGCCGCCAACTTCTCGCTGGCCGTCAACATGCTGCTTGGCCTGGTGGAGCGGGCGGCTCGCCAGCTTGGCCCGGACGCCTACGACATCGAGGTCTTCGAGGCCCACCATAAGCGCAAGGTCGACGCGCCCTCCGGAACCGCCCTGATGCTGGGCCAGGCGGCGGCTGATGGCCGGGGCGTGGCCTTAAGCCAAGTGGCCAAACACGCCCGCGACGGGATCATCGGCGCGCGGCCCGCTGGCGAGATCGGCTTTTCGGTGATGCGCGGCGGCGGGATCATCGGCGAGCACAGCGTCGCCTTCGTCGCCGAGGACGAGATCCTGACGCTGTCGCATTCCGCCCGCGACCGGACGCTGTTCGCGAGAGGCGCGGTGGCCGCCGCCCGCTGGGTCGCCGGCCGCCCGCCCGGCCTCTACGACATGCGCGACGTGCTGGGCTTTTCCGACCGAGGTTGAGCCATGGACGACCACCTCCTGAAGCTGGACGCCACCGACCAGTTGGCGCTGCTGCACAAGAAGAAGGTCTCGGCCGCCGAGCTGCTGAAGGCCTCGCTGGCCCGTCACAAAGCCACCCACGCGGCGCTGAACGCCGTGGTCGCCGTCGACCTGGAGCGGGCGCTGGCCCACGCCCAGGCGCTGGACGAGCAACGCGCCAAGGGTGAGACCCTGGGCGTGCTGGCCGGCCTGCCGATGACCGTCAAGGACACCTTCGACGTGGTCGGCCTGCCGGCCTCCTCCGGGCTCAAGCACTACCGCCAGCGCCAGGCCGAGGACGCCAGCGCCGTCCGCCTCGCCAAGCACGCCGGCGCGGTGATCTGGGGCAAGACCAACACCCCGGTGCTGGCCGGCGACTGGCAGAGCTTCAACGGCCTCTATGGGACCACCAACAATCCGCGTGACGTCTCGCGGACCTGCGGCGGGTCCTCGGGCGGGGCCGCGGCGGCGCTGGCGGCGGGGATCACGGCGCTGGAGATCGGCTCGGACATCGGTGGCTCGCTGCGCGTGCCGGCCAGCTTCTGCGGCGTCTACAGCCACAAGCCGACCTGGGGGCTCGTCAACCAGCGCGGCCAGGTGCCACCCTCGCCCGGGTCCTGGAGCGAGCGCGACCTGAACGTGGTGGGGCCAATGGCGCGTTCGGCCCGCGACCTGCGCCTGCTGCTCTCGGTCTTCGTGGGCGGGCCGCTGGCCGCCAAGGCGCCGCCCGCCGACCTGAAAACCGCCAGGATCGCGCTGTGGCTCGACGAGCCGAGCTTTCCCCTCGACCCGGAGGTCCGCGCGGCCATCGAGGCCTTCGCCGCCGAACTCACCGCCGCCGGCGCCGAGGTGACGCCTATCGCCTCGCCCGTGCACATGCCGACCCTGATGAGCGCCTACCAGGTTCTGCTGGGCGGGATCATCGGCGAGGACATGCCCGACGCGGCGATCCGCACCATGGAGCGCATGCGCGGCATCGCCCGCTGGCAGATGGGGCGCGGCGCGGGCCCCACCTCCAATGCGGCCATGACGCTGGCCTACACCGCCACCCATCGCGAGTGGCTGGCCGCCGACGCCGTCCGCGCCCGCCTGCGCCAGGAGGTCGGTGGGCTGTTCGGCCGGTTCGACGCGATCCTCGCGCCGATCGCCCCGGTCGCCGCCTTCCCGCACGACCACCGGCCGTTCGCCCGGCGGCGGCTGACCCTGTCCGATGGCGAAAGCGCGCCCTACGCCTCGATGCTGAACTGGATTTCGCTGGCCACCGCCCTGCACCTGCCGGCCACCGCGATCCCGGTGGGCGTGGCGTCGGGCCTGCCGGTGGGCGCCCAGTTGATCGGGCCCCTGAACGGCGATGGCAAGACGCTCGCGCTGGCCCAGGCCATCGAGGAGAACATCCGCGGCTTCGAGGCGCCGGAGCGCGTGGGTTAGGCCAAACCGTCAACGGCCCGAAATCCCAACTTGCTCGTCATTCCCGGGCTTGTCCCGGGAATCTATGATCGTAACGCTCTCAAGAGGAAGCGCGGCGCCGCTCGAGCGCACCCTTCACCCTCGGCGTTTATAGGTTCCCGGGACAAGCCCGGGAATGACGAGCCTAGAGAATGGGTGAAAACGGGGCCGTTCGGAAGGGAACCTTGACCGACTACGGCTTGGCCGGCGGCGGCGGGTTCTGGCGCGCCCAGAGGGCATCGGCGGCGGTCTGCAGGTCGCCGGCGACCCCACGGCGGATCAGTGACAACCCCTCCAGCTCCACCTTGTCGCTGCGCAGCATCCGCGGGTGCGAGGAATAGCCGAGCTGGTAGAGGGCGCTGTCGGTCCTGGTCTGGCCGTCCTCGATGAAGGTGGTGGCGACGCCCACCGGCACGCGGCCGTGATGGCGCTTATCGTCGCGGGCGTGCTCGGCCTTGGTGAGGCCGCCCTCGATCCAGCCGGCCTCGATGCGCGGATTGCCAGTGGTCTGGACCGTATCGCCGCGGATCTCGTGCGGGAAGCTCACCGTCTGGGTCTGGATCACCTGCTCGGGGTGGACGCTGGCCAGGCGCAGGCTGTCGCCGCCGCCCTGCGGCGCGCCGGTCATCAGGAAAATCTGTTTCAAGGCCCCGGCGCGGGCCTGCGCCCTCTCCTCGGCGGTCCGCTCGCGTTCGGTGAGCGTGCGTTCGCGATGGCTGTCCCAGTAGCCCAACGCCGCGATGGCCAGGGCGGCGATGCCGACCAGCTCGGCCACCGTCAGGAACCTGAGGCGCCGTTTCCGCTCGCTGGGCGTCTCGTTCATCCGGTCAGCGCCCGGTGGATCCGAAGCCGCCGGCCCCGCGAACGGTCTCGTCCAGGCTCTCGACCTCGGTCCAGACGGCCTGGACGACCGGGGCGACGATCAGCTGGGCGATCCGTTCGCCCCGGCGGATGGTGAAGTCCTCTTCGCCCAGGTTGATCAGGATCACCTTCACCTCGCCGCGATAGTCGGCGTCGACGGTGCCGGGGGAATTCAGGCAGGTGACGCCGTGCTTGAACGCCAGGCCAGAGCGCGGCCGCACTTGGCCCTCGAAGCCGGGCGGCAGGGCAAAGGCGAGGCCGGTGGGCACCGGAAAGCGCGAGCCGGGCTTCAACACCAGGGGCTCGTCCTCCGGGACTGCGGCGCGCAGGTCCATGCCAGCGGCCTGGGCCGTCTCGTAGGCCGGCAGCGGCAGGCCCTCGCCATGCGGCAGGCGGGTGATCGGGACGGTGGGGTTCACAAAAACTCCTGAGCGATACGCGCGGCCAGCTTACGGGCGACCTCGCCCTTGGCCATCCGCTCCCATCGCTCGATTCCGGCCCCGGTGACGAGGGCGATGGCGTTGTCGTCGCCGCCCATGGTCCCGGCCACGCTGACATCGTTGGCGACGATCCAGTCGCAGCCCTTCTTGGCGAGCTTGGCCTTGGCGTGGGCCTCCAGGTCGTTGGTCTCCGCCGCGAAACCGATCACCAGCCTGGGCCGGCGCGCACCCTTCGACAGGGTCGCCAGGATGTCGGGGTTTTCCACCAGGGCGAGCGCGTCCGGCGCGCCGGCGTCCTTCTTGATCTTGGTCGCCCCGGCCTCGGCGGGCCGCCAGTCGGCCACGGCGGCGACGCAGACGGCGATGTCGGCGGGGAGCGCCGCCTCGCAGGCCACCAGCATGTCGCGCGCGCTCTCCACCGCGACCCGCGTGACGCCGAGCGGCGCTGCAAGCGCCGTCGGGCCGCTGACCAGGGTCACTTCGGCGCCCAGCGCGGCCATGGCGGCGGCGATGGCGTAGCCCTGTTTGCCGGAGGAGCGGTTGGTGAGCATCCGCACCGGATCGATCGCCTCGACGGTCGGCCCGGCGGTGACGATGGCCCGCTTGCCGGCCAGGGGCCGTCCGCCGCTGCCAAGGGCGGCCAGGATCGCCTGGAAGATCTCCGCCGGCTCGGCCATGCGGCCCGGACCGAATTCGCCGCAGGCCATGGCGCCCTCGTCGGGGCCTACGAAGCTGACGCCATCGGCCTTCAGGGTCGCCAAGTTCCGCTGGGTCGCGGCGTGCAGCCACATGCGCACGTTCATGGCCGGCGCCATCAGCACCGGCTTGTCGGTGGCGAGCAGGGTGGTGGAGGCCAGGTCGTTGGCGTGGCCGTTCGCGGCCTTGGCCATCAGGTCGGCGGTGGCCGGCGCCACCACCACCAGGTCGGCGGAGCGCGACAGCTCGATATGCCCCATCTCGGCTTCATCGGTCAGCGAGAACAGCTCGGAATAGACCTTGTCCTCGGCCAGCGCCGACAGCGACAGCGGCGTCACGAACTCCGCGCCGGCCTTGGTGAGGATCGGCCGCACGGCGATCCCGGCCTTGCGCAGCAGGCGCGTCAGCTCGAGGGATTTGTAGGCCGCGACGCCGCCGCCGACGATCAGGAGAATCCGCTTTTGGTCCAAGGCTTTCGGCCCCTGATCGACATGCGCCAGACGGCGGACAGATAGGGCTTTCGTAGCCATCCCGCAAATTGAGACTCGACAACTGTTGCAAGTTGTTCTTTCTTTGTTCCGAACCTCTGCTGTTGTCAGGAGAAAACGGGATGGCTGGGTTGAGGACGGCGCTGTCGATGGCGCTGGGAATTTCGGCGCTGGCGCTGCTGGGCGCCTGCGACAATGGCCCCTCGGCGGTGGCCAAGAACGGCTCGGCGACCGAGACCGCTTCGGCCAGCGCGCCGCAGCGGTCCTACAGTTCTGGAAACAGCGGCGGTGGTGGCTACGGCAATGCGCCCCAGGTCGATCACCGCAAGGACGAGGTCGCCAAGGCCGACGACGGCAAGCCCGTCTGGGCGTCCAGCAAGCGGTTCTCCGCCGAAGAAGGGGCGGAGCGGCAGTTCGAGCGGGACGGCCAGACCTTCGACGCCAAGACGGTCGATCAGTTCGTCAAGAAGGCGCACGCCTTCGTGGGCCATCCGCCCAAGGGCACGCTCACGCTGACCCGCAAGAACGGCGACATCCTCTACTATGACCCGAGGGACAACGTGTTCGCCGTGGCCAGCAAGGAGGGCGCGCCGCGCACCATGTTCAAGCCGGACGACGGCATGGCCTACTGGGAAAAGCAGAAGGACCGCGAGGAGCGCAGCCAGGCGTCCCGCTCCAGCCGCCGCAAATACGCCGACGACGACGCCTAGGGTCGGCCCATGGCCGACCCGAAGCACATCGTCCGCACCGGCGGTCTCGACTGGTCGCAGGTCTGGCGCGGCCGCCATCCGTTCAATCCCGCGTCGGACATGCAGATGGTCCCGCTGGGCGACCCCGCGGGGATGAGCCAGATCGGCGCGCACCTGATCCGCATCCCGCCGGGCAAGGAGAGCTTCATCCCGCACGCCCACACCGTGTCGGAGGAGTTCGTCTTCATCCTGGAGGGCGCGGGCGAGATGGTGCTGGACGGGATCGGCCATGCGGTGGGACCCGGCGACTTCGTGGGCTTTCCCATCGACGGCGTGGTCCATTCCCTGAAGTCCAAGGGGCCGGGCGACCTCGTCTACCTGACCGCCGGCCGCCGCGATCCCATCGAGATCGCCGACATGCCGACCATCGGCAGGACCACGGTCTTCCGCAACGGCCGCATGGAACTGTTCGGCGAGGCCGACGTGGAACGCCTCACCCACGCCGAGTGGCGGGAACGGACGAAGCTGGGGGATTAGCGGAACGCCAGATGCTCCCCTTCAAGGGGAGCTGTCTGCCCTTCAAGGGGAGCTGTCTGCGCAGACAGACTGAGGGGGTTACATCTCCAGCACCCGGGATTTCGGCTGTCGCGGACTCAGCGGCTGAAACCCCCTCCGTCTCGCGGCGACGCCGCGAGCCACCTTGTATCTCTGATCTGGGTCATGATGGAGGTGCGGGCGGCCTCCTG
>DATAUR010000094.1:0-9520 GCA_036268175.1 Phenylobacterium sp. | reverse complement strand
CCCAGGCGCCTGGCCTTCACCTTCGGCGTCCCACAGTTCAACCCCGACTTCACGACGGTGCGGGTGGAGATCGCCCCCACCGCCGCCGGCTGCGACCTCACCCTCACCCAGACCGACGTCCCCGCCGAATGGGCGGACCGGTCGAAGGAAGGCTGGGGCAAGATCATCGCCAGCCTCGAAGCCGCCCTCACCGGCGGCAAGGCGGCGGGTTGGGCGTAGGACCTACTTCCCCAGGAACGCCGCCACGCCCTCGATGGCCTCGACGAGGCCGACGCGTTGCAATTGCACGCCTTCGGGGAGACCGCTGAACAGACGGGTGGGCGAAGCCGGGTCCAGCATCACGAAACAGCCCTTGTCGTCCGCCCGCCGGATCAATCGCCCGAACGCCTGGGATATCCGGCCGCGGGCCACCGAGTCGTCGTAGCCCTTGCCGCCGAAGCGGGCGCGCCGGGCCTTGTGCAGGATGTCGGGCCTAGGCCATGGCGCCCGGTCGAAGACCAGCAGGCGCAAGCTCCGCCCCGGCACGTCCACCCCGTCGCGCACCGCGTCGGTGCCCAGTAGGCAGGCGTCCTCCTCGGCGCGGAAGATGTCCACCAGCGAGCCCACCTCGCCGTCCACGTGCTGGGCGTAGAGCGCGATGCCCTTGTCGGCCAAGGGCGCGGCGATCTTCTCGTGCACGGCCTTCAGGCGTCGGATGGCGGTGAACAGGCCCAGGCCTCCGCCGCCGGCCGCCAGGAACAGTTCGCGCATGGCGGCGGCCACCTGGCGGGGGTCGTCCTTGCCCACGTCGGTGACCACGAAACAGCGCGCCTGGTTGGCGTAGTCGAAGGGCGAGGCGAGCTTCAGGGTCTTGGGCCGGTCAGGAAGGCGGGCGGCGCCGGTGCGCATCTCCGCCAGCGCGAAGGGATCGTCCAGCGTCGGGTCGGCCAGCGTCGCGGAGGTCACCAGCACCCCGTGCGCCGGGGCGATCACCGCGTTGGTGAGCGGCTCGGTCGGATCGACCCAATGGCGGCGGCAAGCGGCGTCCACCACGCGCCCGAACATGAAGTTGGCGTCGAACCAGTCCACGAAGTCCGGGTCGTCCTCGGCGTCCTCGTCGATGGCCCGCAGCATCGAGCGCCAGGCCGGCAGCGTCATCCGCGCGCGGCGATCGAGGCCTCGAAGCGCGCCTTCGATGCGCGCCCGGTCCGCCGTCGTCAGCGTCGCGGCCTCGGCGTCGAGCACGTCCTCCAACTGCCGGGCGAGCGCCACCAGCGGCGCCTCGACCTTGGCCAGCGCTTCCGCCGCCGCGCGGGCGGTCTCCCGCACCAGGTCCAGCGCCGGGCGCGCGGCGCACTCCATCCCGACCTCGCTGGGCGCTGCTCGCGCCCGCAGTTGCTCCAGCACCGCCACCAGGAAATGCTCCACCGCCCCCAGCGGGTTCACCTCTCCGTTGGGCGGGGCGATGCGGCCCGACCAGCCCTCGCCGGGCAGGGCGGCGGCGGCATGGGTCGCCGCGATCAGCGCTTCTTTCGCCTCCTCGTGGTCGCCCAACACCTCCATCAGCCGCGCTTCCAGCCCGCGCCCGCGCCGGCCGCGTCCCTCGGGCCCGCGAATCCAGCGGCGCAGCTCCGCGGCCTCGGCGCCGGAGAGCGCCGCGGCGAAGGCCGAGTCCGCGGCGTCGAACAGGTGGTGGCCCTCGTCGAAGACGATGCGCTTGAGCTGGGTGGTTTCCCCGTCGGCCTTGCTGCCCCGCGCGGCGCGGGCGCCATCGAAGGCCGCCTGGGTCAGCACCAGCGCGTGGTTGGCGATCACGATGTCCGCCCGCCGGGAGCCCCGGATCGCCTTCTCCACGAAACAGGTGCGGTAGTGCTGGCAGCCGGCGTGGATGCACTCACCGCGCCGGTCCACCAGGTTGGCGGGGCTCGCCTGGGCGGCCGGCGACACGGAGAACAGCGTCGGCAGCCAGGCCGGGAAGTCGCCGCCGGTCATGTCCCCGTCGCGCGAGGCCCGCGCCCAGCGCGACGCGAGCGCCATGCCCACCAGGTCCCCACCGCCGAGCTGGGCGGCGTTCACCGCCTCCTGGAAGTTCAGCAGGCAGAGGTAGTTCTCGCGCCCCTTGCGCACCACCGCCTTCTTGGCCCGCACCTTGGGGTCCGGATAGACCGCGTGGCTCTCCCGCTCGATCTGGCGCTGCAGGGCGCGGGTGTAGGTGGAGATCCACACCGACGGCCCGTTGGCCTCGGCCCATAGGGACGCCGGCGCCAGATAGGCCAAGGTCTTGCCGATGCCGGTGCCGGCCTCGGCCAGCATCATCCGGGGCTCGCCCTCCCGCTCGCGCGGCGCGAAGGCGAAGGCGGCCTGTGTCGCATAGTCCGCCTGGGCGGGCCTGGCCTCGTCCAGCCCCGAGCGCGCCAGCAGTTCCGAGAGCCTGGCCGCCGCGGCCTCCGGCGCCACGGGCTTGCTTCCCGCCTCGCCGGGCGCCGCCTCGCCCTCCCACTCCGGCAGCCGCGCCCAGACGTCGAGGCCGGAGGTGCGGAACATGTTTCCCACCGGCGCCGACCGCAGGGCGCCCAGCACCGCCGAGCCCCACGGCCAGCCGCCCCGCGCCAGCGTCTCGGCCACCGCCAGGGCCTCTTCCCGCGAAGGCTGCGGTTCGGCGGCCAGTTCGGCCAGCAACAGGCCGCAGACCTCGCGCAGGGCCACCGCCTGCGCCTCCGCGCCGCGCGGCTCCGCCAGCCCCAGGGCCTGCGCCAGCCCCGCCGCCGACGGCGCGCAGAACCGGCCCGGCCGCACGAAGGCGAACAGCTCCAGCGCATCGAACACCCGGTTGGACCGCGCCGGTACGGCCACCGCCAGCCGCCGCGCCGTCATCGCCGCATGCGCCACCAAGACCGGCCACTGCTCGAACAGGTCGCGAGCGTCTGGCGCGCGCAGCGCCTGCGGCCCGGTGGCGTCGGCCACGGCGGCTCGGGGGCCCGGCAGCACGACGAGCGCCGGTGCGAGATCGAGGACGGTTGGCGGGAGAGTCACGGCGCGGAGACTAACGCGGAGTCGGGCCGGAACGGAATGGGAACTTGGCGATGTGTTTGCAATGACAGCGTTTGACCGACCATCGCCGGAAATCAGCTCGGACCTCCGCCGTCGCGGACTCTAGGGCGGCGTGGGCGCGGCGGGGGTTTGCGGTGTCGCTGGAGCTGAGACATCGGCGACGCCGTCGTGGGCGGGGATGTGCAGTTCCTCGAACGAAGCCTGGACGGCGTTGCGGCAATCTTGGCTGCGGGAGCCCTGCGCCACGCATTTGTCGGCGACGCGGGCGCGCCAGCCGGGGTGGGCCTTGTAGAAGGCCACGGACTTGGTTCCCGAGCATCCCGCCAGGACCAGCAACCCGGCCAGCGCGGCGGCAAGGCGTCGCGTCCTCATCACTCGTCTCCCCCCGGCCGTACGGGCCGCAGGGGAGCTAAGCGCGGCGTTCAGGACTTGTCTACCGGCCAGCCGACACTGGCGGGCCGGGCGCGTCGGGCTCCTTGGGCGTCTAGCGCCGCCAGGGCGGGGCGTCTTCGCGGTGCGCCCACTTCACGCTGTCGCTCAATTGGTCCAGCCGGTCTTCCAGCGTCCGGCGGTCGCTGTCGCGCAGCCGGCCGCCGGCCTGACGCACGAAGCGGGCCTGCATCGCCATGACGTCGTCGAGGCCATGTTGCGCGCGGTCCGCGTCGTGCGGGGTCAGCGAACCGTCGGCGCGGGCGCGGATGATCCGGTCGCGCATCCAGCCCTCGCGGCGCTCCAGCGACCAGGGACCGACGGCGAACGCCGGCGCCGAGGCGACGGACGGCGGGGCGCCCTGGGCCAGGGCTGGGGTCACGGCCGGCGCAACGAACGACAAGGCCGTGGCGCTGAGCGCCACCGCGACAAGAGATTTCATCGAGGCATTCTCCCGCGGGCGCGCCGACAGACACGCAATGCTGCGGGAGGGAAACGAACGTCGCGGCCTTCGGTTGCCTAGGCGACTTAGGCGCGCGTCAGATAAGGGAGCACGAAGGCCGCCGCGCTGAGGAACAGGCCGACCAGCAGCACCCGGTAGGCGTAGCCCAAGAGGCGGTACTTCTTCACCGCCAGCACGTGGCCGTTCTGATAGATGTCGCGGGCGAAGGTCTCGAAGACCGAGCGATTGTCACTGAGGCTGGCTAGCAGTTTCTCGATGAAGGCGTCCTCGGAGAGCTGGCTGAAGGCCCCGAAGAACAGGATGTTGGCCGGCCCTGTGGGGCTGAGCGGGACCGCCTTGACCGAGGGAAGCACCGCCATCACCGCCAGCGTCGCCGCCACGAAGGCGGCCGCGGCCATGATCAACAGCGGCGCCGGCGGCGCGGCCCCGCCCTTCGCCTGACCCAGCGACAGCGAGAAGATCACGAAGGTGATGGCCAGCACCATGTTGGCCTTCTGGTCGGCCATCTGGCTCAGCTGGTACTGGATCGCCTGGGTGGTGCGCAGCAGTTGCACGGCGTCGGGCCCAAAGCCGTGGCGGGAGGCTTCGCCCGGGACGCTGGCCGGCGGCCCGCCCACGGCGGCTTCGGTCCGCGCCTGCCCGTCAGCCATGGCCCGTTCCCCCGATCGAACACCGTTCATCAAGCTCGCGGCCGGCTCGGCCTGTCAAGCAAACGAGACGTGCGCGGAGGAACGCGCGGGCCGGCCTGGTCCTACCGGCCTAGCCCCCGCCGACCTTGGATTTGCGGGCCGCGGCTTCGCCGGCGCGCATGCCGCTCAGGATGTCGGGGAGCGCGTAGTTGCCCTCGTGGCAGGCGTATTCGTAGAGCCGCGAGGGGCCGGCGCTGAGGCTCATCTCCGCTGTCCAGGGCCGGCTGTAGTAGGTGGGGTCCTCCACCTGGAAACTGTAGAAGATCTGGCTGGGCGAGACCCGCGTCAGGCGCTCGGTGACCCGGCCCTGGGGGGTGAGGAAGATCGGCCCGGCGCGGCCCTGTTCGGCGTTCACGTGCACTGTCTCGATCACGAAGGTGTCGCCCTCCCACCAGCCGGTGGAGTCGCCAAGCCACGGGTGCAAGGCGGCCGGGCCGTGGGCGGCCTGGGCGGCGGCCTTGGTGGGAAACACCGGCACGCCGCGCACGTCGTGGATCATCTCCACCTCGATGGCGACGTAGGTCCGCGTTTGCACGATCTGGTAGTTGGAGTTGTAGATGTTGTTGAGCATGCCCGGCCCGCCGGAGCCGCGGCTGGAGATGATGCAGCGGTCCCAGGGCTCGAAGGCCTCCGGATTGTCCGGCCGGTCGGCGGCGCGGGAATAGGCGGCGGCCTTGGCCACCAGCGCCCTGCCCTGGGCCGAGAACGGCAACTGGCCATCGGTCGGATCGACGATCCAGGAGGTGCGGTACTGCCCCTTCACCTGGCCCACCGTGCTGCCGGGATCGAGCCAGAAGGCATTGTAGCCGCCGGGGTCGCCGACGCGTGGCGCGCCGGCCTCAGGGTCGGCGGGCGCGGCGTCGCGCTCCTGGCGCTGCACCTGCGGCGCGGCCTTGGCGATCGCCTGGGCCTCGGCGGCGCTCACCACCAGCTTGGTCTCGCCCGCAGGCCGGGTGAGATGGGTGACCGACGCGTTGGTCCAGACGCCGGAGAGGTCGGCGTGGCCATCGGCGGAGCGCGGAAGGCCATCGGCGGCGATGGTGGCGTGTGCTGTCCCCAACAGCATCGCGGCGGCGATCAGAGCTCGGATCATCAGGCCTCTCTTGCCGGACGCCTTCTGCCACGGACCGCGCAGCCCTGCGAGCCCCGACGGCGGAGAGAAGGGCGCCGGCGCTCCACCGCCCAAAAACAGCGCAGCGAATCTTTGGCGGCGTGAGCTTCAGGCCTTAGTCTTTGGCCTTCGGGCGCGGGGAAGATCGATCATGCGGTTTCGAGTGCTGACTCTGGCGGCTTCCGCGGTCCTGGCGATGAGCGTTTCGGATGCAAGCCAGGCCGCCTCACCCAAGGCCCAGGTCCATGCCTGGCGCCAGGCGCATGAGAAGCAGATCCTGACCGACTTCGTGGCCCTGCTCTCCATGCCCAATGTGGCGACCACCGTGCCGGACGTGGAGAGGAACGCCGCCTACATCCAGGGCCTCTTGGAAAAGCGCGGCTTCACCACCAAGCTGCTGACCGCCGATCCTGGCACGCCGCCCTCGGTGTTCGCCGAGCTGAAGGTTCCGGGCGCGACGCGGACGGTGACCTTCTACGCCCACTACGACGGCCAGCCGGTTGGCCAGAAGGGCTGGATCTCGCCGCCGTTCGAGCCTTCCATGCGCACGGCTCTGCCCGAGGCCAAGCCCGTCGACTGGCAGGGCGCCGCCAGGCTGGACCCCGACTGGCGGCTGTTCGCCCGCTCGGCCGGGGACGACAAGGGCTCGATCCAGGCGCTGATCTCCGCCTTCGACGCGCTGAAGGCGGCCGGCATCAAGCCCAGCGTCAACATCAAGCTGCTCTACGAGGGCGAGGAGGAGCAAGGCTCGCCGCACTTCGCCAAGCTGGTGGCCAAGAACCTGGAGACGGTGCGCGGCGACCTGTTGATCATGGGCGATGGCCCCATGCACCAGTCGGGCAAGCAGGAGATCAACTTCGGCAACCGTGGGATCACCGGCTTCAAGGCCACGGTCTATGGGCCGTTGAAGCCCCTGCACGACGGCCACTATGGCTCCTGGGCGCCTTCGCCGACCGTGATGATCGCGACCCTGGTGACCAGCCTGCGGGCCGACGATGGCCATGTGCTGATCCCCGGCATCTATGACGACATCGCCCCGGTCTCGGCCGCGGACAAGGCCGCGCTGGCCGCGCTGCCCGACGTGGAGACCGGGCTGAAGAAGGCCATGGGTCTGGGCCGCAATGTCGGACCTCCCAGGCTGGCGGACGGTTACATGACCGTGACCCTGAACGTCCGCGCCATCCACGCCGGCGACGAGGGCCCCAACGCCGCCAACGCCATCGCCACCGAGGGCGACGCCTCCTTCGATTTCCGCCTGGCGCCGGGCGAGACGCCGGAGCGGGTGCATCAGCTCACCGAGGCCTATCTGACCAAGCTCGGCTGGTTCATCGTGCGCGACACGCCGGACCTGGCGACGCGGCTGGCGCATCCAAAGATCGTGCGGATCAACTGGGACGAAGGTTCCTCCATCGCCACGGAGTCGCCCATGGACGGCCCGGCGGCCAGGGCGGTCGCCGCCTCGATCTCGCGCACGGTGGGCTATCCGGTGCTGAAGCTGCCGTTCTCCGGGGCCAGTTCCGGCATGGCCGATATCGTGGGTCAGATGAAGGCGCCGATGGTCGGGGTCTCCATCGCCAACTACGACGACAACCAGCACGCCCGGAACGAGAACCTGCGGCTCGGCAACCTATGGGACGGGATCGAGGTTTACGCCGGCCTGCTGGCCGATCTGAACTGGTAGCGGGTCAGGCCGCCCGGAATTTCAGCGGCATGGTCTTGGGGCCGGAGATGAAGTTGGAGGGGAGCCATTCCGGCGACCCGGCCAGTTCGAAGCCGGTCATGCGGGTCAGGACCTCGCGCAGCATGGCGTCAATCTCGATGCGCGCGATGTGCTGGCCCAGGCACCCGTGCGGCCCCGTGCCAAAGGCGATGTGCGGATTGGGCTCGCGGGCGAGGTCGAGGGTCTCGGGGCGGTCGAAGGCGGCCGGGTCGCGGTTGGCGGCGCCGAAGTACATGACCACCTTGTCGCCCTCGCGGATCTGCTGGCCGGCGAGGTCCACGTCGTGGCGGGCGGTGCGGCGCATGTAGATCACCGGGCTCGTCCAGCGCAGCAGCTCCTCCCGCGCCGAGGGCAGGCGCGCCGGCAGGTCGGCCATCAGCCAGGCGAACTGGTCGGGGTGCTCCATCAGCGCCAGCAGGCCGCCGGAGAGCAGGTTGCGAGTGGTGTCGCCGCCGGCGTCCACCAGCAAGAGGAAGAACAGCAGGAACTCCATGTCCTCCAGCCGGCGGCCGTCGACCTCGCAGGCCAGCAGCTTGGACGCCAGGTCGTCGCCCGGCCGCGCCCGCTTCTCGGCGATGACGCCCGAGCCGTATTCGAACATCTTCATCACCGCGACGCCGCCGGCGCCCGGCGGCAGGGCTTCCGGCGCGGTGTGGATGATCTCGGTCAGCTTATAGAGCTCGCGCCCGTCCGACAGCGGCAGGCCCATCAGCTCGGCGATCACGAAGGACGGCATCTCGCCCGCCACGTCGCCCACGAAATCGCATTCTCCCTCCTCGATCACAGCGTCGACGATCTGCCTGGCCAGCGCCTGGATGCGTTCCTCCCGCAGGCGCGCGGCCGGCAGGGTGAACTCCTGGCGGATCAGCTTGCGGAACGCCGTGTGCTCCGGCGGATCCATCATCAGCATCATCTTGTAGGGCCCAAAGCCCTGCCCTTCGCCGGGCGGCGGATCGGGGATCAGGATGGTCGGCCCCGACGAATAGTTCTGGAAATCGCGGTCCACTTCCCAGACGTCGGCGTGGCGGGTCACCGCCCAGAAGCCCGCGCCCTCGCCCGGCTCCTCATGCCAGCGGACCGGGGCGTTCTCGCGCAGCCAACGGTACTGGTCGTGCGGCTGGCCGGCGGCGAAGCTCTTGGGCGAGAGGAGGTCGATCTTCATGGGCTGGCGCCTATTTGCTGATCCGCGACAGTTCGAACCCGGTCACGCCCTGGTGCGCGCGCAGATGGCCGGCCAGTTCGTCGAAGGCGCGGTCCGAGCGCGCGACGATGTTGCCGCTGAACGCCATCGCCGCCCCGTCCTGGCTCAGCGCATAGCTGACGTCGCGCAGGCTGACGCCAAAGCCGGCGAGCAGCGCGCGGACCTCGACGTGGTCGGGCGCGGCCTCGGCCCGGAAGCGCAGCACCGCCCAGGCGTAGACCTGCGAGGGGATGGCGTCCTCGATCCAGCGCAGGGCCACCAGCGTCGCCAGCACCCCGCCCGTCGCCATGGCGCCGGCGGCGAACTCGCCGACCCCGAACAGCAGGCCCACCGCGGCGATCGCCCACACCGAGGCCGCCGTGGTCAGGCCCTGGACGTTGACGCCCTCCTTGAAGATCACGCCCGCGCCCAGGAAGCCGATGCCGGTCACCACGCCCTGGGCCATCTGCGGCGCGCGGGTGACCAGCATGGCGGCCGCGGCGGCCAGCGCCACCAGGGCGTGGGTGCGGAAGCCCGCGGCGCGGCCGTGATAGCTGCGCTCCGCGCCGATCAGCCCGCCGGCGATCCAGGCGGCGCCGAGCTCAAGGGCGATCTGGGCATAGGTCTGCGTCATGGCGTGGGGTCGAGGATGCCCAGGAGAGCGCCGTCATGTCGAGACGCGAAGCCACCCCGGCTAGGCGCCCCGCGGACAGGGTGGTAGCTGCGGCGCATGCCGGTTCGCACCTTCGTCCCCGCCCTCGCCGCCAGCCTGGCCCTGGCCATCCCGCTCAGCGGTTGCCTGACGCCGCGCGTCCAGCCCAAGCCCAGCCCCGCCATCCTCGAGGCCCGCGCCGGCGCCACCGCCAAGCCGCACGCCTGCAAGCCGGGCGGCCTGGAC
>DATAUR010000093.1:0-30538 GCA_036268175.1 Phenylobacterium sp. | reverse complement strand
TGCAAAGCAACAGATCGATCGTGAAATTCGGCGTGGCCGCGGCCGCGCTCGGCCTGGCCGGCGCCGCCGGTTACACCGTCCATGCGGCCGCCGGTCCTGATGGGGCGGTGAACGCGCATCCGGCGCCCGTCGCCTCGGCGCCCTCCTTCGCCGACCTCGTGCAGCGCGTCGCGCCGGCGGTGGTCTCCATCGAGATCGAAGGCAAGGCCGGCCCCCGCCGCATCGTCGACGGCTTCGAGGGTGGCGAAGGCGGCGATGGCTCCCAGCTCCCCGATGGCCTGCCGCCCGAGTTCCGCCGGTTCTTCCAGCAGGGCCCAGCCCAGACGCAGCCGCGCCCGATCCGCGGCGCGGGCTCCGGCTTCTTCATCTCGTCCGACGGCTATCTGGTGACCAACAACCACGTGGTCGAAAACGCCGACAAGATCACCGTCCACACCGCTGACGACCGCACCTTCAAGGCCCATATTGTCGGCCGTGACCCGGCCACCGACGTGGCGGTGCTGAAGGTCGACGCCGGCAACCTGCCGTTCGTCAGCTTCGAGGACAGCGCCAAGCCGCGGGTCGGCGACTGGGTGGTGGCGGTCGGCAACCCCTTCAACCTGGGCGGCACGGCTACGGCCGGCATCGTCTCGGCGCTGGGCCGCAAGAACGTCTCCGGCTCCAACTACGTCGACTTCATGCAGATCGACGCGCCGATCAACAGCGGCAACTCCGGCGGCCCGACCTTCGACCTGGCCGGCCGCGTGGTCGGCGTCAACACCGCCATCTACACGCCCTCGGGCGGCTCGGTGGGCATCGGCTTCGACATCCCCGCCGACGTGGTGGCCTCGGTCTCCAAGCAGTTGATCTCCACCGGCAAGGTGACCCGCGGCTTCATCGGCGCGTCGGTGCAGGACGTGACGCCGGAAATCGCCGACAGCCTGGGCATGAAGGGCAAGGGCGCCTTGGTGGCCGACGTCACCGCGGGCGGTCCGGCCGCGGCGGCCGGCGTCCAGCCCGGCGACATCGTGCTGAGGGTCAACAATCAACCGATCACCAGCGCCACCGACCTCACCCGGGCGGTGGCATTGGCCCGGGCCGGTCAGCCGATCCGGCTGGACGTGCGCCGCGACGGTCAGATGCGCGAGATCACCGTCAAGTCGGGCATGCGTCCATCCGAGGACGCCCTGGCGTCCAACGACCAAACCTCGCCCAGCGGCGGCGAAGGTCAGGACGGCCGCACGGTCGGTGCGCTTGGCCTGCAGATCGCCCCGGATGCGAAGGGCGACGGCGTCCGCGTCGCCGGCGTCGACGCCAGTTCCGACGCCGCCCAGAAGGGCCTGCATCCCGGCGACGTGATCCTGCGCGCCAACGATCGGGTGACCCACTCGCCCAGCGACCTCAGCACGGTGGTCGCCGACGCGAAGAAGGCCGGCAAGAAGTCGGTGCTGCTGTTCGTCGCCCGTGGCGGCGTGCACACCTTCGTGCCGGTGGAACTCGGCAAGGGCTGAGTCTGGCCGGACGGCCGAACCTGAAGAACGGGATTGGGGCCGGGCGCCGCGAGGTGTCCGGCCTCAAGTCGTTTGGGGCTCAGATTTCCTGGTTGTAGGCGCCGACCTCGGGGCGTTTGGCGAGCCTGGGCTTCACCTCCTCGCGGAACAGGCGGCGCATGTCGTCCTCGCTCTGGGTCGACTCCACCACCACCACGATCTCCGGCTTGTTGGAGGATGCGCGGACCAGCACCCAGGAGCCGTCCTCCAGCGCCACGCGCACCCCGTTGACGGTGATCAGCTCGGCGATCTTGCGCCCCAGGATCGTCCCGCCGGCGTCGCGCAGGGCGGTGTATTCGGCGACCACGCCGTCGACCAGGCCGTACTTCACCTCATCGGCCACGTGCGGGCTCATGGTCAGCGAGGTGTAGGCCACCGGCAGGGCCTTCTTGAGGTCGGAGAGTGCCTTGCCGGGGTTGCGGTCCAGCATGGAAAGGATCGCCGCGGCGGCCACGATGCCGTCGTCATAGCCGCGCCCGATCGGCGGGTTGAAGAAGAAGTGGCCGGACTTCTCGAAGCCGGCCAGCGCGCCCAGCTCGGCGGTCTTGCGCTTGATGTAGCTGTGGCCGGTCTTCCAGTAGACGGTCTTGGCGCCATTCTTCTTCAGGAGCTCGTCGGTGGCGAACAGGCCGGTGGACTTCACGTCGACCACGAAGGTGGCCTCCTTGTGCAGGGCCGACAGGTCGCGGGCCAGCATCAGGCCGATCTTGTCGGCGAAGATCTCCTCGCCCTCGTCGTCCACCACCCCGCAGCGGTCGCCGTCGCCGTCGAAGCCCAGCGCCAGGTCCGCGCCATAGTGCTTCACCTGCTCGGCCATGGCGTGCAGCATGACGCTGTCTTCCGGGTTGGGATTGTACTTGGGGAAGGTCCAATCGAGCTGGCAGTCCATCTCGATCACGGTCCCGACGCCCATGCGGCGCAGGGCCTCCGGCGCGAAGGCCCCGGCCGTGCCGTTGCCGCAGGCGCAGACCACGGTCAGCGGACGTTTGATCGACGCGCGGCTGGCGGCGTCGGCGATGTAGCGCTCAGCCACCCCGTCCACATGGGCCAGGCTGCCGTCCGGCCGCTGTTTCCAGGTCCCCGACAGCACGATCTCCTTCAGCCGACCCATCTCGTCGGGGCCGAAGGTCAGCGGGCGTTGCGCGCCCATCTTCACCCCGGTCCAGCCGTTCTCATTGTGGCTGGCGGTGACCATGGCCACGCAGGGCGCGTCGATGTCGAACTGGGCGAAATAGGCCATGGGCGAGGTGGCCAGCCCGATGTCGATCACCTCGCAGCCGGCGGCCACCAGCCCGATGGTCAGCGCCTGCTTGATGCTGAGCGAATAGCTCCGGTAGTCGTGGCCGACCACGATGCGCTTCTGGCCGAGTTCGTGGATGTAGGTCCCCAGCCCCAGGCCGAGCGCTTGCACGCCCAGGAGGTTGATTTCCGGGCCGAACAGCCAACGCGCGTCGTATTCGCGGAACCCCGTGGCCTTCACCAGCGGCTGGTTCTCGAAATCGTAGGTGTTGGCAACGAGGTCGGCGCGGGGGGCGGGCAGCATCGGGACTCCGGAAAGCTTCTGGGCGACGTGTCTGGGCGTCAGACGAACGCGAGACTTAGGGCGCCGATCCTTGGCGAATATGTACGGGCCGCGTCGGGGTCTACATCACCCCGGCGCGCAGCAGGTCGTGAATGTGCAGGATGCCCACCGGCTTGCCCGCGTCGACCACGAAGAGGACGGTGACGGCCGGCGGCGGGTCGCTCATCAGCGCCAGCGCCTCGGACGCCAGCATGCTCGGGGGTACGGTCTTCTTGGGCCCCGGGGTCATCACCTGGCCGGCGGTGTGGCCCATCAGGCCGTCGATGTGGCGGCGCAGGTCGCCGTCGGTGATCGCCCCGGTCAGGCGGCCTTCCGCATCGGTCACGCCCACGATGCCCCAGCGCTTTTCGGTCATCACCAGAAGGGCGTCCTGCATCGGCGTATCGGTGCCAACCAGCGGTAATTCGCCGAAACCATGCATCAGATCGCCGACCGTCCGCAGCATCGCGCCGAGCTTGCCGCCCGGATGGAAGACCCGGAAGTCCTGCGGCCTAAAACCGCGCCGCTGCAACAAGGCCACCGCCAGCGCGTCGCCGAGCGCCAGCTGCAGGGTCGTGGACGTGGTCGGCGCGTTCAGCTCGTCAGCCGCCTCCGGCGCGTCGGGAATCCGCAGCACGATGTCGGCGGCGCGGCCCAGCGCGCTGTCGGCCACCGCGGTGATGGCGATCAGCGGGATTGAAAACCGCACCGCGTAGGCGATGACGTCGGCCAACTCGCGGGTCTCGCCGGTCTTGGAAAGCGCCAGGATCACGTCGCCCGAGCCGATCATGCCCAGGTCCCCGTGGCTGGCCTCGGTGGCGTGCACGAACATGGCGACCGAGCCGGTGGAGGCGAGCGTGGCGGCGATCTTGCGCGCCACATGCCCCGACTTGCCGATGCCGGTCAGCACGATGCGGCCGGCCTTCTCCGCGTTCTGGGCGTCGAACAGGGTTTCGACGGCGCGGACGAAGGCGTCGTCCAGCTCGGCGGCCATCTGGCTGAGCGCCTGGGCCTCGGCGCCCAGCACCCGGCGCCCCACGGCGATGGCGTCGAAAGGCTGAGGTTTCACGGCGTCTGCAGGTCCTGCGATTGCAGGTGCACGGTGGCGCGCTGCTGGGTCAGCCGCCGCTGCTGGGCCTGCGCCTCGCGCTGCATCGCCGCGCGCATGGCCGGCGTCCGCTGGATCGGCTCGAAACCGAAGGGCGCCGGCGAGCGGTCGCCGTAGCCCTGCGGCCAGACACTGGCCAGCGCCACCGCGGCGATCGCGGCCAGCACCAGGGCGGGAAGGTAGAGGCGGTCGAGCATGGAGGTTCTATAGCCGCTTCGCCCGCGCCGGACCAATCCCTCGCAAGCCGTTTGCGTCCCGCCGCCCAGCCGATAGAAAGCGGCCCTGACCGTCGCCTTGGAGCTTAAGAGCCTTGCCCACCCTGATCCTGCTGCGTCATGGCCAGAGCCAGTGGAACCTGGAGGACCGCTTCACCGGCTGGGTGGACGTCGACCTGACCGCCGAGGGCGAGGCCCAGGCGACGAAGGGCGGCGAGCTGATCGCCCAGGCCGGGATCGCCATCGACCGCTGCTTCACCTCGGTGCTCACCCGCGCCATCCGCACCTCCTGGCTGGCGCTGGCGGCGGCGAAACAGACCTTTGTGCCGGAGGTGAAGGACTGGCGGCTGAACGAGCGCCACTACGGCGGCCTCACGGGCCTGAACAAGACGGAGACCGCCGCCAGGCACGGCGCCGACCAGGTGAAGATCTGGCGGCGCTCCTACGACATCCCGCCGCCGCCGCTGGCGCCGGGCGGCGAGTTCGATTTCACCAAGGACCGCCGCTACGCCGGCGCCGTCCTGCCCGACACCGAGAGCCTGGAGACCACGCTGCTGCGGGTGCAGCCCTATTGGGAAGCCGAGATCGTCCCGCACCTGCTGGCCGGCGAGACCCTGCTGATCGCCGCGCACGGCAATTCCCTACGGGCCATCGTCAAGCTGCTGTTCGACCTTTCGAGCGAAGCGATCGTCGGCGTCGAGATTCCCACCGGCAATCCTCTGCGGATCGAGCTGGACGCTGCTCTGGTCCCGGTCTCGGCGGGCTACCTGGACGCGGACCGCGCCCAGGCTTTGCCGCCGCTCGGTTAACGGTGGTGGTAGGCCGCCTGCACCAGTTGCGGCGCATCCGCCGCCGGCGGTGAGCCGGCGAACGGCTCGGCCGTCGTCGCGGCCGCGCCATGGGCGCCCGCGGCGGCGCCGGCCGGGCCGCAGTTCCCGGAGGTCCGCGTCAGCACCTTGGGCGCCTGGCCAGGCCCCATCGACCGGTACTCGACGCTGCGCATGCACATGCCGTTCCCGGACGAGGTGGAGACCATCGAGAAGCCCTGCACGCCGGGCGGCAGCCGGTTCAGGTCCACCAGGATCGGGCCGTGGGCGCCCATCGGCGACATCGGGGTCATTGCCACCTGCTGCAACATGGCGGCGGCCTGGCGGTCCATGGCGGCGGAGATTCGCTGCATTTGAGCGAAGGGCGAGGCCGGGCCGAACATCTGCGCGATCGGCGACACTCCGACGATGTCGACCGGCGCGATCATCATCACCGGCGTCGTCTCGACGCTGACCTTCGGCGGCTGGTCGCCCGTGTACTGGATGTGCTCCAGCGAGCCGTCCGGCAGGCGCACGGTCAGCAGGTGGGCGTTCTTGATCTCGGCGGCGGCCAGGCCGGCGAATCCGGCCACGGCCACCGTCGCGGTGGCGGCGAGCAGTAGTTTTCCAAGGGGTTTCATAGGGGGTCTCCATCTGAAGACAGTTCGAAGTCCGCGCGGCGTTCTCCGCCGCGACGCTCGCAGCCTACCGGCCCGGCGGGACAATCCCTGGGCGGAGCGTGGCCGATTTTGTGGCGCCGCCGAACGCCGGTCGTCGCGGCGCGCCTTCTCGCCGGCCCGCCGATCGCCCATGTTGGCGTCATGAGCCGTTCCGACGACGATCTCTGGATGCGCCGCGCGATCTATCTCGCGGCCCGCAACCTCGGCCTGACCGGCGACAATCCCTCGGTGGGCTGCGTGATCGTCAAGGACGGCGCGGTGGTGGGCGAGGGCGCGACCGCGGTCGGCGGGCGCCCGCACGCCGAGGAGCAGGCGCTGGATCAGGCCGGCGAGGTGACCCGCGGCGCCACCGCCTACGTCACGCTCGAGCCCTGCGGCGAGCGGTCCTCGGGCGCGGTCTCCTGCGGCGAGCGGCTGGTCCGCGCCGGCGTCGCCCGCGTCGCCATCGCCTGCACGGACGCCTCGGTCCTGGCCGCCGGCCGCGGCGTGGAGCGCCTGCGCGAGGCCGGGATCGCCGTCGACCTGGGCGTCCTGGCGGGGGAAGCCAGCGCCCTCTACAGCGCCTACCGCCCGCGCGGCGCGGGCTAAACGTTGGAAATGCGGCGTTAATCCTGTGTGTCTAGGATCGGGTAACCATTCCGTCCGCCCGTTCAGACCCGTCGAGATTCATGTCCGAAGCCAGCCATATCGCCCGCCGGATCTCCCAGGCCGAGGCCGACCAGATCTGCGCCCGACACGACCGGTTGTGGAGCTCCAAGCCGGGCGGCGCGCGGGCGGTGTTCGCCTGGGCCGACCTTTCGGGCCTCGACCTCACCGGCCGTAATCTCTGCGACGCGGATTTCTCCGGCGCGGTGCTGGCCGGCTGTAAGCTGGAGGGCGCGCGGCTCGACCACGCGATCATGTTCGGCGCCGACCTGCAGGACACCGACCTGCGCAACGCCTCCCTGCGCCGCGCCGACCTGCGCGGCGCCTGCCTGCGCAACGCCGACCTCACTGGCGCCGACATGTTCGAGGCTGACCTGCGCGAAGGCGTGCTGGCCGCCGCCGATCCCAAGTTCGGCTTCCGCCGCATCGAGGCCGGCGGCCCCAAGGTCGGCGACGCCCAGGGCGCCAAGCTGGTGGGCGCCAACCTCGAACGCTCCAAGCTCTCTGGCGTCATCGCCGTGAAGGCTGACTTCACCGACGCGATCCTCAAGGACGCCCGCCTGGTGCGCGCCAACCTCAAGCAGGCGACGATGAAGGGCGCCAACCTCTCCGGCGCCGACCTTTCGGGGGCGGACCTGGCCGGCGCCGACCTGCGCGACGCGGTCCTGGTGGGCGCCAAGACCCTGCAGTGGAACGTCTCCAACGCCAACATGTCGGGCGCGCTCACCGACAAGCCGGCCGGCATCGCCGCGGCCAGCCTGCCCTACAAGACCATGATCCAGGACCACGCCCGCTGGTGCGAGACTGGCGGCCTGCACGGCGCGCCCTCGGTGTTCGACAACGCCGACCTGCGCGCGCTGGAGACGGTGCGCGGCTACAACCTTACCGCGCTGTCGGCCAAGGGTGCGGTGTTCTACGGCCTCGACATGGAGGGCGTGCAGCTGCAAGGCGCCCACCTGGAAGGCACCGACCTGCGCAACTGCAACCTGCGGCGCGCCGACCTGCGCGGCGCCAAGCTCGCCCACGCCAAGCTCTCGGGCTCGGACCTGCGCGAGGCGCAGATGGGGCCCTTGTTGCTGGGCGCCGACCGGGTGCTGGCCTGTGACCTGCGCCACGCCGAGCTAAAGGGCGCCGACCTCACCGGCGCCGACGTGCGCCAGGCGATGTTCATCGAGGCCGACGTCAGCCGCGCCAACTTCACCGGCGCCCTGTTGCGCCAGGCCAACTTCACCGGCGTCGCCCGCCACGGCGCCCGAGGCCTCGACGACATCATCTAGCGCCCCCAACTCTGGCGCTCGCGAAAAAGGGCGACGCGATCGCCCGCGCCGCCCTCTCTCACTCAACCTAGTCCCTCCCCATCGGGGGAGGTGGCGCGCACCGCCGGATGGGGTCCGCTCAGACCTCGGAAGACCCCCTCAGTCGGCTGCGCCGACAGCTCCCCCGACGGAGAGCGGCTGGGACGCTTACGCCGCCTTTTCGCCTTCGATCAGGCTGGCGGGCTGGCCGACGCCGATCTCGATGCGGCGGGGCTTCAGCGCTTCCGGCAGTTCGCGCTTCAGCGCGATGGAGAGCAGGCCGTCGGCGAGGTTCGCCTCGGTCACCACCACATAGTCGGCGAGCTGGAAGCGGCGCTCGAAATTCCGCTCCGCCAGGCCACGGTGCAGGAAGCGGCGCGGCTCGTCGTTGGCGGCCTTGCGGCCGGTGACGGTGAGCAGGTTTTCCTTCACCTCGATGGAGAGTTCTTCCGAGCGGAAGCCGGCCACCGCGATCTCGACGCGGTAGGCGTTCTCGTCGGTGCGCTCGATGTTGTAGGGCGGATAGCCGCTGGCGCTGTCCACGGCGGCGCTATCGAGCAGGTCGGCCAGGCGGTCGAAGCCCACGACGGAGCGATAGAGGGGGGAGAAATCGATCGTACGCATGCGGTCACATCCTTCTTTCAAAGCAAGGTTGCGGTTCGAAAAGGCCGACGCGAGCCATCAGGCCTCGCGCGTCCAGAGACCCGGACATCCAGCGCCTCCAGGCGATCAGGTAGGCGGCGGATTTCGCCGTTCAAGGGCTTGCGGCGTCAGTTGTTTTGACCGCGCTCCCTGGCCGCGCTAGGCCTTCAGGCGCAGCTTACGCCGGGGGGCGTGGCGAGGTCCTAATGACTCTACCGCTCGGCTCCATCTCCAGGCGCGGCGTGCTGTTGAGCGCCGCCGCGCTCAGCGCCTGTGGCGCCCGGCCCAAAGGCGCCATTCCGCCCAAGACGCTGGAGGCCGCGGTCGCCGGATCCTGGCGCGCCGGCGCCGACCGGGCGCGCGATCCCTGGCGCCATCCCGTGGAGTCCCTGCGGTTCTGGGGCCTGAAGCCCGGCCAGACGGTGGTCGAGTTCTGGCCCGGCGCCGGCTGGTACAGCGACATCCTCGCGCCTTACCTGGCGGCCACCGGCGGACGATTCTACGCCGCCGGCCTGCAGGCCCCGCAAGGCGACGGCCGCGCCATGGCCGACGCCTACCGCCGCCGGCTGGAGGCCAGCCCCGGTCTCTATGGCAAGGTCAGCTTCACGGCCTTCGGGCCGACCAGCGGCCCGGTGGCGCCGGCCGGCTCGGCCGACCTGGTGCTGTTCCTGCGCAACCTGCACAACTGGATGGCGGCCGGCCTGGCGGAGAAGGCCTTCCGCGACGCCTTCGCCGCCCTGAAACCCGGTGGCGTGTTGGGGATCGAGGAGCATCGCGCCGACCCGGCTGCGGTGCCCGATGTGCTGGCCGCTTCCGGCTATGTGCCCCAGGCCTATGTGGTCCAGCTCGGCCAGGAGGCCGGCTTCACTCTGGCAGCGGCCAGCGAGATCAACGCCAATCCCAAGGATCGCCACGACCACCCGTTCGGCGTGTGGACCTTGCCACCGGTGCGCCGTTCCTCGCCGATCGGCCAGCCGCCCGATCCCAAGTTCGATCATGCGCCCTACGACGCCATTGGCGAAAGCGATCGGATGACGCTCAAGTTCGTCAAGCCGGCCGCTCCGCACGCCTGACGGTTTACTTCGCACACGTCAGAAGCGAAGCTCCCGTTCGACTTGGGAGCTTGGCGGGCATGGCGACGTTGGAGGAGCTGACCGACCGGATCCGCCGCGCCGCGGCGTCCGAGGCGTCTGGTGTGTCCGGCGGCCTGGGCGCGTCGATCAAGCTCGATCTGAAGGGCGAGGGCGTCATCCACATCGATGGCGCCGCGGTCTCCAACGACGACCTGCCGGCCGACCTGGTGGTCACTGTCGGGCTAAAGGACCTGACCGCGCTCGGCAAGGGCGAGCTCGACCCGACGCGGGCGATGATGACCGGCCGCCTGCGGCTCTCCGACATGGCGCTCGCCATGCGGTTGCAGCCGAGGATCCAGTCGCTGTTCGCCAAGGCGGCGTGAGGCGGGACCATGGCCGGTCCGGCGCCCCTCATCGAGACGGCCGAAGCCAGGGCCCCGCCCGGCGGCGCGGCCGAATGGTTCACCGGCGCGGGCGGGGCGCGGCTGCGCGCGGCCCTGTTCGTTCCCCCGGCCGTGAGCCACCAGGGGCGCCAGCCGCGCGGGTCGATCGTGCTCTCCGGCGGCCGCACCGAGCCGATCGAGAAGTACTACGAATTCATCGGCGAACTGCTCGACCGCGACTTCGTGGTGCTGGCCCACGACTGGCGCGGCCAGGGGCTGTCGCAGCACGACCTGGTCGATCCGCTGAAGGGTCACGCCAAGGGCTACAAGGCCTTCCTCGACGATTTCCGCGCCCTGCTGGGCGCGTTCAGCGACCGGCTGCCCAAGCCCTGGACGGCGGTGGCGCACTCCATGGGCGGTTGCCTGACCCTGCTGGCCATGAGCCACGGCGAGGACCGCTTCGCCGGCGCGATCCTGTCGGCCCCCATGCTGGGGCTGCGGACGCCATTTCCGCGCCTCGCCTCGCAGGCGCTGACCGGGCTCAACATCCTGGTCGGCCGCGGCAAGCGCTACACCCTGGGCGGGGCTGGAAAGCCCTTCGACGCCACCTTCGAAGGCAATGCCCTCACTCACGATCCGCTGCGCTATGCCCGCGCCTGGAGCCTGGTCGCCGCCGAGCCGAAGCTGGCGCTCGGCGCGCCCACCTGGGGCTGGGTCGATTTCGCGCTGCGCGCCACCGCCTATCTGGCGCGTCCCGACGTTCTGCGGAACGTAACAGTCCCGGTTGTTATTGTGTCAGCTGGAGAAGACCAGCTTGTCGATGCGACCGCCCAGGCCGCCGCCGCCCGCCACCTGCCGCAGGGAAAGTTCATCACCGTCCCCGGCGCCTTCCACGAAATCCTGATGGAGACCGATGCGATGCGTAACATCTTTATGAGGGCCCTCGACGGGCTCCTCGGCCGGACCGCGCCGACGCCCGCCGCCCCCCCGACGCCAGCTCCAGCGCCCACGCCGACCCCGGCGCCCACGCCGGCTGCGGTCGCCGCTGGCTCGCCCGTTGTCGCCAAGCCGGTGGTGGCCACGCCCGCCGCCAAACCGGCCGCGGCCAAGACGTCCGCCGCCAAGAAGCCCGCGGCGAAGAAGCCGGCGGCCAAGCCGGCTGCGGCCAAGGCGGCGCCGGCGAAAGCCCCAGCTGCCAAGCCGGCGGCGAAACCCGCCGCGGCCAAGGCGGCTCCGGCCAAGAAGGCCGCGGCTCCGAAGAAAGCGCCCGCCAAGCCGGCGGCCGCCAAGGCGCCGATGGTCAAGACCGCCACGGTGAAGCCCGTCGCCAAGAAGCCCGCGGCGGCCAAGCCGGTCGCGGCGAAGAAGCCGGCGGCGGTGAAAAAGCCTGCCGCCAAGACGCCGGCCGCTAAGCCCGCGGCCAAGCCAGCCGCTGCGAAAGCGCCGGCCCCTGCGAAGAAGCCGGCCGCGAAGAAACCCGCCGCCAAGCCAGCGGCCAGGAAGCCCGCGCCAAAGAAGGCCTAGGGCTCGACCGCCTTCAGGGCGACCAGCGCCTGTTCCAGGCAGGCGCGGTCGCCCGCGATGGCCACCCGCCCGCCATGGGCGCCCACCGGCTCGCCCCGCCAGTCGGTGGTGAGGCCGCCGGCCCCGGCGATCACCGGGATCGCCGCGTCGATGTCCCAGGCCTTCAGGCCCGCTTCCAGCACCAGGTCGATCGTGCCCGCCGCCACCATGGCGTAGGCGTAGGCGTCGCAGCCCAGGCGGGCGAGGCGGGCTGCGGTGCGCACCGCCCGCCAGGCGTCGCGTTCGCCCCCTTGGAAGATCGCCGGGTCGGTGGTGGCGATCAGGGCGCCGGAGAGCTGTGGGCAGGGGCGGGTCTTCAGCGGCCGGCTGTCGCCCCGGCTCATCAGCCGCGAACCGCCGGGGTGGCCGATATAGATCTCGTCCAGGAACGGCTGGCCGATCGATCCCAGCACCGGCGTCCCGTTGTGGCGCAGTCCGATCAGCGTGGTCCAGAGCGGCAGGCCGGCGATGAAGGCCCGGGTCCCATCCACGGGATCCAGCACCCAGACAAACTCGGCGTCCGGCCGGTCCTCGCCATATTCCTCGCCGATCACCCCGTGGTCGGGATAGCGTTGGGAGATCGCCGCGCGGATGGCGCGCTCGGCGCCCTTGTCGGCCTCGGTGACCGGGTCGAACCCGCCCGATCCGTCCTCAAGAAGGGGACCGCCCTTGTCGATCAGGCCGTGGTCGGCGCGGAACAGCGGCAGGATCGCGCCGGCCGCCGCGCCATTGAGCTCGACCAGGAACGCGTCGAGCTCGGCGAGACGATGGGGATCGAGGCGGTCAGTTGTCGGATGGAGGGGCGGAGCGGTCATCCGACCGCTTTACCTCCTCCGAAGAGTCAGGGAAACGCGTGCCCGAGGGATTCGGGCTCCGTTTCGTTCAGCGATTTCGCCAGGTCCAGAAGACGTTGCCGCGGACGTTCGCTCAGGCTGTAGAAGGCCTGGATCAGATCCTTGGTCTCCTTGCCGTTGTGCGGCTCGGGCGGCTCGGGCTCTTTGTCGATCGACGAGTCCTGGCCAAGGCCTTCGTAGAAGTAGCTGACCGGCACCTCGAGCACCTCGGCGAGCTGCCACAGACGGGCCGCCGACATGCGATTGGCCGCGCATTCATACTTCTGGATCTGTTGGAAGCGGACGCCGCAGGCGCCAGCGAGCTGCTGCTGGGTCAGGCCCAGGATGCGGCGGCGACGGCGAAGCCGGCGACCCAGGTGAATATCGATCAGGTCCATCATGACGCGACGCCTATCCTCCTCAACCCTATGTCCCAGTCCGGGACGGCACACGGGGTCCGCCGCAAGCCTCGCGCCAATCGACGCGTTGCTAAGGTTACGAGGCCAGCCTTAGTAAAGATGCATGACAGAATCCCTGCCTTCCCGGCGACAGACGTGGCTGTGGCATATCGAAGCTTGGGCATATGATTTTGCTCAATTTTTGGCGCGCCTGTTCCCGATCGACACCGTCTCGGACTTTGGCGGCTGGCTGTTCCGCACGCTCGGCCCGTTAACCAGCAAGCACCGGATCGCGGAAACCAATTTGCGGATTGTGTTCCCCAAGGCCACCGACGCGGAAATCGCCGACCTGCTACGCGTCCAGTGGGAGGAGCTCGGCCGCTGGATCGCCGAATTCCCCATCGCCGACCGCATCGCCGCCGAGCCGGACCGCGTCGTTGTGGAACACATGGAGCGGCTGACGGCGCTCGCCCAGGAGCATCGCCCAGCGGTGCTGATCAGCGGCCACTTCTCCAACTTCGACATGATGGCGGTGGCGATCATGCGGTCAGGCGTGCAGAGCCAGATCACCTATCGCGCGCTGAACAACCCCTACATGGACCGCCGCATCGTCGATATGCGCCGCCGCTATGGGGTCCGGCTGTTCGCGCCGAAGGGCACGAGCGGCGCACGCGAGCTGTTCCGCGCCGTCGGCCGCGGGGAATCCATCGCGCTGCTCAACGACCAGAAGTTCAACGGCGGCGTCGCCGCGCCGTTCTTCGGCCGGATGGCGCACACCGCGCCGGGGCCGTCGACCTACGCCCTGCACTTCGGCATTCCGATCCAGCCGATCAGCGTCCAGCGCCTGCACAAGGCGCGCTTCAAGGTGGTGATCCACGAGCCCTTCACGCTGGCCGACACTGGCGACCGCGACGCCGATATCGAAACCGCGGTGCGCCGCATCAACGCCTTCATGGAGGCGCGCGTGCTGGAACGGCCCGGCGAATGGTTCTGGGTGCACCGGCGCTGGCCGGGCGAGACCTACCGTCGACGCAAGGCGGCCTAGACCTCGCCCTGGTGTTCCCGCCAGCGCTGCAGCGCCTCGGCCGGGCCCGCGTAGGCTTCCTGCAGCTCGGCGTTCCAGTAGCGTAGCTGCTCGATCGGGATCTTCTTGCCGGTCACCGCGCAGACCACATAGCGGCCAGGCTTCAGCACCGCGAAGTCGCCGTCGCCGTAGTGCAGCTTGGCGAGGTCCGCGCCGGCGAAATCGGGGTCGTGAGCGTTCATGCGCCCCTATTTAGCGCGCCGACCCCCTCCAGAACAGAGGTGGGGCCTCAGAACAGGTCGCCCTGCGCGGACGCGGCGGGATTTGGCTTGGCGGGCTTGGCCGGACGGGCCGCCTTGGGGGTGGACGCGGGCTCGCTCGCCTGGCCCTCGATCACCGCCTGGCGGGTGACCCGGTCGCCGAACTTGATCGCCACCTCCTCGCCGCCGGCCAGCGCCGCGCCGGCGTGGACGATGGAGCCGTCGGCTCGGGTCACGCGCGCGAAGCCGCGCTGCAACGGGCGGTCCGGATCCACCGAGACGTAGAGCTTGGACAGCGCGCCCAGCCGCTCCGACGCGCGCTCCAGGCCGCGCGCCACGCCGGGCTGCAGCCGCGCCGCGACACCGTCCAGGCGCTGTTTCTGCACCGCCTGCGGCCGTTGCAGCAGCAGGGGAGACAGCCGCGCGGACACCCGCACCAGGTCGCGCTCGTGCGCGGCGGCGTTCTTCGCCAGCCCGGCCGCGAGGCGCCCGGAGACGATGCCGAACCGCTGGGTGACCAGCTCCACCAGGTCGGTCACGCGATTCAGCGAGCGGC
This sequence comes from Phenylobacterium sp., assembly GCA_036268175.1. Lineage (GTDB taxonomy): Bacteria > Pseudomonadota > Alphaproteobacteria > Caulobacterales > Caulobacteraceae > Phenylobacterium. The sequence goes on along the minus strand of DATAUR010000093.1, from coordinate 15,967 downwards.
CCGCCGCCTCCACGCGCCCGCGGCGATCCTCGACCGCGCGGCCGCCGCAGCGGTGCATGCGAGCGCTGAGGTCGCCGACGAAGGCCTTCAGCTCCGCCAGGATCGGGGTGGCGATCTCGGCGGCGGCGGTGGGGGTCGGCGCGCGGCGGTCGGAGACGAAGTCGATCAGCGTGGTGTCGGTCTCGTGCCCCACGGCGCTGATCAGCGGGATGCGGCAGGCCGCGACCGCGCGGGCCAGGCCCTCGTCGTTGAACGCCCAGAGATCCTCCACCGAGCCGCCGCCCCGGGCGACGATCAAGACGTCGGGCCTGGGGATCGCGCCGCCGTCCTCCATGGCGTCGAAGCCGCGGATCGCCGCCGACACCTGGCCCGCGGCGGCCTCGCCCTGCACCACCACCGGCCAGACGATCACCCGGCAGGGCCAGCGGTCGCGGATGCGGTGCAGGATGTCGCGGATCACCGCGCCGGTCGGGCTGGTGATCACCCCGACGACCGCGGGCATCGAGGGCAGGGGCTGTTTCCGCTCGCTTGCGAACAGGCCCTCGGCCGCCAGCCTGGCTTTCAGCCGCTCGAGCTGGGCCAGCAGGGCGCCGACGCCGGCCGCCTCCATGGTCTCGATGACGATCTGGTAGCGCGAACCCGCTGGATAGCTGGTGATCTTGCCGGTGACGATCACCTCCAACCCCTGCTCGGGCCGGATGCCAAGGCCGCGCACCTGGCCCTTCCAGACCACCCCGTCGATGGCCGCGCGCTCGTCCTTCAGCGTCAGATAGACGTGGCCATTGTTGTGATGGGTGACCTTGGAGATCTCGCCCCGCAGCCGGACGAACCCATAGGCGTCCTCCAGCGTCCGCTTCAGCGCAAACGCCAGCTCCGAGACGGAATAGGGCTTGGCGTTGCCATCCTCGGTGGGGGTGGTGTCGGATTCGGCCGCGTCGCTCATGCGCCGAAGGTAATGGCCGGAGAGCCAAAGCCCAAGCCAAAGTGCTTGTTGATGTTCTCGTATTGTTCTATCATCCAGGGGTCATCCCGGTTTCGCGGCACGCGAAGACCGGGACCCATAAACACGATGCTCGCTTAACGACCTGCTGGGTCTACATCCTCGCCAGTCGCAGACACGGCACGCTCTATATCGGCGTCACCAACAGTCTCGAACGGCGGATCGCCGAGCATCGCGGGGGAGAGGTCCCCGGCTTCACCAAGACCCATGGCGTGAACCGGCTCGTCTACTATTGCGGTTTCGGCGAGCCGATGCCGGCCATCGGGTTCGAAAAGCGCCTGAAGCGCTGGCGCCGCGATTGGAAGGTCCGGCTCATCGAAGAGGACAATCCGCATTGGGATGACCTCTATCTTCAAAGCATCGCGCCAGACTCGCCGACACGGTGCGTATGGGTCCCGGACAGCCGCTACGCGCCTTCCGGGATGACGCCGAAGTGGGTGGGGCCGCTGCGCTGAACGCGGACAAGCAAGCAGATAAGGAAAAGGACGCGCCCGGCCCTGCTGGCGGAAACCGCCGCGGGCCGAACGCGTCCCCATCCCCAACGGATCGGTAAGCCGCGGCGAAACTGGCCGTCGCGGGATCAGATGTAGCGGCGCAGGCTCCTGGCGAGTTCGTTGGGGCCCGAGCGCTTCTTCGCCTGGGCCGGCTGATAGGCCACCTGGCTGTGTTCGTGGCAGTAGGGGCCATCGCCGGCGCGGCGGCCGCAGAAGGTGAAGTTGTCGAGCGCCGGATCGCCGATCGGCCACTTGCACATGTGGGCGCCCAGCGTCAGCACGGTGGCCGTGCCGGGGGCTTCCTCCACATAGCGGACGGGCGCCGGATGGTGCGGCGTCATCGCGGTCGGCTCGGAGATACGGCGCGGCGCCGACGGCGCGCTGGAGACCGGACGGGCCGGGCGCGGCGCCTTGAAAGTGGTGCGCGCCGGCTTCGAGGGGGCCGCGCGGCCCGAGAGGCCCAGGCGGTGGACCTTGCCGATCACCGCGTTGCGGGTGACGCCGCCCAGCTGCTTGGCGATCTGACTGGCCGAAAGCCCGTCCTGCCAAAGCTTCTTGAGGAGTTCGACGCGTTCGTCCGTCCAGCCCATGTTCGCCTCCCGCCCTTGCTGTCCGGCCCGCTGTTGCGGTCCCGGATTCAACATCTTGTGGCGCCCAGCAATCTCGCTGCTCACCAACCACCACCAGTAGTAAACAACTCCTTAAGAGCCACAATAGGCGCCCAGGCTTTCGTCCACAGGAACTAGATGTTGCGTCCGCACGTCGCAGTTTGCGGCCTTGCGCGCCGCGTCCCGGCCATGGCCTTGCGACGCGGCGCTGGCGGGCGCACATGAGGGGCATGAAGGACATGGCTCTCGCCGAAACCGTCATCCCGCCGCAGCCGCGGGACTATCCGGGCGTCAATTGGGAGGGGTTGAAGACCCTCTACGTCCGCGAGGTCCGGCGGTTCATGAAGGTCGGCACGCAGACGCTGGCGGCGCCGGTGGTGACCGCCCTGCTGTACATGCTGGTGTTCGTGGTCGCGGTCGGCGGCGGGCGCAATGTCGGCGGCGTCGCCTACGGCGCCTTCGTGGCGCCGGGCCTGGTGATGATGCAGATCCTGTCGAACGCCTTCGCCAACTCCTCGTCATCCCTGCTGCAGGCCAAGTTCAACGGCCTGATGGGGGATTTCGTCACCCCGCCGCTGTCGCCGTTCGAGCTGCTGGTCGGCTTTGGCGCCGGCGCGGCCACGCGGGGCCTGGCGGTGGGCGCGGTCAGCCTGGTGGCGATCATCTGGTTCGCCCACCCGCCCTTCGCCCAGCCCTGGGCCATCGCCTTCTTCGGCGTCGGAGCGGCGCTGATCATGGGTTTCATCGGCATCATGGCCGGCCTGTGGGCCGAGAAGTTCGATCACATGGCCGCGGTGAGCAACTTCGTGATCATGCCGATGACCTTCCTGTCGGGCACCTTCTACCTCATCGAAAAGCTGCCCGAGCCGTTCCGCAGCTTCTCCAAGTTCAACCCGTTCTTCTATCTGATCGACGGTTTCCGCTACGGCTTCATCGGCAAGGCGGAAGGCTCGCTGGCGATCGGCGCGGGGATGACCGTGGCGCTCACCCTGCTCCTTGGGTGGGGCTGCTACCGGATGTTCCAGGTCGGCTACAAGATCAAGACATGACAGCCTTGTCGTTGACTTCGCGCGCCTAGAAGACGAGAACGCCAAGCCTTCCAGTCCCCGTCGCTCAAGCGGCGGGGAGCTTTACGTTTTAGGAGGGCTCTTCTGGTGACCGAGACGACCGCCGCCCCCGTTCCCGCCGACCACATCATGGGTGTCTACAGCCGCACCCCGCTGGCGTTCGAGCGAGGCGAAGGCGCGCGTCTCTACACCACCGAGGGCGACGTTTATCTGGACTGCATGGCCGGCATCGCGGTGAACGCGCTGGGCCACGCCAACCCCAAGCTCGTGGCGGTGCTGAAAGACCAGGCCGAGAAGCTCTGGCACACCTCCAACATCTTCACGATCCCCGGCCAGGAGCGCCTCGCCAAGGCGCTCACCGACGCCAGCTTCGCCGACGTGGTGTTCTTCACCAACTCCGGCTCCGAGGCGATCGAGGTAGCGATCAAGACGGCGCGCAAATACCACTGGGTCAAGGGCCATCCAGAGCGGATCGACATCATCGGCTTCGACGGCTCGTTCCATGGCCGGACGCTGGGCGCCATCAACGCGTCGGGCAATCCGAACTACCTGGAAGGCTTCGGGCCGCCGCTGCCAGGCTTCATCCACCTGCCCTACGGCGACTTCGACGCCATCAAGGCGGCCGTCGGCCCGACCACCGCGGCGATCATCCTGGAGCCCGTGCAGGGCGAGGGCGGCGCGCGCTCCTGGTCCGAACAGATGCTGCGCGACATCCGTGCGCTCTGCGACGAGACCGGGACGCTCTTGATCTACGACGAGATCCAGTGCGGGCTGGGGCGCACCGGCAAGCTCTTCGCCCACCAGTGGGCGGGCGAGGCCGGTCCGGACATCATGGCGTTGGCCAAGGCGCTGGGCGGCGGCTTCCCGGTCGGCGCCTGCGTCGCCACGGCGGAGGCGGCGCGCGGCATGACCGTGGGCAGCCACGGCTCGACCTATGGCGGCAACCCGCTGGCCATGGCGGTGGGCGAGGCGGCCCTGGCCGAGATCGTCAAGCCGGAGCTGATGGCCCACGTGCGCGAGGTCGCGGGCTTCTTCACCCAGCAGCTTTCCGGCCTCGTCGAACGCTATCCCGATGTGGTCGAGGAGATCCGCGGCAAGGGCCTGCTGATCGGCCTGAAGCTGAAGACGCCCAACCGCGAGTTCATGCAGCACGCCCGCGACAACCACCTGCTGATCGCCGGCGGCGGCGACAACTGCGTGCGCCTGCTGCCGCCCTTGAACCTCACCCTGGAGGAGGCCAGCGAGGCGATCGGCAAGCTGGAGGCGGCTTGCGAGGCCGCCCGGGCCAAGGCGAAGGAGCCGGCGTGAGCCAGGCGCCGCGCCACTTCCTCGACCTCTGGCGGCTGGAAGGCTCGGACCTGCGCGCCATCCTGGAGGACGCCAAGCGCCGCAAGGCCGCGCGCCTGGGCTGGCCCAAGGGCCGCCGCGACGAGGACGCGGTCGGCGAGGGCCGCACGCTGGCGATGATCTTCGAGAAGAACTCCACCCGCACCCGCTTCTCGTTCGACGCGGCCATGCGCCAGCTCGGCGGCGACGTGATCATCTCCAACGCCGTCGACATGCAGCTTGGCCGGGGCGAACCCATCGAGGACACCGCGCGGGTGCTTTCGCGCATGGTCGACGCGGTGATGATCCGCGCCAACAACCACCAGGACGTCGAGCGCCTGGCGCTCTCGTCCACCGTGCCGGTGATCAACGGCCTGTCGGACAAAAGCCATCCCTGCCAGATCATGGCCGACCTCTTGACCATCGAGGAGCATCGCGGGCCGGTGGCCGGCAAGACGCTGGCCTACGTCGGTGACGGCAACAATGTCTGCGCGAGCTTCATCCACGCCGCGCCGAAGCTCGGCTATCGCCTGAACATCGCCTCGCCCGCCATCTACCATCCTGACCTGCACGACCTCGCCCGCGCCGCGCAGGAACAGGGCCAGGTCTTCGCCTCCGACGACCCGCGCGCGGCGGTTTCAGGCGCCGACGTGGTGATCACCGATACCTGGGTCTCGATGGGCGACACCGACCACGACGAGCGGATCGACGCGCTGGAGCCCTATCAGGTGGACGAGACCCTGATGGACCTCGCCAAAGGCGACGCGGTCTTCCTGCACTGCCTGCCGGCCCACCGCGGCGAAGAGGTCACCGACGAGGTGATCGACGGCCCCAGGAGCCTGATCTGGGACGAGGCCGAAAACCGCCTGCACGCCCAGAAGTCGATCCTCGCCTGGTGCTTCGGCGCGATCTGATTGAGTTCCTCCCCTTTTGGGCGAGGTGGCGCGGAACGCGCCGGAGGGGGTCCGCTCAGACCTCGAAGGACCCCCTCAGTCAGCTTCGCTGACAGCTCCCCCGAAGGGGAGCGACTGACGCCCTCGCAAATCTGGGACCTGTTCCTATATGCCGCCGATGCCCAATTCTCCCGTACCCGACGACGCGGTCACCGCCTTCCAGATCGAGGGCGAGCCGGTGCGTGGGCGCCTGGCGCGCTTGGGGCCGGCGATCGACGAAATCCTGCGCGCCCACGACTATCCCGAAGCCGTCGCCAACCTGCTGGGCGAGGCCTGCGCGCTCGCCGCCCTGGTCGGCTCGAATCTGAAATTCCAGGGCCGGCTGATCATCGAGGCGCGCGGCAGTGGCCCCGTGCGTTTCGTGGTCGCCGACTACGACACCTCGGGCGGCCTGCGCGGCTATTGCGGCTTCGACGCCGAACAGGTGGCGGCCGCGGCGACCGGCTTCGCGCGGCCGGGTGCGAAGTCCCTGCTGGGCGAGGGGCACTTCATGATGACCGTGGATCAGGGCCCGGACATGGACCGCTACCAGGGCGTTACCGCCATCGAGGGCGAGACGCTGGCGCTCTGCGCCGAGCAGTACTTCGCCCAGTCCGAGCAGACGCCGACGCGGGTGCGCCTCGCGGTGAGCCAGGCGGCGCCGGTCGATGGCGGCGCCTGGCGCGCCGGCGGCATGCTGATCCAGTCCGTCGCCGAGGACGACGCCCGCGGTTCGACCACCGAGGCCTGGGTGCGCACCCAGGCCTTCTTCGAGACGGTCGGCGAGGACGAGCTGACCGACCCGGAGCTGTCGTCGCAGCAGCTGCTGTTCCGCCTGTTCCACGAGGATGGGGTGCGGGTGTTCGGCTCCCAGCCGCTGCGCGCCTTCTGCCGTTGCTCGCAGGAGCGCATCGAGACGGTGCTGAAGTCCTTCGATCCCGCCGAACGGGCGGACATGGTCGAGGCGGACGGCCGGATCCACGTCACCTGCGAATACTGCTCGAAGGCCTATTCGGTGGCGCCGGACACGCTGGAGACGGCCCCGGCGTCCTAAAGAACAGGGGCCTAGGTCGGCTTTGGGCCGCTAAACCCGCGCCGCTCGAACGGCGTCCCGTTCAGCACCGCCTTGCAGATCACCCCAATGGTCGCGGCCTGGGATTCGATCGGCGTCATCCAGGCCTTGTCGGCCGAGGGCTTGCTGGCCAGTTCGCCCTGCAGGTTGTTGTGCGCGTAGATGGTCATGCTGAGGACCTTGTACTGGGTCTTGGCGCAATCGACGGACCAGCGGGCGAGGCCTGAGCGGGCGAGGCCGGGGCCCATCTGCACGGGCGCGAACAGCTCGGTTCGGATATCGGCTTCGATCATGTGCGGCCCGGTGGTCGCCGCCCCCTGGATCCGCGTGAAGTGGGCGCCTTCGATGTCGTGGGTGATCAGCGTCCAGGCGTCGCGGTCCAGGTAGGCGTTCGCCCAGGCTTCCACGTCGGGGATCGTCAGGCTGGCCGGCGGCGGCGGATCGGCCGCCGGGGGCGTCTGGGCCAGGGCCGGCGCCGCCCAGATCAGGCCGGCCGCCAGCGCGACACTCCATCCGGCTTTCGGTCTCGGTTTCATGGATCCACCATCGCACGAACGGGCGCCCGGGCGAAGTCCCGAGCGGCCTCCGATCGGGAACCCCGTCAGGCCGCGTCCAGCGCGCGGCTGACGTCGCGGGCGAGGTCGCCGGGGCCTTCCAGGCCGACGCTCATCCGCACCCAGCCTTCGGTGAGGCCGATCTCCAGCCGCTCGGCCTCGGGCATCGAGCGGTGGGTGGTGGTGCAGGGGTGCGTGGCCATCGACTTGGCGTCGCCCAGGTTGTTGGAAAGGTCGAAGATCTCCAGCGCGTCGAGGAAGCGCCAGGCCGACGCCCGGTCGCCCAGGTCGAAGGCCACCACATTGCCGCCGCCCGTCATCTGGTTGGCTATGAGCGCCGCCTGCGGATGGTCCGGCCGGCCGCAATAGACCGTCTTGCGGACCTTGCTGGAGGCGGCGATCAGGTCGGCGATCCTGGCGGCGTTGTCGCTCTGGCGCCGCACACGCAGGTCCAGCGTCTCCAGGCCCTTCAGCAGCACCCAGGCGTTGAACGGCGACAGCGCCGGGCCCGTGTGGCGCAGGATGTCCTTGTAGGCCTCGGTCATCAGCGGCTCGGCCCCCAGGATCGCGCCTCCCAGCACCCGGCCCTGGCCGTCGATGTGCTTGGTGGCCGAATAGACGACCACGTCGGCCCCCAGCGCCAGCGGCTTCTGGAAGATCGGAGTGGCGAAGACGTTGTCCACCACCAGCTTGGCGCCGGCGGCATGGGCGAGGTCGGCCACCGCGCCGATGGCGGTCACCTCCAGCAGCGGATTGGCCGGGCTCTCCACCAGGAAGGCCTTGGTGTTGGGCCGCACCGCGGCCTTCCAGGCCTCCAGGTCGGTGGCGTCCACATAGGTCGACTCGACGCCGAAGCGGGACAGCAGGTTCGAGATGATCCAGCGGGAAGAGCCGAACATGGCGCGGGCCGCCACCATGTGATCGCCGGCGCGCAGCAGGCCGGTCAGCGCCACGTGCACCGCGCTCATCCCCGACGCGGTGGCGCGGCAGACCTCGGCGCCTTCCAGGAGCGCCAGGCGGTCCTCGAACATCTGGGTCGTGGGGTTGCCGAAGCGCTGGTAGATGAAGCCCGGATCGGCGCCGGAGAACCGGTCGTCGGCCGCCTGCGCGCTCTCGTAGGCGAAGCTCTGGGTCAGGTAGAGCGGCTCGGAAATCTCGCCATAGGGGCTGCGCGCCATGCCGCCGCGCACCAGTCGGGTGGCGTCTTCCCAATCGCGCGGATCTTCGGCCATGGCGGGCTCCTTCGTAAAAAGTGTCGCGCATCAACGTCAGCCAAGGCGCCCCGTCAAGCGGGCTCTCCTGCGTCCGGGATCAGGGAAACTGCGCGCGCTGGGCCGCGAGACTTTTAAGAGTCGTCCACGAACCACACGGACCACACGAACCTGGGAACGCTCCCGAGGCTCCGCGACAGCGGAGGCTCAGCCAGATTCAAACCACGGAAAGCCACGGAATCGCATCTGCCCCTTCCGTGCTCTTTCCGTGTTTTCCGTGGTCATTCCTTCGCTGAAGGCGCCCGCTGCGCGGGCCTATCCGAGCAGAACCCGTTCGTGCGGTTCGTGTGGTTCGTGGACGAATCCTTTCTCGACGCGTCGCGGCATCCCGGAAGCTTTGCTTGCAAGGCCGCCGTTCTCCGATAAGTCTCGACCGCCCATGAGCGAGACCCAACGCCCGGGCATTCTGCCCAACCAGGCCATCGAGGCCCTGATCGCCCACGGCGCCATCGCCGCCGCCAGCCCCTTCGAGCCCGATCAGGTCCAGCCGGCGAGCCTCGACCTGCGCCTGGCGGGCCGCGCCTGGCGGGTTCGGGCCTCGTTCCTGCCGGGCAAGCACACGGTGCGCGAGCGGATCGCCAGCGTCGCCATGCACGAGGTGGACCTCACCGCCGGCGCGGTGCTGGAGCGCGGCTGCGTCTACATCGCCGAGCTGCAGGAGCGGTTGAAGCTGCCGCCGGGGGTCTCGGCGCGGGCCAATCCGAAGAGCTCGACGGGTCGGGTGGACGTGTTCGTGCGCCTGCTCACCGATCGCGGCAACGCCTTCGACGACGTGGACGAGCACTACGACGGCCCGCTCTACATGGAGATCGCCCCGCAGACCTTCTCGGTGCTGGTGCGGTCCGGCACCAGGCTCAACCAGCTTCGCCTGAAGGTCGGCGCGCCGGAGCGGCTGCGGGTGGAAAGCGTCGGCGTCGACCTGACCGGCGCCATCGCCGGCTTCCGCGGCCGCCGCCACGCCGGCCTCGTGGATCTCGACAAGGAGGACGGCCACGACCCGCGCGATTTCTGGGAGCCGCTGCATCCCAAGGACGGCCAACTGCTGCTCGATCCCGGCGAGTTCTACATCCTGGCCTCGAAGGGCGCGGTGGAGATCCCGGTGATGGAAGCCGCGGAGATGACACCGATCGACCCCTCTGTCGGCGAATTTCGGGTGCATTACGCCGGCTTCTTCGATCCCGGCTTCGGGACCGACGAGGCGCACGGCAAGGGCTCACGGGGGGTCCTGGAGGTCCGCAGCCACGAGACACCCTTCATCCTGGAGGACGGCCAGACGGTCGCCCGCCTGGTCTACGAGCCCCTGACGCAACGGCCCACGCGCCTCTACGGCGACCTCGGGTCGCATTACCAGCGCCAGGGCCTCAAGCTATCCAAGCACTTCCGAATTTGGGGCGAGTGACCCGAAGCCCCGTCAGAGGACTTCGCCTTGCCCGTTTTGCGTACAGCCGCGCTCCTGGCCGGTTTCATCTTCGGCCTGTTCGCCTCGGCCGCCCAGGCCTCGCCGGCCATGTGGCGGGTGACCCACGGCGGCTCGGAGATCTATCTCTTCGGCACCCTGCACGCCCTGGAGCCGACCACCCACTGGCGCACGCCGGCCTATGACGCCGCCTACGACAAGGCCCGGACCGTCTGGTTCGAGGCGGACCTCGGGACCGCCGACCCGGCCACGATCGGCCTGATCGTCAGCCGCTATGGCGTCGACCCGGCCCGCGGCCTGTCGGACAAGCTCGCCGCCGCCGACCTCAGCGCGCTCAAGGGTGAGGCGGACATGAACCGCATCGAGCACCTGCGCCCCTGGGCCGCGGCCCTGATGCTCTCCATGCAGCCGGTGCTGGCCAAGGGCGCGCAGGTGGCCACCGGCGCCGACATGACCGTGACCCGCGAGGCGCACGCCGGCGGTAAAGAGATCAAGACCTTCGAGACCCTGGAGGATCAGGCCCGCATGTTCGCGAGCTTGCCGGAACCGGCCGAGGTGCTTTACCTCTCCGAAGTGATCCACGAGCGGCGCCATCCGCCCAGGCGGCTCAGCCTCAACTTCACCCCCAGCGCCTCGTCACTGGAACGCGAGTGGCTGGCCGGCGACCTGGCGCGCCTGGGCCCGGGTCTGGTCAGCGACCTCGCCCACGACAATCCCACGCTCTACGACGTGCTGCTGAAGCGCCGCAACCTCGCCTGGGCCGACAAGCTCACCACCGAGATGGCCGCCAATCCGGGCGTCGAGTTGGTCAATGTCGGCGCCCTGCACATGGTCGGCAAGGACGGGCTGCCAGCCCTGCTCGCCGCCCGCGGCTTCAAGGTCGAACGGGTGCAGTAGCGCCGCCGACCGGGACTTTAGGCCGCCGCCTTAGTCTTTCTGGTAGATCGACATCTTCGGCGCCTCGACCACGCGGCGCAGCATCGGCTCGAAGGCCTCCAGCGGCATGGAGTCGTAGGCCGGGTCGAAGCTGTTCTGATCGTAGAGGTGGCAGAACTGCGCGCAGTATTCGAAGTGCGGGTGCCCGCGGAACTGCTCGCGCATGTCGCGGTCCAGGCCCAGGTAGTGGAAGAAGTAGTAGCCCTGGAAGACCCCGTGCTTGTCCATCATCCAGTGGTTGGCCTCTGAAACGTAGGGCTTGAGGATCGTCGCGCCGAGCTCGGCGTGGTTGGCCGGCATCAGGATGTCGCCGATGTCGTGGATCAGGGCGCAGACCACATATTCCTCATCGCGGCCGTCGCGGTGCGCCCGCGTGGCGGTCTGCAGAGAATGCTCCAGCCGGTCGACCGCGAAGCCGCCGTGGTCGTTGTCCAGCAGCTTCAGGTGCGCCAGCAGGCGGTCGGCCAGCTCTCCCCGATGCGGGGCGGCGGCGCGGCCGATGGCCATCCAGTCCTCCTGGGTGCCCTCGGTCATGGCGTGGAACTTCGCGCGGTCCAGAACGACGTCGCCGTCAGCCATCGCGGCCTCCTGTTGAACTTCCTGCCGACAAGGTGGGACGGCGAGAGCGCCCGGTCAACTCAAGGCCTGCCTCACGCCGGCTCGGTGGCGGGTTCCTCGACGAAGCCCTTCCAGCCCTGCATGTACTTGACCATGGCCGGGCCCAGGCCCTCGTCGCGCAGGTGGTCGGCGGTGACCGGGGTCTTGACCGGGGTGAAGGCCGGGTCGGCCGCCAGCAGCCTGGGATAGTCGTGGTGCAGGATCGCCGCGCGGCCCAGCAGCACGAAGTCCATGCCGCGCTCCAGGCAGAGGCGCGCATCCTCCGGCGTCATGATCTTGCCCGCGCAGCCGACCCGCACCTTGCCGCGCGGCAGGTCGGTGAACCAGGCCATCAGGGTGCGGTCCTGGTGCTCCTCCTCCAGCGGCAGCTTGGCGTAGTCCCACAGCGACAGGTCGAGGTAGTCTATTCTGCCCTCGGCCAGCACCCGGCGGGCCAGCTCGCGGATCTCCATCAGCTTCAGCTCGAACCGTTCAGGCGACAGGCGAAGGCCCAGGCTGAAATCGGCGCCGCAGCGGGCGCGGATGCCGTCGATAATCTGCAGGATCGGCCGCGCCCGGTTCTCCGGGCTGCCGCCATAGCGGTCGGTGCGCCGATTCAAGGTCTCGCTGAGGAACTGGCACAGGATGTAGCTGTGCGCCCCATGGATCTCGACCCCGTCGAACCCGGCCGTCTCGGCGCGCTCGGCCGCGACGATGAAGTCCTCGATCAACTGTTCGACCTCGGCGGTGGAGAGTCCCCGGGTTCCCGTCGCCTCGTCGTCGGAGGGGCCCACCGGCGCCTCGCCGATCAGCTCCCTGGGGCTGCGCATGCCGGCGTGGTGCAGTTGCACGACGGCGATCGAGCCATAGGCCTTGATCTGGGCGGCGAGCCTGGTGAGGCCGGGCAGGTGCTCGTTGCCGAACACCCCGAGCTGGCCCGGAAAGCCCTGGCCGATCCGCTGCACGTGCGAGGCGCAGGTCATGGTCAGCGCGAACCCGCCCTTGGCGCGATAGGTCAGCCACTTGAACTCGTCGTCCGACAGCGTGCCGTCCACGTGGCTCTGCAGGTTGGTGAGCGGCGCCAGCGCCAAGCGGTTCTTCAGCGCCGGGCCATGGGCCAGGGACAGCGGCTCGAAAAGGTCGGGCGCAGGGTCAGTCACGGGGGAGGCGTCCTCAAACGATTGTTCGACCCTGTCATAGCGGACGCCCGCGCCCACCCGCAATGCAGCGCACCTGACAGCGGCGCCACGCCTTCTGACGCAGCGTGGCCAGCTTGAGGGCCGCGCCGAGACCGGCTAAGGAAGCCGACCTCTTTTAGATGCGGCCGTAGTTCAGAGGTAGAACGTCAGCTTCCCAAGCTGAATGTCGGGGGTTCGATTCCCCCCGGCCGCTCCAAATTCCTTCGCCGGCAGCCCCCCGTAGACCTCCGTAGGTAGCCGTCCCGAATGGTCGCGCTTGGCGCATCGGCATAGCCTCCTGGTTAACAGGGAGGTTGCCTATGTCCGTTGAATTCACCCCGCCGGCGCCGACACCCGCGCTGATTTCCCGCACCGAAATCCGGGCCGGCGCGCCCGCCGCCTATCTGCTGCTCACCGCCGCCGGCGCCGCCGACTGGACCACCGATCCCAGGCTCGCCACCGCCTTTCCGTCGATGCGCGAAGCCGCCCGCATGGCGCTGCGCCTGCCGGCCAACCTGCGGGCCTATGGCCTACCGCGCGGCGCCGAGGTTTCGCTGCACTAGCCGCGCCTGCTGACAGCAGGCTGTCAGCACGACCGCCCTAAGCCACGCTTCCTCGAACGAGAAGGAGCGCCGCCATGGGCGACCGCATCACCCGCCTGGTCGTGACGGCCGCCGCCGCCGTGGTCCTGCTGCAGCCGGCGTCCGGCCGGGCTGAAACCGCGCCGCGGGCCGCGCCGCCGCCTGCCGTCCACGACGGATCGCACGACTTCGATTTCCTGATCGGCGACTGGAAGGCCCACGTGCGGCGCCTGCCCAACCGTCTGGTCGGCTCGACCAGGTGGATCGAGTACGACGGCATATCGAACCACCACAAGCTGCTCGACTCGAACGCCAACTTCGAGGAGTTCGAGGTCAAGAACGCCGCCGGCGACCACCTGAAGGCCCAAACCCTGCGGCTCTACAATCCGCGGACCCACGAGTGGTCGATCTACGGGGTAGACGTGAACGCCGGGACCCTGTCCGGCCCGGCGCAGGTCGGGGTGTTCACGAACGGGATGGGCGAGTTCTACGCCCAGGACGTCTGGAAGGGCCGCACGGTCTACATCCGCTATCAGTGGAGCAGCCGCGCGCCGAACGAGGCCCACATGGAGCAGGCGTTTTCCGTCGACGGCGGCAAGACCTGGGAGGTCAACTGGGTCTGCGAACTGACGCGGTAGGGCGCCGCCCTCCTTCTCGCTCGTCCACCTCTTTATTGCTCGTCATTCCCGGGCTTGTCCCGGGAACCTATGATCGCGATAGGTTCAGGAAAGGATCCGGCGCCGCTGTGCGCGCCCTTCACCCACTGAGTTCATAGGTTCCCGGGACAAGCCCGGGAATGACGAGCGCGAGGGAGTGGCGCCAGTGATGAAACCCCGCCGCCCTCACACCCCGAACTGCGCGCTCCAGCCGGCCAGCTTTTCCAGGCTGGTCACCACGCCGCCGCAGGCGATCACCGCGACGCGGGCGTAGGGCTTGAGCGCCGGATGGTCGTCGTAGGCGAGGCTGAGCGCCGCGCCGCAGGCCGGCTCCACCAGCGTCATGTGGTCGTCCACGAACCGCTTGCAGGCCCGCACGGCGTCGGCGTCGGAGACCACGGCCGAGACCACTGCTCGCTTCCGCGTCCAGATGAAGGCGGCGTCGGCCACCTGCCGCGCGGCCAGGCTGGAGGCGACGGTGTCGATGCGCTCCAGCGCCACCGGCCGACCGGCCGCGACGGCGGCGGCCAGTGACGCCGCGCCGGCGGTTTCCACCGCGACGATGGCGGTGTCCGTCCAGCCGTTGCGCTCCAGGCCCTCGGCGACGCCGCACATCAGCCCGCCGCCGCCCACCGCCACCACGATGGCGTCCGGCGCGGGTCCGGCCGCGGCGATTTCGTCCACCAGGCTCGCGTGGCCCTCCCACAGCACCGGATGGTCGAAGGGCGAGACATAGGCCGCCTCGCCGCGGTCGGCGATGGCGCGGGCGAGCGCGTCGGCGGCGTCCCACACCTCGCCCTCGATCCGCACCTGCGCGCCTAGGGCCTCGATCCGGCCGCGCATGAAGGCCGGCGTCGTGGACGGTAGCACCACGGTCATGGCCGCTCCGATCTGCTGCGCCGCATAGGCCGCCGCCAGCCCGGCGTTGCCGCCCGAGGAGCAGACGAACCGCGTCACACCCTCCGCCTGCAGCCGCTGGCAGAGCAGGCCGACGCCGCGGATCTTGAACGAGCCGGTGGGCTGATGGGCGTCCATCTTCACGAGGGTCGTGCGGCCGGTGTCCGGCAGGCCGCGATGCGGCCAATAGGGCGTGACCAGGTGCAACGGCTTCAAGACGGTCTTCCTCTCTGGCGGTCCCACTGGCGACGCCTTGGGCGCGCGCACGCTTTTCGCCTTCTCCGCGCGCCGTGGCCAGTGTCAGATGTGGGGCGATGATCCGTGCGCTCGCCCTGCCGTCCGCCGCTCGCTCCGCCGCATCGCGGGCGGCGGGCTGAGCCATGGCCCGCGAGGTCAGCGCCGGTGTGCTCGCCTGGCGGCGCGGCGCGGGCGGGCCGGAGTTCCTGCTGGTCCATCCGGGCGGTCCCTATTGGGCCCGCAAGGACGAAGCCGCCTGGTCGATTCCCAAGGGGCTGGTGGAGGCGGGCGAGGCGTCGTGGGCGGCGGCGCGGCGCGAGTTCGCCGAGGAACTGGGCCAGCCTATCGTTGGCGAGCCGGTCACGCTCGAGCCCTGTCCCACGCCGGGCGGCAAGCTGATCCTGGCCTGGCTGGTCGAGGCCGACCTCGACGTAAGGGACGTCGTCTCCAACCTCTTCGAGATCGAGTGGCCGCCGCGGTCGGGGCGCCGCGCGAGCTTTCCAGAGGTCGACCGGGCCGACTATTTCAGCGCCGAGCTGGCGCTCGCCAAGCTCCACAAGGGCCAGCGGCCGATTCTCCTCGACGCCGTTTCTCGGCTTAAGAGTCGGTTAATGGGTTGATTTTGGAGAACTGGATTCTCCAATATTCGCAGGTCTAGGAAATAATTTCTGGAAAGGCCTGCCCTCGAACCCCATCGCGACAATGATTTTCTCGGCCCGCGCGTCATCATGGTCCGCACGTCAGACGAAGGGGTCGCCCACCATGTTTCGCGCGTTCACGGACCATCCCGCTTCGGTCGGCGAGACCTATCTCGAGCACATGCGCTCGGCGTCCTGGTTCGCCGTCACCATGTTCGTCGGCGCCTTTGCCTGCCTGATCCACGCGGTCCTGCCCTTCGCCTGCCAGAAGAGCGGCAGCCGCCGGATCAAGCTCCTCCACGAACGCATGGTCACCAACCGCCACCGCGCCCCCGAAACCGCCTCGAATGGGCAACAGGGCTTCCTGGGTTACGCCGAGGGGATCTAGCGCCCTTTCCTTCCCCCTTGTGGGGAAGGTGGATCGTCCGCAGGACGAGACGGATGGGGCGCGCGGCCCCACCCCGCTCGCTGTCGCGAGTCGCCCTCCCCACACGGGGGAGGGAAAG
>DATAUR010000092.1:0-31645 GCA_036268175.1 Phenylobacterium sp. | reverse complement strand
CGAGGATGCCGCCTCGCACTACCTGCGCGCCGGCTGGCGCGATGGCCTCTCGCCGCACCCGCTGTTCGATCCGGCCTGGTATCGCCGCCAGATGCCCCGCCAGGCCGCGGAAGTTCCGCCCCTGGTCCACTACCTGACGGTCGGGTGGCGCGAGGGGCTTTCGCCACACCCGCTGTTCGATCCCAAGTGGTACATCGAGCAGAACCCAGACGTGGCCGAGGCCGGGACCGAGCCCCTGACCCACTTCCTGATCGGCGGGGCCGCCGAGGGCCGCAGTCCAAGCCCCTGGTTCGACACCGCCCACTACATAGCCATCCGTGGCGACGCCCTCGATCCGGCCGCCAACCCCTTGGTGGACTACCTGCAGGGCGGCGCCTGGGCCGTCGCCGAGGCGCGCCCGGGTTTCCCCACCGCCGCCTACCTGGCGCAGAGCCCCGAAGTGGTGGGCCAGGGCATGACCCCGCTGGAGCATTGGGCGCGCAAGGCGGCCCGATCCTAGGCCAACGGTCCTAGGCCTGCGCGCCTAGGCCGCCACGGTCGACTCGACGCCCAACGGGGCGAGTTGCCGCCAGATCTCCGCGTAATAGGCCGGAATGTAGTGGAAGGGACTTTCTCCCCACAGGTGTTCGTCGTCAGCCAGCCGCTGGGCGGGCGCCTCGACCCGAGCCATGGGCGGCATCAGCTCGGCGAACGCCGCCTCGTAGCGGGCCAGCAGCGCATTGTGCCGGCCGAGGTCGGCGGTCTGGCCGGGCAGGATCTCGACAGCGGAGACCGCCGCCTCGCGGCCTGCCGCGGTGCGCCGCCGCTCCGCCCAGCGCGCCGAGTGCAGAATCAGTTTCGCCTCGGAGAGCGGCGTGGCGCGGACGAACGCGGCCAGTTCGGCGGCGGCGTCCAGCCACAGGCGATCGCAGGCGGGCGAAAGGCGCGGGATCGTGCGGGCGCCGCGCAGGGCGGCCTGCTTGCGATAGCCGCTGGCCTCCAGTTCCGAGCTGTCCATCACCAGGCTGCCGGCGATCGACAGCAGGTCGAACCGCTCGTCGATGAAATCGAAGATCAGGTGGGTGGGGCGAAACGCCAGGAGCTCGGCGAGCGCGGTCTTGGACAGGTCGGCGACCAGCGCCCGGTGCGGCTGGGCCTTCAGGCCGCCGGGCGGCTTCGCGGCGGCCCGGAAACCGGCGATAGGTGTGGCAAAAAGGCTCGGAAGGCTGGTCCTCGAGACGTAGAGCAGCTTGGCCGTAGGCTCTGTGTCAGCCCCGCCACGGAACCGCCACAGATCGCGGCTTATGCAGCTGCCGACAATGGCGACCCTAGACATTCCAGCTCCCGGCCCGGTTTTCAGCGGCTGCGCCGAACGCGCGTGCGGCTGGGCGGCGTCTAGCATGGGTCGCGGCCGCGGTCGTAGACGCCGCATTGACATCGAGAGGGCCCACAAGCATCTCTCCGCCCGCTCCGGGGGTACCGGACCTGCTGAGCGCCGGCCGACGAATGTCGATCCGCGTTCACCCTTTTAGACCACTCCATTAAGTATATTGGCGGCACGGACGGACGGCAAAGCTCGGCGCGCATGAAGATATTCAGCTTTCTCACCAATCAGCCGGACAACGTGCTGACTCGCGCCCTCGGGGACGCGAAGCATCCGTTCGCGGTCGCCGCGTCGTTCAGTTTCTTCTCGAACCTGCTCTATCTGGCGCTGCCGCTCTACACCTACCAGGTCTACGGCCGGGTGCTGATCAGCCAGAACGTGCCGACGCTGGTGGTGCTGACCGCGGTCACCCTGTTCGTCTTCGCGGTGTCCAGCACCATCGACGACTTCCGGGCGCGCATCCTGATCAACTACGGCGTGATGCTCGACCAGCGGGTGTCGGGCAAGGTGTTCTCGGCGCTGTTCGACGCCTCGGTGCGCGGCGACACCGCCGGCCGCGCCCAGGCGCTGCGCGACCTGGACACCTTCCGCCAGACGCTCACCGGGGCGGCCGCGGCGGTGTTCTTCGACGTGCCGTGGATTCCGGTGTTCATCATCGCGCTCTACCTCATCGCGCCGGAGGTCGGCATCCTGGCGACCGTCGGCGCGCTCGTCCTGCTGGGGCTGGCCCTGTTGCAGGAGCGGGTCATCCGGCCGCTGCAGCGCGAGGCCAGCGACGGCCAACTGCGCAGCTACGCCTTCACCGACGCCTCCCTGCGCAACGGCGAGGTGGTGCGCGCCATGGGCATGCTGTCGACGCTGGGCGCGTCCTGGTCCGGCCACCGGGCCGTCGCCATCGAGCGTGGCGCCTCGGCGTCGGAAGTCTCCAACACCTTCACCGACATCATCAAGGCGGTGCGCATGGGCATCCAGGTGCTGATCATCGCGATCGGCGCCTACCTGATCATCAAGGGCAAGATCCACCAGGGCATGCTGTTCGCCAACATGATCCTGGCCAGCCGCGCCCTGCAGCCGATCGAGAAGATCGTCGGGTCCTGGGACCCGCTGAACAACATGGTCCGCGCCCACGGCCGGCTGATGAAGCTGCTGGCGGCGGCGGAGCCGGTGGCGCCGGCGACCTCGCTTCCGCGCCCCAGGGGCCGGCTCAGCGTCGAAGGCCTCAACTTCGCGCCGCTGAACGCCACCAAGCTGCTGCTGATGAACATCAACTTCGGCGTCGAGGCCGGCGAGACTCTGGGCGTTATAGGCCCGTCGGGGGCCGGCAAGTCGACGCTGGCGCGCCTGCTGGTCGGCATCTGGAAGCCCAACAACGGGGTGGTCCGGCTGGACGGCGCCGACGTCTTTTCCTGGGACCGCGCCGACTTTGGCCGGCACGTCGGCTACCTGCCGCAGGACACCGAGCTGTTCGGCGGCTCGATCCGCGACAACATCGCCCGCTTCCGTCAGGACGCCAGCGACGAGGAGGTGGTCAACGCCGCCCAACTCGCCGGTGTCCACGAGCTGATCCTGCGCCTGCCCAAGGGCTATGAGACCGAAGTCGGCGACAGCGGCTACACGCTTTCGGCCGGCCAGCGGCAGCGCGTCGGCCTGGCCCGCGCCATGCTGAGCAACCCGGCCTTCATCGTGCTCGATGAGCCCAACGCCAGCCTGGACGCCGAGGGCGAAGACGCCCTGATGCGGGCGATCGACGCCATGAAGGCCAACGGCGCCACCGTGGTGATCATTTCCCACAAGCCCAGTATTTTCCGCGCCGCCGACAAGATGCTGGTGCTGCGCGACGGCCGCGTCGAGCTGTTCGGGCCGCGCGACCAGGTGATGAGCCGCCTGATGAAACCCACCGAAGTGCGCGCCGTAGAGGCCGGACGATGAAACTAGACCTGACCCCCATCCGCTCGTCCTACGTCGCGCCGACCTTCGGCGACGACCATCTGCCGATCGATCCGGCGTTGCAGAAGCGCCTGCGCCGCCCGATGGTGATCGGCGGCCTCGTCATCCTCGTCCTGGTGTTCGGCCTAGGCCTGTGGGCCTCGCTCTCGCCCCTGAGCATGGGTGTCACCGGCCAGGGCGAAGTGCGGGTGGAGATGAACAAGAAGACCATCCGCCACAAGGATGGCGGCACGATCCGCCAGATCCTGGTGCAGGAAGGCCAGCACGTGCGCGCGGGCCAGCCGCTGATCGTCTACAACGACGTGGAGGCCCGCGCCGCCGATGACGTGCTGCAGCACGAGTTCGACAGCGAACAGGCGCAGGTCGCCCGTTTCAGCGCCGAGGCGACCGGCAAGGTCACGCCGGACTTTCCGCCGGAACTGACTGCCCGGATGTCCGATCCGCAGGTGGCGGGCCTGATTCGCGACCAGCAGGTGCTGTTCACCACCCGCGAGCAACTCTTCCAGAGCCAGAACTCGGTGCTCAACCAGCGGCTGGACCAGATTCAGAGCCAGATCGAAGGTCAGCAGATTCAGGTCAAGTCGATCGACGAGCAGATCAAGCTCACGCAAGACGAAATGGACGGCTACCAGCAGCTCTACGACAAGGGCTTCGCGCCCAAGCCGCTGATCCTGCGCTACCAGCGTTCGATCGCCGACCTGGCCGGCCACAAGGGTTCGCTGGAGTCCGACATCGCCCGCATGCACCAGCAGATCGGCGAGACCCGGATGCAGATGGCCGCCAACCGCGACGGCCGCGAGAGTCAGGCCGCCGAGGGCCTGCGCGACGCCCAGTCGCGGATCGCCGACATCGCGCCGCGACTCACCGCGGCCAAGGAGTCACTGGACCAGACCGTGGTGCGCGCGCCGGTCGACGGCTACGTCTTCAACCTGACCCAGTTCACCGTCGGCGGCGTCACCGGTCCGGGCGAGGTTCTCATGGATATCGTGCCCGCCAACGCGCCGATCGTCGTCACCGCGGAAGTCCCGCCGCAGGACATCCAGAAGGTGCATGCGGGCATGGACGCCAAGGTGCGCTTCACCGGCCTGAACTATCGCTGGCACGGCCCCCTCAACGCCAAGGTGATGATGGTTTCGGCCGACAAGATCGTGAATGAAAAGGCCGGCGTCTCCTACTATCGCGTCGACCTGCGCATCGATCCCCAGGAGCTCACCAAGCTGAAGAAAGACACCCGGATCACGTCCGGGATGCCGGCTCAGGTGCAGATCGTGAGCGGCGAACGGACGATCATGGGATCGCTGATTTCACCGATCACCGACACCCTCCACGGAGCGCTTTCCGACCAATAGATGCGTCTCGGTGACAGGCCGTAAGTGGAAGGAATCCACGGCCTTTTTGCTGTTGCGTAAATTGCGGGCTTCCGATACGTCTTCTCTCGGGCTCGTTTAACCTTCGCCGCAGCCACGCTATGGCGCTTGGGATAAATGGACCGCCGGGACTGCTCCATCGGGGATGGGGGTCAGGCGTGCCGGGGGTCCGTGTGACACAGACTGGAGAGATCTATGGCGACTTATTTCTTTGAGAGCATCACGGCGGGACAGGCGCTCGCCTTTACGGCGAGCGACTCGCTCGTCTTCACGAACGCTACCTCGACCGGCGCGAAGATGACGGTGCTCTACACGGCGCCGACCGCGCTGGTGCCGGAAACCATCACCCTGGTGGACAACACCGACGGCACCTCGGTGATCTTCGGCCCGGGTATCCAAACCCTGGGCGAATCGGCCGGCCACACGGTGATCTTCCCCGACGGCTCGACCCTGATCGTCGGCTCCGATGCCGCCACTGACAACGCTACGGGCACGAACCTTGGTGACGGCCTCTTCGGCGGTGCCGGAATCGACACCCTGAATGGCGGCGACGGCAACGACCTGCTGCAGGGCAACTCCGGCAACGATAGCCTGCAGGGCGGCGCGTCGAGCGGCGCGACCGACACGGGCGGCAACGACACCATCTTCGGCGGTCAAGGCGACGACACCATCGACGTCGGCGCGGGCACCAACTTCGCCCAAGGCAACCTTGGCAACGACACCATCTCCGCCACGGGTGCCTCCACGGCCACCTCCCAGACCCTCCTGGGCGGCCAGGGAGACGACCAGATCACCGGTGGTCTCGGCAACGACATCCTCAGTGGCGACCTGGGCAATGACACTATTGTCGGCAACGGTGGCAATGACAGCCTCGCTGGCGTTGGCGGCAATGACAACCTGACGGCCGGTGTCGGCAATGATACGATCGACGGCGGCGACGGTAACGATACGATCGCCGATGGCGGTGGCACGAACATTATCACCGGCGGCGCCGGCAATGATCAGATCACGCTGACGGGTTCCGATACGGCCACCCAAGTCGAAGGTAATGCGGGCAACGACACTATCACGGATTCGTCGGCGGGCACTGACAGCCTCCTGGGCGGTCAGGGCAACGACAGCATCTCCATTGATGGGATTGGCGCGAAGTTCATCGACGGTAACCTCGGTAATGACACCGTTGCGACGACGGCGAACGCCACGGGTTCGACACTTACTATTCTTTCGGACAGCGGTAACGACTCCATCAACACCTCGCTCGGTTCGGATAACGCCAATATCACTGGCGGCGTCGGTAACGACAACATCGTGACCGGCACCGGCAACGATACCGTCGCCGGCGGCGCAGGTATTGACACGATTACGGACGGTGGCGGCCACAACCTGTTCAACCTCGGTGGTTCCTTCAGTGTTCTGACGGTCACTGGCGCTGGTTCGGACACGATTTCATCGACCGGTGGCAGCGACACCATTACCGCGCACGGGCTCGACACCACGGCCGGCACCAACTCGGACTTGGTCAACCTCACCGGCTCCGGCAACGACATGGTCACGCTGGGCAACGCGACGCTATCGGGCTCCGACACGGTAACCACCGGGACCGGGACCGACACGATCACGACGGGCACCGGTGACGACAGCATCGCTTCCAGCGATGGTAACGACACCATCAATGCCGGTGCCGGTAACGACACCATCAATGGCGGTCTTGGCGACGATACGATCCACGGCGGTACTGGAACTGACGTTCTCATGGGCGGCGGCGGCGGAGATCTCTTCACCTTCGCTGCTGGCGACTCGCAGGTCAGTGCGGGTGCGTCGACGGCGGGTGTTGGTCACGGTGCGACGGGTATCGATCAGATCCGGGATTGGGCCGGGGGCACCTCTGCCGCGCCGACTAATTTCCTCAATTTCGGTCTGGCGCATGCCACGTCTGCAAACTTCAGTGAGACGTCGGCGCCCGACTTCGCTACCGCCATCACGCAAGCCAACGCCCACCTCGGGACCGGCGAATACGTGGCGGTGCAAGTGGGTACGGACGTGGTGGTCTTCGCCGATACCGATGGTGACCACGCCATCACCGGAACGGACGACGCCGTGACACTGGTTGGCAGATCACTTACCGATATCTCCGCCGGAAACATTGTCGGCACCTAACTTTAGTTCTTGGCTAAAGAGCTTTGGGCCGCCCTTTTGGGCGGCCCTTTTCTTTTGCGAGCGTGGTTGGACTTCTGCGCTCGCGGCCGACCAAGGGCGCGCGCCCAGGACCTCGTCTTCCATCCCAATGACCAACGCCGCCATCTTCATGCACCCCGACGGCTTCGATACCGGCCGCCCGCAACTGCTCGGTCGCCACGCGGCCGGTGAAAGCTTCCTGCGCGGCTTCATTCGTCACGCCGAGGTGGAGCGGTTCTATTTCTGGCAGTCCGGGGGTACGGACCTCGCGCCGCTCGCCGCCGCTGTCCAGCGGCTGGCCCCGACCAGCAAGCCCATCCAGTGGTTCGCGCCGGGCGAGCGCCAGCGGCTCGCCGAGGCGGGCGTGGTCAACCTGCCGGGCCCCCACCTCAACAAGGAGGCGTGGCTTCGGCGACCCTACGGCGGCGCGGCCTATTCTGTGTGCGGCCTCACCCACACCACCGCCACCGCGCGGACCATGGACGACATTTCCAACTTCCTGATCGCCCCGGTCGAGGGCCACGACGCCCTGATCTGCACCTCCACCGCTGTGCGGGCGAGCGTCGAGGCCCAGCTGGAAGGGGTGCGCGACTACTTCCTGACCGAATACGGCGCCGCCCGCCTTCGGCCGGAGCCCCTGCGGGCCACCATCCCGCTGGGGGTCAACGCCGACGACTTCGCCACCCGCCCCGAGCATCGCAAGCTCTGGCGCGAACGCCTCGACATCCCGCAGGACGCCGTCGTCGCCCTCTACATTGGCCGTTTCAATATCCAGGAAAAGATGAACCCGGCGCTGATGGCGCTGGCCCTCGAGCGCGCCGTCCAGCATTGCGGCCAGCCGATCTACTGGGTGAACGCCGGCTGGGCGGGCACGGACGGGGAGGCGGCCGTCTACCACGACAACACCCGCGCGCTGTGCCCATCGGTGCAGTATCGCATCGTCGATGGCCGGCCGCCGGAAACCCGCTTCACCATCTGGTCGGTCGCCGACTTCTTCATCAGCTTCTCCGACAACATCCAGGAGAGCTTCGGCTTGACGCCGGTCGAGGCGATGGCGGCTGGCCTGCCCTGCGTGGTCACCGACTGGGACGGTTATCGCGACACCGTCCGCGACGGCGAGGATGGCTTTCGGATCGACACGACGGCGCCCCGGCCCGGCGACGGCTTCGACTTCGCCTACTGGCACGCCAACGGCTGGTGGAACTACACGGCTTACGTCGGCGCGGCGGCGCAGCTCACCGCCGTCGACTTCGCCCAGGCGACGCAGGCGATCTCGGCGTTGGCGACCAACCCCGACCTGCGGCGCAGACTCGGCGCCCAGGCCCAGGCCCGCGCCCGCAGCGTCTTCGACTGGTCGGCGGTCGTGCCGCAATACCAGGCGCTGTGGGCCGAGCAGAACGCGCGGCGCAGCGCCCTGGACTCCGCGCCGCCGGTGATGAACGACCCGTTCCGGCCCGATCCATTCCGCCTCTACGCCAGCTATCCCACCCGGAGCCCGGCGCAGGACTGGCGGGTGACGCTCAGCCCCGGCATGACCTGGCCGGCGGCGAAGGCGGTTCTATCGAGCCCGCTCGCCACCTACGGCGCGATCAACCGGCCGACCGTGCAGGAGGTCGAGCAGATCCTGGCGTGGCTGGAGACCCGGCCCGAAGGCGGGGCGCTGAGCGAAGTCGCCGAGCTGTTCCCGGCCGGACGGCGTCCGGCCATCAGCCGCGGCGTGCTGTGGATCGCCCGCTTCGGGGTGATCGAACTGCGCCCGCCGGCCTGAGGCCCAAGGTCGCGGCCACCAGGCCCGCGCGCCAAGCCCAGAAACACGAAGGCCGGGCGGCGGACCTACGATCCGCCACCCGGCCAATGTGACACAGCCATGGAGAGCTAGGCTGAGTGTCCAATTTAGACCCGATGCCCTAGGGACGGAAGCGGAACCCCGATCACTTATGGGTTAACTTGGCCGTAGCGGGCTTAGAGGGTGATCTGCCAACGGTGGGCGAGCGCCACCGTTCCGGCCCGGCGGACCTGCAGCACGGCAGTGTAAACGCCCCGCGCCCAGCCCCGCGGCGGCCGCCTGTGAGCGAGCTGGGCGGGGACCTGATCGCGGTTGCTGGCGAGCGGGGGCAAGGTCCCGTTGGCGATGGCCTTGCCGTCCGGTCCCTCGATGGCGATGGCGATCACGTCGCCTTTCTCCAGCCCGATCAGCCGGGCATAGGCGACCAGGATCTGGCCGGCCGGATCGACGGCCGAAATGGCCCGGTTCTCGATCGCCGCATCGTCGACCATGGCGCTGGAAAAGCCGGCGTTCAGCACGACGCCTCGCTTGTAGGCCATCCGGCTGGCGGCGGCGGGCGTCCACAGGGAAGCGCCTTGCGCCTCGCAGCCGGCGAGCACGGCCGGCGCGAAGGGGTCGACCACCAGATTGTGATGTCGCACGCTGAAGTGCAGATGCGGGAACTCGGTATCGCCGGACAGCCCAACCCGGGCCAACGGCTGGCCGGTGGTCACCATGTCCCCGACCCTCACCTTGAGGCTGCCCTGCGCCAGGTGGCAGTAGTCGAGAATCCAGCCATCGCCGAAGCCGATCGCCACGCGGTTGCCGCACATGCGCCCGGCGATCGAGGGCGCATTGGGGGCGCGGATCGAGATGTCCGGCACGCCGTCGCGCACGGCCACGACCCGACCGGGCGCCGCGGCCAGCACGTCGACCCCGGCCCGTTGGGCGACCATGTCCAGCAGCCGGATATCGACGCCATCGTGTTGCGGCTCGGTGCGGTGGCCGCAGCGGTAGTCCAGGAGGCCGGGGCCCGGATCGCGGTCGACGTAGTGCTGGATCTCGCAACTGCGCCCCATCTCGCAGGCCACGGGGAAGGCGAGCTTGGGCGCCTCGGCCTGGGCGTGGACGCCCCGCGAGAGACCGAGCGCCGCGCAAAGAGCGGCGGCGGCGAGCGGCGCCGGGCGCATGGACAGGCTCCTTCGATCAAGGCCGGGCGGACGCTCGCCGACCGGCGCGACGAAACTGTGGCCTTTAGCCGAAGCGGACGCCGGTGAGGTCGGCCAGCCGCTCCGCGTCGCGGGCGTAGACCGTGCGCAGATGGGCGATGTCCTGCGCCGTGAGCTCGCCGCCATAATCCATCTGCGCGCCCACATGCACCTCGCGGGGCGTGGGCGCGGGGCCATCCGGAAGCCCCAGGAACCGCCGCACGGCGCTCAGCCCCACCGCCGGGTCGCCGCGCAACTCGTCGGAGCGCAGGATCAGCACCTGCTCCCGCGGGAAGAGGTCGAAGAGCCGCGCCATCTGCTCACCATAGAAGCCACGCTCCACATAGGAGATCTCGCGGTGGAACCCCCAGGGCCTGGCGTCGAACAGCCGCTGCCGGCCCTGGCGGATGCACCAGGCGAAGGGCTCGGTCTCGACGCCTCGGGCATATTCCATCTTCCAGTGCGACCAGGCCCGGGCCACCGGATCGCGCAGCATGACGATCAGCTTCATCGCCGGATTGTAGACGCGGATGCGCTCCAGGCTGCCCGGCCAATAGAGGTAGATCGGCGTCGCCTCGCCGCGCGGCCGGCCGTCGAAGGGCGCGAACCGGGCGTGGTAGGCGCCGTAGTCGGGCGCGGCCCAGTCGACCGCCTCGTCATCGAAGAAATGGACCTCCTTCACCCGCGACAGCGCCAGGCCGGGCTCCTCGCCCAGATAGTCGAACAACGCCGTGGTGCCGCCCTTCTGCACGCCTGCGACGATGAAGGTGACGCGATCTCCGTCCATGGGCTTCACATCCCCCGCCATGGCCCGCGCCGCAAGGCCTGGCGCGCGGAGGCGTTGACGGTCGCCTGCGACCGGAGCGATGCCTAGGCGACGCGGTCCACCGGCGCGCGATCGTTGGCCCCGCGGGGAGTCCGTCCGGCGGACGTGCGCTCCTGGCGGTTCGCCAGCGTCGGGAAGTTCAGCAGGGCCTCCGCCGCATCGCCATCGGCCGGGGACCGCCCCTGCGTCGCGGACGGCACGTCGCGCAGGCCTTCGAAGAAGTAGTGGATGTTGACCTCTAGCGCGCAGGCCAACTTCCAGAGGACGGCGGCCGACGTCTTGTTCTCGCCGGACTCGTACTTGTGGATCTGGCGGAACCTCATGCCGGTCATGGCTCCCAAGTCCGACTGGGTCAGACCCAGCACCTTGCGGCGCGAGCGCAGACGCTTGCCGATGTGCAGGTTGAGAAGCTCTTCCATGATGCGCTCCAGCCAGAAGCCAAGCCTCAAGCAACTTCCGTTATTTCTTAACGCACAGCTAGGAGGACTGGTTGTCGCGGCGCTCGACCAATCCTGAGGCGAATATACGCTTCGGAAAGGCCCTTGTATATTGGACCTAAGTCCTAGGACTTTGGTCTTAGATCGATGGAGACTTGTGCCTGTCGTCGCGCACCTTGGCGCCGGCGCCCCGTGGCGGTTTTCGGACCGCCATCCAAGGCCCGTAGGTCCGCCACCGGTCCAGGCGGTCCCGGAAGATCGGCTGGCGCACCTGTTCTGAGCTGGACGTCCGCACGCCGCGCCTCGTCTTGTGGAAGTCGACGGCGAGGCTGCGGGCTTTCATCGTCGACAGCGATGGGAGCCGAGGCTGGCACGCATTGTGCGGCGAGCAGCTCCAGGCGCGCCCAGGCGGGTCATTTCGGTCATGCCGGTCGGCGGCGAGACCGCGGGCGGTGGTGATACCGAAGTGAGCGACAACATCGTGTCCCTCCCTGGCGAGGTGGAAGTGGCGCGGGCGCTACGGGCCCTGGCGCGGGATCCGGCCGCCCGGGCGCGCGCGACGCAGATCCTACGCGACGAGTTGCGGATCGCGACGCGGGCGGAGCGGGCCCGGCTGATCGAAGCAATCACCCAGCTGGACCGCATCGGGCGAGGCTCGTCCTAGGGCGACACGCGCCGCCCCGAGGGTGCGGTGAATCGTGCCGAAGGTGAGTGATTCCCGCGTACCGGAGTGACTGAAGGCTCTGACGCCGCCGGATGACACCCTCAATGCGTTGCAGTTACCCACTTTCAAACCGGCGTCGGCGATGCCTTCAGCCGCGAAGGGCAGGCTGCCGAACGCCGCCTTTCCTGGCCGAAGTTAGCTTCCGCGACCGGCGCAAAGCCGCCTGGCCAAGCCGCAATGGATAGGCGCGCGGCGGGTGAGCCGCGCTGCCGGCCAGCTATTGCCCTCCGGTTCGAGCTCAGAAGCTCCTGCGCAGGGTCGCGCCCACTTCTCGCGGTCGCCCTAGGAAGCGCATGAATTCCGGATCGTTGAAGCCGAAGAGCGGCGAGACGGCGTCCTGCACGATGTAGGTCGTGTTGAAGACGTTGTTGGCCCACAGCGACATGTCCCAGCCATCGTCGAGCTTGATCCCGGCGCGCAGGTTCACCAGCGAATAGTCCGGCTGCCGACTGCGCGGATCGAGGTTGGTGTTGGTCAGTTCGCTCGACTGCCACGTCCAGTCCAGGCGGCTGTACAGGCTCCCCCACTGGATGGGTTGCTTGTACTGAAGCCCCGCGACGCTGCGCCAGCGCGGGACCAGCGGCAGGTTCTCTCCGGTCATGTTCCCGCTGGAGGGGCCGGCAGCGGTGAAGTACGGCGAGCCGGCGGGGTAGTCGTCGTAGACCGCGTCGACGTAGGTCACGCCGGCGTTGGCGGTGAAGCCATGGCCGAGCGCCACGCTGCCATTGGCTTCGAAGCCTTTGACCGAGACCTTCGGCGCATTGTTGACCAGGAACTGCAGGCCGATGAGCCCCGCGTTCTGGTAGTTGCGGTAGTCGGCATAGAAGGCGTCGGCAGAGACCTGAGCGCGACCGTCGAACAGCTTGGACTTCACGCCGAGCTCGTAGTTGGTGACGTATTCGTCCTTGAACTCGCGCTGGGCCGGCGTGGCGCTGCCAAAGCCGATGTTGTAGCCGAACGACTTTCCGCCTCGCGAGGCGGTCGCATAGAGCATGGTCTGCGTCGTCGGGTGATATTCGCCCGTCAGGTTCCAGGTCAGCATGCTGGTGCGGTGGTCGTAGGCGGTGTTGATCCCGACCAGCGGGCAGGCCGGCAGGTTGACCGGCGTCAGGCTGGCGGTGATCAGGTTGAGCGGGAATGCGCCGCAGGGTCCCAGGGGCAGATTGGGGGTCGCGGCCGAGACGTTGAAAGAGTTGTCGACCGAGGCGTGTTTCTCCTCGGTCTGGACGCGAAGGCCCGCCGTCACCGCGAACTGCTCGTTGATATGATAGGTCGACTGGCCGAACACGGCCTCGTAGCTCGACCGCGACTTGGAGTTCAGGAATCCTTCGTCGCCGGCCTGGCCCAGCACGAAGGCTGCCGGAAGCGCAGGCGTGTGCGGCAGCGGGATGTGGGCCGCCGCCGGGTCGAGGGTGAAGGTCGGCGAGTCGCCGTCGTCGCCGCGGGCGAAGCCCACATGCTGGAAGTAGAGGCCGCCCAGCCATTCGAGCCTGTCGCCGGTCGGCGAGGCCAGGCGGATCTCCTGCGAGAACGTCCCGCCCTTCTGGGTGTCGGTGTAGTTGACCACGGGCATCACGACGAGGGCCGCGTCGCCCCAGTCGAGGCGGTCTCCGTAGTCGGACAGGGCGGTGATCGAGGTCAGGCTGTTGCGGCCGATCTTGCTGGTCAGCGTCGCCGACACGACGTCGCTGAAGGTCGCGGTCCGGATCGGGCTCGATGTGCAGATCACCCGGTTGTTCGGGTTATTGTCCGGGCACGGCGTAATGCCCTCAAGCGCACCCAGCGGGCCGAAGTCCAGCTTGTAGGCGTTGTTCGGTCCGCCCGGCTGGCCCGGCGCGGCGTAGTACATCACGTCGGGGTCGTTGCTCTTGGTGTTGTAGACCTCGCTGCGCATGGCGGCGACGCGCAGGGTCGTGTCCTGCCACAGGTCGGCCTCGATCTGGCCGCGCACCGAATAGCGGTTCATGTCGTTGGCGTTGCCCGCGCCGG
This sequence comes from Phenylobacterium sp., assembly GCA_036268175.1. GTDB lineage: Bacteria > Pseudomonadota > Alphaproteobacteria > Caulobacterales > Caulobacteraceae > Phenylobacterium. The sequence goes on along the minus strand of DATAUR010000092.1, from coordinate 17,844 downwards.
GGTAGAGGTTCCTGTAGCTGTCGCCCTGGCTGTAGGTGACCGCGCTCACACTGTAGCGCAGGCGGTCGTTGATCGGCCCCGAGACATAGCCCGCGAAGCGCCAGACGGAGGCCGACAGGCTGGAGTCGAGGTTGGAGTAGGAACCCTCGACGCTGCCCTTGAGGGTGCTCGACGGCGCCTCGGTGACGACGTTGATGACGCCGGCGGTGGCGTTCTTGCCGTAGAGCGTCGACTGCGGACCCTCCAGCACTTCGACGCGGGAGACGGCGACCAGATCGTCCACGCTCATCCCCGAGCGGGGCAGGTAGACGCCGTCGACGAACAGCGCCACGTCCGGCTCGAAGGTCGGCGTGTTGGCGTCCGAGCCGATCCCGCGGATCTTGTAGCTCTGGTTGGCGGAGCTGTTGGTCTCCTGCGCGGACAGCGCCGGCACCAGGTTGGAGACGCCGGTCATGTCGATGACGCCGGCCTGGCTCAGGGTGGTCGAGTTCAGGGCGGTGACCGCCATCGGCACGTTCTGCAGGGTCTGTTCGCGAAGTTGGGCGGTGACGACCAGCTCCTCGACGACGGGCGATCCGGCGCCGGCCGCTTCGGCGGCGAAGACTGGCCCCGCGAGCGCGGTCAGGACCAGCGCGGACGCGCCGGCGATGCAGTGGTTGCGATAGCTCATGGTTTCCCCCTCGGCCTTCAGCGGCCGGTGTCCGTTGTTGATTTCTGTAAGCGGGCCACGAGCGCGAAGGCGCCGGCGGCGAACAAGGCGGCGAGGACGGAGACCTGCAGGGCGGCGTGCAGGCCGATCCGGTCGGCCAGGCGGCCGGTGAATGCGGGTCCGGGCGCCAGGCCCAGGAGGTTGTTGGCGAGCGTCAGGACGGCGAGCGCTGCGCCGTGGAACCGGGGCGGCGTCGCCTCGGCCACCATCGCGCCGGCCGGACCGGTCGTGCCTCCAGCGACGAACAGACCGACCAGGGCGGCGGTCGCCTGCGCAGGCCCGAGGGGCGCGGCCAACGCGGCCTCGAGGGCCAGGACGGTCACCAGGCCGAAGGCGGCGGCGAACCAGGGCCGCAGCGCAGGCCGGTCGGCGCTCAACCGGTCGCTCAGCCCGCCGCAAACCACCATGCCTATGCCCGAGGCCAGCAGCAGGGCGGCGGCGGCCAGGGCGGCGGCCTGAGGCGAAAGGCCGATGGCCCGGTTCAGAAGGCTGGGAGTCCAGGTGATGAGCGCGCCCAAGACAAACAGCTGCAAGCCGCTGCCGACGTAGGTGAGGACGAGGGGCGCCGAACCGAACAGCGCGTGAGCGGCCTCGGAGAGGCTCGCGCCGCCGGACGTCCGCTCCGCTGCGGAATCTGAACCCTGCGGCGCTGTGCGAACTTCGCGAACGATCGCCAGGTAAGCCACGGCCAGGGCCAGCCCCAGGACGGCCATCACCGTGAAAGCGCCACGCCACCCCAGGCGTTCGGCGGTGGCCCCGCCCAAGGCCAGGCCGATGAAGGAGCCGGCGAGGCCGCCCGCCATGAAGGCGCTGGTGATCGTGCCGCGCAGGGTCCGGGGAAAGTAGGTGAAAACCACCGCCAGGCCGACGCTGCCGTAGGCGGCCTCGCCGACGCCGAGCACCAGGCGGGCGGCCAGCATCTGGCCGTAGCTGGCGCACAGGCCGCAAGCCAGGGTGGCGAGGCTCCAGGTGACCGCCATGGCGGCCACGCACCTCACCCGCCCGATCCGGTCGGCGAGCCACGACAGCGGAACCGTCAGGATGCCCACCGACAGGGCGACGGCGCCGGCCAGCGCCCCCAGTTGTCCGTCGCTAAGGGCCCAGTCGGCCTTGAGCAGCGGAAACACCGCCGCTAGCACCTGGCGCGACATGTAATCGGACAGCAGCAGGCCGAACGACAGTGCAAATACCAGCCATGCCCGAGCCGACACCTTGCGAACGGCCTCGGGACCGTCGTTTGCGGCCAGGAAGAGGTGGGCGGTGGCGGCCATGGCTGTCAGGTCGCGCCGGTAAGGCTGGGCGTCCGCCAGCCTATGGCGTCGCCCGGACGAACCGGCGGAGCGTCCCGGTCGAGCTGTTCGAGCAGGGTTGCGCCGGCGGGCCAGGGGCCAAAGCCCGCGGCGCCGTTCAGATGGCCGACGTCGCCCGCGTCGAGGAGCAGGCTGTTCCAGGCCTTCGCCAGGCCCGCGGCGCGGTCGGGAGAGCAGAGGGGGTCGTTGCGGCTGGCCGCGAGGATGGTGGGAAACGGTAGTTGCGAGCGCGGCGTCGGCAGCCAGCCGCCGGCCTGCAATTCCGCTTCCGTCGGATAGCCCGCCGGCAGCGGAGTCTCGACATCGGCCGGCGTCGCCAGGAGGGCGCCACGGATCGCGCGGCGGCCTGTCTGGGCCCAGTGGGCGACGATCAGGCAGCCCGCGCTGTGGGCGGCCAGGATCACCGGCCCTTCGATGGCGGCGATCGCGACATCCAGGTTGGCGACACGGGCGGCGCGGCTCATCCCGTCCTGCTCGAGCGGCGGGACGGTGCGCGCGCCCGGCATTTGCGCCGCCAGCAGGGTCTGCCAATGGTCGGCCACGTGGCCGCGCAGGCCTGGGACGAACAGGATGGTGGATCGCAAGGGTGGTCTCCTCCTGGCGCGGCTCTGCGGCCGCGGCGCTGGATCGATTTTCGGGGCGGCGTCAGGCGTGCAGCAGGAAGCCCTTCTGGCCGGGCTCCCGGTTGGGCGGGTAGCCGTTCCTGGCCAGGGTTTCCTCGGTGGACTGGTAGACCTCGCCGATGCGGTAGATGCGCTTCGCCTCCTTGCCGGTGGCGATCTCGCGGCCGAATTCACGGCTGATGCGGACCAGCTGCTCGACCTGGCGCACCGAGCTCATCTTGGCGCTGCGGTCCTGGGTCCAGAGGTTGTCCTCGTTGCCGCAACGCACGTGCAGCCCCATGGCGATGGCCATCATGTTCAGGGGCAGGACGTGGCGCATCGAGGACTCGATCGTCAGGACCGCGCCGTCGGGCACCTGCCGAATGAAGTTCATCATGGTGTAGGGGTTCGGCGCGTCGAAGCCGCCGCCGATGGCCACCCAGGTCAGGATCAGCGGCCCGTGGAACTTGCCGCGGCGCATCATGCGCTCCAGCGTGTCGAGCTGGGCGATGTGGGCCAACTGAAAGTGCGATTGGATGCCGTTGGCGGAAAGGCGGCGGACGTGTTCCTCGACCCAGCCGGGACCGGCGGGCACCGTCATCTCGCGGTAGGCCTCATAGAGCGCCGGATCCTCGAACGAGGTGCCCTTCAGGTCGGCGGCGTCCATCAGTTCGACGATGTTGAACTGGCTGGTGTTGACCGCCACCGTCACCTGGTCGGGGCGCGGGCTGAGCTCCGCCAGCATGTGACGGGTGTCGTCGGACAGCCACTTGGCGGCCTCGCCCGCGCCTTCCGGGGCGAAGGAGATGGAGCCGCCCACCTGCAGGATCATGTCCGGCACGGCCTCTCGCAGCCGCGCCAGGAACTCGTTGAACATCGACAGGCGCTTCGAGCCCGTGCCGTCGAGCTCGCGCACGTGCAGATGCAGGACCGTGGCCCCGGCGTTGTAGCAGTCGACCGCCGCCTGGACGTGCTCGTCCATGGTGAGCGGCAGGTCCTCGGGGAAATCCGCCGGCATCCATTCGGGGCCGTAGGGAGCGGCCGTGATGACCAGGTCTTCCTGGGTCTCGGGGAGAAGGGAGTCGTCGAGGAAGTTCATGATCGTTTCCTCCGGCGCTCGCGGGACGAGCGCAGGTTGAGAAGGGGACGGGTCAGAAGGGGCGGTCGCCGACGATGCCGGCGCGCTCCATCTTGCGGACGGCCGGCCAGTAGTCCTGGACCGCGTAGTGCTGGGTGGATCGGTTGTCCCAGATGGCCACGCTGTTCGGCGTCCAGCGCCAGCGCACCTGATATTCGGGGATCGCCGCGCGGCCGGTCAGATAGGTCAAAAGGTTCGCGCCGCCCGGGGCGTAGTCCTGACCGAAGCGCACGTTGCCCGGCGTGTGGAAGTTCACGAAGTGGCTCGTGAAGCTGTTGACGAACAGCACCTTCTCGCCGGTCTCCGGATGGGTGCGGACGACCGGATGCTCAGCGTCGGGATACTGGGCCTTCAGCGCCAAGCGGCGATCTTCCGGCATCGCCGCGCCGAAGGTGGACTGAATGGAATGGCTCGCGCGCAGCGGCGCGATCTGGTCCTTGATGGCCTGCGGCAGGTCCTCATAGGCCCGGGCCATGTTGACCCAGATGGTGTCGCCGCCGACCTCCGGCGTCTCGACGCAGCGCAGGACGCAGCCCATCGGCGGCGCCTCGCGCCAGGTGGCGTCGCAGTGCCAGGCGTTCTCGTAGTGCTCGGGCGGACTTTCGAGGTCCTTGTAGATCCGCACCAGGCCCGGATGTTCCGGATCGCCGCCGACGACGGGATGGTCCTCCAGCTCGCCGAAGCGCCGGGCGAACGCCACATGGTCGGCGCGGCTGATGTCCTGATCGCGCAGGAACAGCACCTTGTGCTTCAGGAGCAGTGACCGGATCTCGGCGAATAGGCTGTCGTCGCGCGCCGCGTCGGCGAGGCTCACGTTCGAGAGCTCCGCGCCGATGGCGCAGGTCAGGCCGCGGACCTTCAAGGCGCCGGCGACGATGGCGGGTGCGGCAATCGTGGAGGTCATGGCGGGGTCCTCCTGTTCAGAGCACGAAGATCGACGAGCCGGTGGTCTTGCGGCCCTCAAGGTCGCGGTGCGCCCGCTGGACGTCGGCGAGGGCGTACTGCTGGTTGATCTCGATGCGGATGCGGCCGGCGGCGACGTGGCCGAACAGTTCGCCGGCCAGCTCGGCCCGCTCGACCGGGTCGGCGATGTAGTCGGCGAGCGCTGGCCGGGTGACATAGGCCGAGCCGTGCATCGCCAGTTGGAGCAGCTCGAACGGCGGGACCGATCCGGACGACGTTCCGAAGTTCACCACGAGGCCGCGGCGCCTGACGGCCCGGAGCGAACCGGCGAAGGTGTCCTTGCCGACGCTGTCGAAGACCACCGGCACGCCCGTCCCGCCGGTCAGTTCGCGGACCCGTTCACCGACGTCCTCGCGGCCGTAGAAGATGACGTGGTCGCAGCCGTGGGCGCGGGCGACCTCCGCCTTGGCTTCCGTCGAGACGGTGCCGATCACCGTAAGGTCCAGCAATTTCGCCCACTGGGAGACGATCAGACCGACCCCGCCGGCCGCCGCGTGCAGCAGGATCGTGTCGCCCGCCTTCAAGGGCCAGATGCGCCGCATCAGATAGGCCGAAGTCAGGCCGCGCATCATCATCGCCGCGGCGGTCTCGAAGGCGATGGCCTCGGGCAGCTTCACCAGGGAAGCCGCGGGCATCACCCGAGCCGTCGAATAGGCGCCCAGCGGGCTGCCGGTGTAGGCGACGCGGTCGCCGACGCCAAAGCCGACGACACCTGGACCGACAGCCTCGATGACGCCCGAGGCTTCGACGCCCAGCCCGGCCGGCAGGGGCGCCGGATAGAGGCCCGTGCGGAAATAGGTGTCGGCGAAATTCAAACCCACGGCCAGGTGCCGAACGCGAACCTCGCCGGCTCCGGGATCGCCGACCCCTACCTCCTCGAGGCGCATCACCTCGGGACCGCCGACTTCATGGAAGCGCACCGCCTTGTTCACCTGAGCCTCCCTCGATCGGCCCGCGTCGGAACCGCTTTTCGTTGGAGGCGAGATTAGCCGCGGCCGTACCCACGGTTTTTCATTTGACGACAGCGTTTTTTCATTTCACGACAGCACCATGTTGGGTTCGGCCTATGTGCGAGGCGCCACCCTTTCGAACTACGCCGAGGTCGCCGACCAAGTCGGCCTCGACGGCGGCGCCATGTTGAGGCGGTTCGGCATAGACCGCCGCGCCCTCACCGATCCCGATCTGCACATCCCGGTGGCGAGCGTGGTGGACCTGCTGGAGGCCTCGGCCGTCCAGTCGGGCTGCGAGACGTTCGGGCTGCGCATGGCCGAGTCACGCCAACTGTCGGACCTTGGCGCCGTCAGCCTGCTGATCACCCACCAGGCGACGATGGGCGATGCGTTGATGACCCTGGTCGAACACCGCCAGCTCATGAACCCTGCCCTGGTCGTCGACGTGTCCGTCCATGGCGATGTGGTCGTCGTGCGCGAGGAGCTGCTGGTGACCGGCCACGGCGTCATACGGCAATCCTACGAGCTTGCGCTCGGGGTCCTCTACCGGATGTTCCGGGCGGTGCTCGGACCGCGCTGGCGCGCCCTGAGCGTCAACTTCCTGCATGCCGCCCCAGCGGACCTGGCCGTACATCGTCGACTGTTCGGCCCGATCTACGAGTTCGGCAGCGACTTCCATGGCCTCACCTGCAGCCTCGCCGATCTCGACGCGCCCAATCCATCCGCGGACCCGAAACTTGCCCGGCTCGCCGAGCGCTATCTGCGGACCCTGCCCAATGCGGAGGACCGGTCGCTCGCGCAGAGCGTCCAGAAGGCGATCTACCTTCTGCTTCCCATGGGCGCGGCTACCATCGGGCGGGTCGCCGCTAGCCTCAGCTTGAACGAACGAACGCTGCAGCGGCGATTGGCGGCTGAAGGCTCGGACTTCGCCGGGCTGCTTAACGAAGTGCGCCGGGAACTTGCGCATCGCTACGTCGCCAATCCCGCCACGCCGCTCGCGCGGGTCGCGGGCCTGGTCGGCTATGCGCGCCAAAGCTCCTTCAATCGATGGTTTGCCACCGAATTCGGACTGGCGCCGACCAAATGGCGCCGCAGCGAGGCGGTCATCACCGCAACGCCAGATGTGCTCGCCCGCGAGACAAAGGCGTGAGGCGTGGCCGAGACGTCACCGATGCGAATGTCGCCTTCCTGCCTCAGCTCCAACGCTTGCCCGGCGCGGAGTGGTCGTTCCCCGAACCGCCGAGCGTCCCCTGTGCTGGCGGCGCTCGGGAAAGATGGGGGCGGGATTCCCCGATGACGGCCAATCCCTGTTCGCCCGGCGTCATCGCCACCACCAGCAGGCTCGTCCTCGTGGAAGGTGAGCGCTGACCGTTAAAGCCGTTCCGGCGACGCCGGGCCGGCGGCGCTCTCCTACTTTCCACTCTTTCCGCTCTTGGCGGCCGCTTCCTCGAGCCGGGCGCCGCGGAGGATGCCGGCCATCGCGTAGTTCCCCTCATGGCAGGCGTATTCGTAGATCTGCCCCTTGGCGGGCTTGAAGGAATATTCGCCCGACCAGGCCTGCGTGTAGTGCACGGGATCCTCGACGGTGAACTGATAGAGCAGTTCGTCCTTGCCGATCCGCGTGAACCGCTCCGTGACCGAGCCTTGTGATGACACGGGCGTCAGGGTCCGCCCTTCCTGGATGGGGTTCACGTTCCGGGTCTCGGTGACCAGGGTGTCGCCTTCCCACCAGGCCACCGTGTCGCCGAGCCACGGCCGGATCACCGCCGGCCCGTGGTGGGCGCGGGCCTCCTTGGCGGAGGCGAAGATCGGCGCGATCCGGACGTCGTGGTTCATCTCCAGGTTGATGACGAAATAGTTCGGCGTGACGACGAAGCTGTAGTTGTTGTTGTAGATCGCGTTGAGCATCACCGGCCCGCCGGCATCGCTCTGCGAGATCAGGCAGCGCTCGCGCAGCGGAAGATCCTCAGGGTTCGCGTAGGCGCCCTTTCCGGATTGGTACTCGGTCCCGTCCTTGGTCATCAGGGCCAGGCTCTTCGCGCGATCGCGGAACGGCATTTTCCCGTCGGCCGGGCTGGTGATGAAGGACGACCGCGCTTGCCCACGGACGCGCATCAGCCCGTCGCCGGAATCGATCCAGAACGAGTCGTAGCCGGCCGTGGCGTTCGCATCCTTGAAGGTCCCCTTGCTGAGATCGGAGGGCCGGTTCGCCGCGGCGATGCGCGCGGTCGTCGCCTTCGCCACCGCCGCCGCCTGTTCCTTGGAGACGACGAGCTGGGAAAAGTTCGCGGGCCGCTCGAGCCGGGTGACGGTGGCGTTCGTCCAGACCCCATCGAAATTGCGCGCCAAGGCTTTGGGTGCGGCGGCTTGAGGAACGGCGACCTGGCCCTTTGACTGGGCCAAGGCCGGGCCGGCGAGGAGCACGGCCAGCATTGCGGCCGTAGATATGGCGCCTCTTGTCATTGCTTCGTCCTCCTGGGCCTCACCGCCCTCGCTCGCCGCCAGCAGTTTGCGAAACCTGGGGCGTAGTTATTCACTCTCGAGCCGCGATGGATAGCCACGACGCAAGATGTGTAAGTCGCTCATCCAGGGCGAGGCATCCCCATTGCCCTCGTTTCAGTCTACGGTCGCGTTTCAATGGACGCTGAAAGTCCGCCGGACCGGACTTCGAAGGCGGCAGGCCTCAAAGGGCTTCCAGAGGGGATGTCGTTCTTCGCGAAGCTTCCTCGGCAGTTGATTATCCCAACCAACGATAGCCCACGCCGGGCTCGGTGAGGATGAGGCTTGGCGACGCCGGATCGGGCTCGATCTTCTGGCGAAGCTGGCCGACGAAGACCCGGAGGTACTGCACGTCCTCCTCGTGCGCCGGGCCCCAGACGGCGGTCAACAGATGGCGGTGGGTGACGACCTTGCCGGACCCTTTGACAAGCTGGGCCAAGAGGTCGTATTCGCGGGGCGACAGGCGGATCTGCGCGCCAGCGCGGGTCACCAGGCGCTTGATCAGGTCGATGGTCAGGTCGCCGACGGTGACCACCGGCTCCGCGCCGCCCTCTTGCAGCTTGTGGCGCAGCGCCGCGCGGATGCGGGCCAGGAGTTCGCCGACCCCAAACGGCTTGGCCAGATAGTCATCGGCGCCCAGGTCCAGGGCGTCGATCTTCTCGGTCTCCCGGTCGCGCGCCGACAGGATTATGATCGGGCCCTTGTAGAAGGCGCGGGCCTTTTCCAGCGCCTGCTTGCCGTCCATGTCCGGCAGGCCGAGGTCGAGGACCACGACATCCGGCGCCTTGCGGGCGATCTCGCGCAGCCCGACGGTGGCGGTCTCGGCGCGCACGTGCTCGTAGCCGGCGGCGTCGAGCGCGGGACCCAGGAAGCGGTGGATCTGCGGCTCGTCGTCGATGACCAGCACGCGGGGTCGAAAGGCCGTCACAGAAGATATCCAGGGTGCGCCCGTTCCTTGGGCAGGCTGATCAGGATGCGGGTGCCGCGGCCTTCGTGGATGGGCGAGGCCGCCGCGATGCGTCCGCCCATGGCCTCCACGAAACCCTTGGAGATGGCAAGGCCCAGACCCGCGCCCTTGCCGCGGTCGGTGGCTTCTTCCATCCGCCGGAAGCGCTCGAACACCCGCTCCAGCTCCGTGGTCGGGATGCCGCGGCCCTCGTCCTCGATGGAGATCACGACGTTGCCGCGGTCCTCGTAGGCGGCGACCTCGATGGTCGTGCCGTCGGGGCTGTAGGCGATGGCGTTCTCCAGGATGTTGACCAGGGCTTGCTCCAGCAGCGAGGCGTCGGCCATGACCATCGAGAGCTGGGCAGGATAATCGCGGTCGAGCTTGCGGCCTTCCAGGCGGCGCTTCACCCGGTCGACGGCACCGCGCAGGACGTCGCGCACATCCACCCACTCTCGGCGCGTCGAGAGCCCGCCGCCTTCCAGCCGGGTCATGTCCAAGAGGTCGCCGACGTAGCGGTTCAGCCGCTCGGCCTCCTCGCGGATCGAGAGCAGGAGATCCTCGCGGACCTTGGGCGCCAGGGTCTTGCCGAAGTCGATCAGGGTGGTGGCCGAGCCCAGCACCGTCGAGAGAGGCGTCCGAAGGTCGTGGCTGATTGAGTTGAACAGGGCCGAGCGCAGGCGGTCGGAGCGGCGTAGGGCCTCGGCCCCGGCGGCGGCGGCTGCGAACTCGGCGCGTTCCAGGGCGACCGCGCCCTGGTCCAAAAGCGCGCTGACGAAGCGCTCGCCGTCCTCGGTCGCGACCGCCTTGGGCTCGACGCCCACCACGCCGGCGCGGGACTTCACGCCCTGCAGCGGCCGGAAGGTCCAGGCGGCGTTTGGCAGGGTGCCGGTCCCTGCGCCGGCCGGCTCACCTTTTTCCCAGGCCCAGCGGGCGGCCGCCATATCGCCGGGCGTCAGGTTGGGCGTGGGCGGCGAGGCGGCGCTGAGCGCGATATCCTCGCCCGAGGGCGTCAGCACCACGGCGGCGGCGGCGGTGGCGGCGGCGAGCTGTTCGGCGAGCGCGGTCGCGGCCTGCTGCGCCTCGGCGGCCGACGACAGCCGGCGGGTGGCGGAGAGCACGGCGGCGATGCCGGAGGCTCGCCGCGACACCGCCCGCGACTGGTCGCGGATGCGGCCGGTGAGCCAACCGGTGGTCATGGCGACGGCGAAGAACACCGCGAAGGTGAACACGTCCGCCGGGTGTCCGATGTAGAAGCTGAGACGCGGCTCCAGGAAGAAGAAGTTGTAGACCAGGGCCGCCGCCGCCGCCGCCGTCACCGCGGGCCAGAGGCCGAAGGCCAGGCCCGAGACCAGCACGCTCAGCATGAACACCATGGCGAGGTTGGCGCTCTCGGCATAGCGATCGACGACGTAGGCGACCCCGCCGGCCAGGGCCACGGCGCCAAGCGCCCCGGCGTGCCCCAACCATGGGATGTTCAGCGGCAGGCGAGCGGCCGGCGGCTCGCTGGCGTCGGCGTCCAGGGACTCGGTGATGACATGCACCGCCGCCCCGTTGGCCTCGGTGAGCAGGGCGCCGATCAGGTGGCGCTGAAAGGGCCGGCGGCGATGGCGGGTCTTGCCGACCACGATCTGGGTCAGGTTGTTGCGCCGCGCATAATCGAGGACGGCGTCCACGAGGTCGTCACCGGTCAGGCTGACGGTGGCTCCGCCCAGTTGCTCCGCCAGCTTCAACGCCTCGCGCAGCTTCTGGGCCGCCTCCGGCGATGGCGGGGCGAGGTTCGGCCGCTCCACGTGCGCCACTGTCCAGGGCGCATCCATCATCATGTCGGAGAGTCGGCGGCCCGCGCGCACCAGGGAGGCGGCCATGGCGTCCGGCCCGACCAGCACCAGAATCCGCTCGCCCGCCGCCCAGGGGCCTTCGACGCCTGCCCGCTTCATGGCGCCGATCAGGTGGGCGTCGACCGTTTGGGCGGCGCGGCGGAGCGCCAGTTCGCGCAAGGCCGTCAGGTTCTCGGTCTTGAAGAACCGCTCGGCGGCGAGCTGCGCTGTCTCGCCCAGGTAGACCTTGCCCTCGGCCATCCGTTCACGGAGCTCGGCGGGCGTGATGTCGATCAGCTCGATCTCGTCGGCGCCGGAAAGCGCGCCGTCCGGCACGGTCTCGCGCTGGCGCACGCCGGTGATCTTCCAGACCACGTCGACCAGGCTTTCCAGGTGCTGGACGTTCAGTGTCGTCCAGACGTCGATCCCGGCGGAGAGCAGCTCTTCCACGTCCTGCCACCGTTTCGGATGGCGCGAGCCGGACGCATTGGAATGGGCGTATTCATCGACCAGCAGCAGGCCGGGCTTGCGGGCCAGCGCCGCGTCGATGTCGAATTCCAAAAGGGTGCGGCCGCGATGCTCGATAGGCCTGCGCGACATGACGTCGAGGCCGCGCAGCAGGGCCTGGGTGTCGCGCCGCCCGTGGGTCTCGACCACGCCGACCACGACATCGCCGCCCTCGGCCTTTCGGCGACGGGCGGCGCGCAGCATCTCGTAGGTCTTGCCGACCCCGGGCGACATGCCGAGGAAGACCTTCAGCCGGCCTCGCCCAGGCCGATCGGTGGCCGCCAGCAAGGCGTCCGGATCAGGCCTGCGGGGCTCGTGCGTCGGCATCAACTCTCAGGGTGCGCCTGTGTTCGAGTGACTATGGGCCCAGGCCGCGTCGAGGGCGAGGTTGGTCATCAGCACATTGACCCGTGGCTGGCCGAAGACGCCCAGCCACGGTCCCTCGGTATGGGTGGCGATGACCCTGCGCACCTCACCCACAGGCGCGCCGCGGGCCGCCGCGATCCGCGCCGCCTGGCGCTGTGCGTTGGCGGGTGTGATGTCCGGATCGAGGCCCGAGGCCGAGGTGGTCACCGCGTCGGCCGGGACCGGACCCGCGCCCTCGCTCTGCAGGCCGGCGGTGTCCTTGGCGATGCGTTTGGCGAGGTCCGGGCTGAGTGGGCCCAGGTTGGAGCCGCCGGAATTCGAGGCGTCATAGCCGTCATTGCCGGCCGCCGAGGGGCGCGGATGCAGGTACTCAGGCTTCGTGAAATTCTGGGCGATCAGCGAGGAGCCGACCACCTGGCCGTGGGCGTCCCTGACCAGGCTGCCGGCGGCGTGAACCGGGAAGGCCAGGTGCGCGATGCCGGTGACCGCCAGCGGATAGGCGATGCCCAGGAGAGCGGTGAAGAAGAGCGTAGCGACCAGGGCCGGGCGGATCTGGGAGAGCATCTAAGGGTCCTCAGACGAGGTGGAGGCTGGAAACGACGAGGTCGACAAGCTTGATGCCGACGAAGGGCGCGACGATGCCGCCCAGGCCGTAGAGCAGGAGGTTGCGCTGCAGGAGCCGGGCGGCGCCGATCGCCCGGTAGCGGACGCCGCGCAGGGCGAGCGGGATCAGGGCGATGATCACCAGGGCGTTGAAGATCACCGCCGACAGGATCGCGCTCCGCGGGCTCGACAGACCCATGACGTTGAGCGCGCCCAGCGCCGGCAGGCTGACGACGAACAGCGCCGGGATGATCGCGAAGTACTTGGCCACGTCATTGGCGATGGAGAAGGTGGTGAGCGCGCCCCGGGTGATCAGCATCTGTTTGCCGACCTCAACGATCTCGATGACCTTGGTGGGGTCGCTGTCCAGGTCGACCATGTTGCCGGCCTCGCGGGCGGCCTGGGCGCCGGTCTGCATGGCGACCCCAACGTCGGACTGAGCCAGCGCCGGGGCGTCGTTGGCCCCATCGCCGCACATGGCGACCAGACGGCCCTTGCCCTGCTCCTCGCGGATCAGGCGAAGCTTGTCCTCGGGGGTCGCCTCGGCGAGGAAGTCGTCGACGCCGGCTTCCGAGGCAATAGCCGCGGCGGTGACCGGATTGTCGCCGGTGATCATCACGGTGCGCAGGCCCATGCGGCGCAGGTCGGCGAACCGCTCCTTCACATTGGGCTTGACCACGTCCTTCAGGTGAATGACGCCGAAGAGGACGCCGTTTTCGCTGACCGCCAGCGGGGTTCCGCCGGAGCGCGCGATGCGATCGACCGCGGCGGTGAATTCCGCCGGCGCCTCGGCCGGCGAGAGTCCCGCATCCTTCAGCACCGCGTCCACCGCGCCCTTCCTCCAGCGGTCCTTGCCGGCGTCGAGGCCGGACTGGCGCGTCGTCGCGCTGAACGGGATCACCGTGGCGTCCTTCGGCGGCTCAAGGACGAGGCCCTGGTTGCGGCCGAGTTCCAGGATCGAGCGGCCCTCCGGTGTCTCATCGCCCAGAGACGCAAGCAGGGTGGCCCGCAGCAGCATCTCGGGCCGTACGCCCGGCGCGGCGATCAGTTCGGTCGCCATGCGGTTGCCGAAGGTGATGGTGCCGGTCTTGTCGAGCAACAGGGTGTCGACGTCGCCGGCGGCCTCCACCGCGCGGCCCGAGGTCGCCAGCACATTGACCTTGAGGAGCCGGTCCATGCCGGCGATGCCGACGGCCGACAGCAGGCCGCCGATGGTCGTCGGGATCAGGCAGATGAAGAGCGCGCCCAGCACCATCGGGTCGAGCTTCACGCCGGAATAGGCGCCCAGGCCCAGTAGCGTCACCACCGCGATCAGGAAGATCAGGGTCAGGCCCGCCAGCAGCACGGCGAGCGCGATCTCGTTCGGCGTCTTCCTGCGGTCGGCGCCTTCGACCATGGCGATCATCCGGTCGAGGAAACTCGACCCCGCCTCGGCGGTGACGCGCACCTTGATCCAATCGCTGACCACCGTGGTGCCGCCGGTCACGGCGGAACGGTCGCCGCCGCTTTCGCGGATGACGGGCGCGCTTTCGCCGGTGATCGCCGCCTCGTTGACGGACGCCACGCCCTCGACGATCTCGCCGTCTGCGGGGACCACGTCGCCGGCTTCCACCAGGACGATCTCGCCGACGCCGAGCTTGTGGGCCGGCGTGGGGATGATGGTCCCCCGCTCCAGGTCGATAATCAGCTTGGCCTTGGTGGTCACCCGCGTCGCGCGCAGGCTGTCGGCGGCCGCCTTGCCGCGGCCCTCGGCGACGCTTTCGGCGAAGTTGGCGAACAGCACCGTCGCCCAGAGCCAGATCGCGATCTGCAAGGCGAAGCCCCAGGCGGAGCGGTCGCGGATCGCCAGGCCGAAGGAAATGGTCGCCAGGATGGCCACGATCTCAGTGGCGAAGATCACCGGATTTCCGGTCAGCTTGCGCGGATCGAGCTTTCGGAAGGCGTCGGCGGCGGCGCGGCCGAGGATGGCGCCGGAGAAGCTGCCGGCGATGGAGGCCTTGCGGCGGCTGTCGCCCAGGGGTGCGGTGGCTAGGGTCATGGGCTTGGGACCTGAAGAGGGATCAGCGGGCCGCGACCGCGTGGAGCACCTGGAAGTGCTCGACGATCGGGCCCAGCGCGAGGGCGGGGAAGAACTGCAGGCCGCCCATGATCAGGATCACCCCGATCAAGAGGCCGATGAACAGCGGGCCGTCCGTGGGGAAGGTGCCGGCGGTGGCGCCGAGCTTCGGCTTCATCGCCATCGACCCGGCGATGGCCAGCACGGGAATCGCGTAAGCGAAGCGGCCGAGCAGCATGGCGATCCCCAGCGTGGCGTTCCACCACGGCGTGTTGGCCGACAGCCCTGCGAAGGCCGAGCCGTTGTTCCCGGTCGCCGAGGAGTAGGCGTAGAGGATCTCCGACAGGCCGTGCGGACCGGTGTTGGCCAGGCCTTTCAGCGCCACCGGCAGGACCGATGCGACGCCGGAGAAGCCGAGGATCGATAGCGGCAGGATCAGCACCGCCAGCATGGCGTACTTGATCTCGCGCGCCTCGACCTTCTTGCCGAGGTACTCGGGCGTCCGCCCGACCATCAGCCCCGCGACGAAGACCGCGATCAGGGCGAGCACGATCATGCCGTAGAGGCCGGAACCCACCCCGCCGGGGACGATTTCGCCGAGTTGGATCATGAACATCGCCACCCCGCCGCCCAGCGGCATCAGGCTGTCGTGCATGGCGTTGACGCCGCCGTCCGAGGCGCCGGTGGTGGTTGCGGCCCAGATGGCGGTAGACGGCGCGCCGAAGCGGACCTCCTTGCCCTCCATGTTGACGCTGGCGTCGGCGTGGGCCGCGACCAGGGCGGGCGCCGGCTGCGTCTCGGTCGCGTAAAGCAGGCTGGCCGCCGCAGTCACGAAGATCGCCATGACGACGACCAGGGCGCGCGCATCGCGGCGCGCCAGCACGATGCGGCCGAAGGCGATGACGCAGGCGTAGCCCAGCACGTTCATCGCCACGATCTCCATCAGGTTGGTGATCGCGTTTGGGTTCTCGAAGGGGTGCGCCGAGTTGGCGTTGAACACGCCCCCGCCGTTGGTGCCGAGCTGCTTGATGGCTTCCTGGCTGGCGGTGGGGAACAGCGCGATGGTCTGCTTGCCGCCTTCCACCGTGTGGGCCAGAACCTGGGCGGCCAGCGTCTGCGGCTCGCCCAGCGCCACGAAGGCGACGGCGATGATCAGCGAGAGCGGCAGCAGGACGTAGAGGCTGATCCTCGTCAGATCGACCCAGAAGTCGCCCAGCTTCTCCGCCCGATTGGCGGCGAAGGCCCGCGCGAGGGCGGCGGCCACGGAGATACCGGCGGCGGCCGATAGGAAGTTGTGGCTGGTCAGTCCAGCCATTTGGCTGAAGGTCGAGAGCGTCGTCTCCGGCACGTAAGCCTGCCAGTTGGTGTTGGTGACGAAGCTGATGGCGGTGTTGAAGGCCAGGTCCGGCGAACAGCCGGCGAAGCCCTGCGGATTGAGCGGCAGGTAATTCTGGAACCGCAGGATCAGGTAGAGCACCACGAAGCTGGCGATGGAGAAGGCCAGGAAGCTCATGGCGTAGGCGAGCCAGGTCTGGCCGTTCGCCGGCTTCACGCCGCACCCGGCATAGACCAGGCGCTCGACCGGCCTCAACACCGGGTCGAGCCAGGTGCGCTCGCATGCCCAGACCCGCGCCATGTAGATGCCGAGCGGCCAGGAGAGCGCCAGCGTCACGGCTACGGTGAGGGCGATTTCCGCCCAGCCCCGCGGGTTCATCAGAACTTCTCCGGGCGCAGCAGGGCGACGATCATGTAGCCACCGATGACGAGGGCGCCGGCGCCCCAGACCAGGTTCGCCAGCATCAGATGCGCCTCAGGGCCGTGGCGTAGGCGGCGAACAGGGCAAACACGCCCACGCCCAGCGCCAGGTAGATCAGATCGAGCATGACAGCCTCGTGGATCGCCGCGGAAGCATCGCGGCCAGGCTGCAGGATTGCGCTAAGGCGCCTAAGGGTTCGAGAGGGCCCTCGGGCTCAGGACATAAGGGGTTCGTAAGGGTCGTGGCGGGAAACCGAACCCGAGGCCGCTTCCAGCGACTCAATATCTCCATGCCGAGGCGTGTGCCGTTCTACGGCTGGTGCGGGCGGTCGGGGTCGAACCGACACTCCTTTCGGAACCGGATTTTGAGTCCGGCGCGTCTGCCAATTCCGCCACGCCCGCTTTGATTTTATTGATCTAATGGGCGGCAAAGAACGCGTCTACGACTACTTGCGCAGTTCTCGTAGAATCTCGATAGCCGCCGAGTCCGGGCGTTGAAATCGTTGAGATTTCCCGGAGACGCGTCAGACTTTTGAGTCTACCGCGTCTGCCATTTCGCCACTGGGGCCCAGGCCGTCGTCTCGGTGTCCCGGGTTGGGCGCGGGCGACATAGCCATGCTTGGCGACGGGTCAACGCAGGCGGCGGGTCTTGCGCATCGACAGGGGCTTCTCCAACTGATAATCAATCGCAACTAAGCGTTTGTGCCCTGGAATCCGCGTCGATGCACGACATGCTCGCCGAACCTGCGAAGGTCGAGGCCGCCAGCGAGGCGGATTCGGCGGCTGGCGGTGCCGTGCGGCTGAGCCTGGCGCGACCGGGCGACCGCGGCGTGATCGTCGATGTCCGCGCCGAGAGCCACGTGAGCGGCCATGGCGTCGACGTGCAGGAGTTGCAGCGCCGCCTCCTGGAGTTCGGCTTCGTCGAGGGCGCGCGGATCGAAGTGCTGCACGAGGGCGCGATCTGGCGCGATCCCATCGCGGTCCGGCTGGACGACATGCGCATCGGCCTGCGCCGGCGCGACGCCGAGGACGTCTGGGTCCTGCTGGACGCTCGATGAACGACGTCGCCCTGCCGCAGGTCGCCCCGTCGCCGGCCCCCCTGTCGCCGGCCCAACTGGCGAGCGCGCGCATCGCCTTGGTCGGCAATCCCAACTCCGGCAAGACGGCGCTGTTCAATGCGCTGACCGGCAGCCGCCAGAAGGTCGCCAACTACGCCGGCGTCACCGTCGAGCGGAAGGAGGGCCACATCGTGACCGCCAGCGGCCGCGGCCTGTCGGTGCTGGACCTGCCGGGCACCTATTCCCTGCGCGCCCGCAGCCCCGACGAGGTGGTCACCCGCGACGCGGTGCTGGGCAAGCTCGCCGGCGAGACGCCGCCCGACGTGATCGTCTGCGTGGCCGACGCCACCAACCTGCGCCTGGTGCTGCGGCTGATCCTGGAGCTGAAGGCGGTGGGCCGGCCGATGGTGCTGGCGCTCAACATGTACGACATCGCCCAGCGCCAGGGCCTGCGGATCGACCTTGAGGGGCTGGCGCGCGACATCGGCTGTCCGATCGTCACCACGGTCGCTACGCGCAAGCGCGGGATCGACGACCTGGTCGCTCAGGTCGAGGGGCTGAT
>DATAUR010000091.1:0-13667 GCA_036268175.1 Phenylobacterium sp. | reverse complement strand
CGATCGTCATTCCCGGGGTTGTCCCGGGAACCCATGATCGCGGCGCGCTCAAGCGATCGCGCGCGGCGCCATGCGCACCCTTCATCCCCGGAGTTCATAGGTTCCCGGGACAAGCCCGGGAATGACGAGCCGTGTGGGAGGGCAGGGGCTTCCCTACCGCTTGTCGTAGACCACCTGACCGTCGACCACGGTCAGCACCGCGTGGCCCTTGGGGATCTCTGCCTCGGGCGCGGTCATCAGGTCGACGGAGAAGCCGGTGAGGTCAGCGCGCTTGCCGACGCTGATGGTCCCGAGGTCATTCTCGGCGAAGCGCGCATAGGCGGCGGTCGCCGTGAACAGCTTCAGCGCCTCGGCGCGGCTGAGCTTCTCCTCCGGATGCCAGTCGGCGTCGGAGTAGCCCTTCAGGTCCTTGCGCGCGACGGCGGCGTAGAACTCGATCAGCGGCGCGCCGCGCTCCACCGGCGCGTCCGAGCCGCCGACCACCACCGCGCCGGACTTCAGCAGGCTCTTCCAGGCATAGGCGCCCTTCAGCCGCTCCAGACCCAGGCGGGCCTTGGCGAAGTGGAAGTCGCCGATGGCGTGGCTGGGCTGCATGGAGGCGATGATGTGGTCGGCGTGGAAGCGCGGGATGTCGGCGGGCCTAAGGATCTGGGCGTGCTCGATCCGCCAGCGCGCCGCCGCGCCCTTCGCCGGATCGGCCTTGAACGCCTCCTCATAGAGGTCCAGCGCCGTCGCGTTGCCCCGGTCGCCGATGGCGTGGGTCGAGACCTGCAGGCCGGCGGCCAGCGCCTTCTTCAGCGCCTCGCGCATCACCGCCGGCTGGGTGATGAACGTCCCGGTGATGGTCGGCGCATCGGAGTAGGGGGCGAACAGCGCCGCGCCCCGGCTCCCCAGCGCGCCATCCATATAGAGCTTGATGCCGCGGGTGGTGATCCGCCCGTCCGGCGTCTGCCGGGGCCCCGACGCGAACAGCGGCGCCGCGCCCGCGTAGTCGACCATGTTGTAGACCCGCAGCGTCGCCTCGCCCTCTTTGTCCATCTCCTCCAGCAGCGGCACGTCGGCCATGTTGACGCTCATGGAGTGGACGCCGGTCCAGCCGTAGGCGGTCTCCACCTTGAAGGCGGCGCGGAAGCGGGCCAGGCGGCTCTCGCGGGTCGGCCTGGGCTCCAGCGCGGCCACCAGGGCCTTGGCGTTGTCCACCAGCATGCCGGTGGGCTGGCCGTCGGCCCCTTTCAGGATCTGGCCGCCGAACGGCGCGGGGGTCGAGGCGTCGATGTGCGCGGCCTTCAGCGCCGCGGAATTGGCGGTCAGCGCATGGCCGTCGGCCCGGGTCAGGATCACTGGCTGGTCGGGCGCGACCTTGTCGATGTCGCTCTTGTCCAGGAAGCGGTGCTCCGGCCAGCCGGTCTCGATCCAGCCGCGCCCGACGATGGTGCCGGTCGGGTGGTGCTCGGCGATGTAGGCCTTGAGGCGCTCGGTCACCTCGGCCGCCGACTTGGAGCCTTCCAGGTTCAGCGTCAGCTCGCGGTCGCCGATGCCGTCCAGATGGGCGTGGCAGTCGGTGAAGCCGGGGAACAGGGCCGAGCCCTTCAGGTCGATGACCTTGGTGGTCGGCCCGACCATCGCCTGGGCGCCCGCCTTGCCGCCGGCGTAGGCGATGCGGCCGTGACGCACGGCGACCGCCTCCACTTTCGGATGCGCGTCCACCGCAGTGTAGATCGGCCCGCCCCAGATGACGAGGTCGGCGGGCTGCGCCGGCGCGGCCTGGGAGGCGGCGAGCGGGGCGAGGAGGGCGAGGCTGGCGGCGAGGCCGAAGACAGTGCGGGTCATAGGCCTAGCTAGCCGCCACGGCCGATTTCCGCCAGCCCGCTAGCCCTTGCTGTGCGCCGCCACCCAGTCGGTGACCACCTCCAGCGCCTTGGGCGAAATGGTCTGCGAACTCAGCAGATATTCGCTGACCAGGCCCTTGTCGGCATCCTGGAACAGATGGTTGAGGTTCGGCAGCTCCATCACCGTGGCCTTCGGATCGTCCTTCAGGTCGGCCTTCAGCGCCGGGATGTTCTGGGCGGCGGGCACCTGCAAGTCCTTGGCGCCGACGAGCGCCAGCACCGGCATCCGCAGCTTCGCCAGGTTCGAGCGGCCGTCGTCGGCCAGCATCGACAGGTAGCCGGGCGAGGCCACCTGCCGCACGATCCGGTCCATCAGCGGCGGGGGCACGTTCATGCCGGCCAGCGCGGCTCGGATGCGCGCCTGGGCGTCGGCGGGGTCCTTGGCGCCGATCGTGGCCGCCTCGGCGCGGCCGACCAGGGCTTCGTTGCCGGCGGTGACTTGAGCGGGCACGCCCAGGGCGGTGTTGAGGGCGGCGCGCTGCGCCGGCATCAGCTCGCGGAACGGCACGCCGGGCCCGGCCAGCATCACCACGAAGGCGATCTTCGGGTCCCGAGCGGCGACCATCGGGCCGATCATGCCGCCCTCGCTGTGGCCAATCAGGCCGACGCGGGCCGGCGCGATGTCGGGCCGGACGCGCAGGAACGCCACCGCCGCGGCGGTGTCGTGGGCGAAGTCCTCGGTGGTCGCCTTGGCGAAGTCACCGGTCGAGCCGCCGGCGCCACGGCTGTCCAGCCGCAGGACCGCGACGCCGCGCCGCGTCAGCGCATCGGCGATCACCGCGAACGGCTTGTGGCCAAAGATCGTCTCGTCGCGGTCGTGCTGGCCGGAGCCGACGATCATCACCGCGGCGGGAAACGGCCCCTTGCCCTTCGGCAGGGTGAGCGTCCCGGCCAGCCTGACGCCCGGCGCGCTCTCGAACGCGACCTCCTCGACGCGGTAGGGGAACGGCGGCCTGGGCGTCTGCGGCCGCTCGGCGTCGTAGCGGGTGAAGGTGAGCGGGATCGCCACCGCCTGCTTGAGGGTCCCGGCCAGGGTCTTGCCGTCAGGGCTCAGCGTTCCCTGCCAGTTCACGTGCAGGGACGGGACCTCGAAGCTCACCGCGCTCCCGGTCACCACCGGCGGATTGGCCGGAGCGTTGAACAGCCCCTGGTCGGGAATGCTCACCGTGGCGCCGGCCTCGGTCACGTGCAGCACGACCGTCAGCGTGACCCCACCGGCCGGCATCGCGCCCGTCCAATCGCCGATCAGCGGCATGGCCTTGGTCCCTTCCTGGTTGCCCTGGGCGTGGGCGGCGGTCGCCAGCACCAGCGCCATCGTCAGCATCGCCACCGTCAGGCAAGCGATCCACACCGTCAGCCTGCGCATAAGGCTCATCGTCCCTTAGCCCCTGTTCGAGTTCGAGTTAGCGCGGCTTGCGCTTGGCGGCGTTGGCCGCGGCGCGGGCCACCGAGCGGCGGGCGGGCCGGGCGACCGGCGGCGGGGTCGGCTCCGTCGCGGCCGGCTGCGCGCCCGCCTGGGCGCCCAGCGCCACCTGGGCCAGGCCCAGCACGCCGCCCGGGTTCATGGAGTCGACCATGGCGGACGGCATCAGGATGGTCGCGCCACGCTCCTTGGTGGTCTCGTAGATGATGTTCATGGCCCGCAGCTGCAGGGCGCTGGGACTGCGGGCGTAGATCTCCGCGGCCTCCACGAACTTCTCGGCGACCGACAGCTCCGCCTGGCCCAGGTGGATCCGGGCGGCGGCCTCGCGCTGGGCCTGGGCTTCGCGGCTCATGGCGTCCTGTAGGGCGTCGGGCACCCCGATATCGCGGATCTCCACGGAGATGGCGGTGACGCCCCATTCGGAGGTCTTGCGCCCGATCTCTTCGCGCAGCAGCTCATCGCCGTGCTTGCGGTCCGAGAGCAGGGTCGAGAGCAGGGACGAACCGACCATTTCCCGAAGCGAGGTCTGCGCCACCCGGCTGATGGCGCTCCGATAGTCGGTGATTTCCAGGGCGGCGCGCTCGGGGTCGTGGATCTGCCAGAACACCACCGCGTCCACGTCCACCGGCACGGTGTCCTTGGAGAGCGCCTGTTCGGCGTTGAACTCGGTGGTCTGGATGCGCTGGTCGAGCCAGTAGACCACCTGGTCGATGATCGGCACGATCACGAAGAGGCCGGGGCCGGAGACGCTCTGCAACCGTCCGAGCCGCAGGACCACCGCGCGCTCCCAGTGGTTGGCCATCTTCAGCGAGGCCGGGACCAGGGCGCCGATGATCGCCAGCACGATCGCCACGGGGAACAGGGCGTAGTTGGCGGTGCTCGCGGCCAGCGCGACGGTCAGTCCCGCCAGTAGGAACAGCACCACGGCGATCAGCGCCGCGGTCGGGTTGCCGCCGCGGGCGCGCGCCCCGGGGCTACTCGCCAGGAAGCCAGGCATGCTCATGGGATCGTCTCCTTATCGGCGGCCAGCGCCGCGATGCGATCCGCCAGTCCCAGGGGGTCGACCCCCAGTGCGGCGGCGGCGGCCAGGGTGCGGCGCGCCAGTTTGTCGGTTTCCAGTTCGTGGGCCGCGCCCTCCATCGCCGGCGGCGGCTCGGCGACGAAGCTGCCGCGCCCGCGGACCAGGGTCACGGCGCCGCGCCGCTCCAGCTCATCATAGGCGTGGCGCACGGTGTTCAGGTCGACCTTCAGGGCCACGGCCACCTGGCGCATGGTCGGCATCTGGTCGCCGGGCGTCAGCAGCCCAGCGCCCATGGCCCGCAGGAGCTGCTCGCGCAGCTGCACATAGATCGGCACCCCGGTGGGCTCGATCCGCAGGGCGGACAATATCTGCTCCTGTGTATGCATACACTCATACAATACACTCGCGGAACGGCGTGTCAAATATCAACGTCTTGCCACCTGCGTGGGCGTCAGAGCTCCATCAGGTCCCGCCCCACCACGATCCGCCCGGCGAAGTGCGGGCGGACGGCCGCTTCCCAGGTGGCGTCGGGGATCGCCGGCAGGCCGCCGGGGACGAAGTGGTTCAGCACCAGGGTCTTCACCCCCGCCTCGGTGGCGATGCGCCCGACGTCTTCGGCGCTGGTGTGGGCGCTGAGCAGATGCTCGCGCAGGGTCGTGGCGTTGCGCTCGCCGGCGACGATGCTGTCCAGGGCCGGCAGGTACATCACCTCGTGCACCAGCACGTCAGCCCCCTTGGCCAGCGCCACCAGGTTGGGCGAGGGCCGGGTGTCGCCGGAAAACACGATCGCGCGGTCGGGACAGTCGAACCGATAGGCGAAGGCCGGCTTCACCGCCCCATGGTCCACCAGGGCGGCGGTGACCCTGACGTTGGCGTCGGCCATCACCGGCCCGGCGGCGGTGATCTCGTGGACGGCGATCAGGCGCTTCAGGTCCGGCCGGCCCTCGTCGGCGATGCGGGTTTCGATGTCGTAGGCGTCCATCTGCAGGAACAGCCGCGTCATCTCCTTCAGCGGCGGCGGCCCATAGGTGTCGACCCTGGTGCTGAGGTTCGCCGCCCAGCTCAGCAGCAGCAGGTTGCCATAATCGGCGTTGTGGTCGGAATGCTGGTGGGTGATGAACACCGCGCGCAGCGAACGGGGCTGCAGGCCTGCCAGCACCATCTGCCGCGCCACCCCGTTGCCGCAGTCGACGATATAGGTCGCTCCGTTCACCACCACCGCGTTGGCGGGCGCCGAGCGATTGGGCTTGGGCGAGGGTCCGCCGCCGGTGCCGAGCAGGATCAGGCGCGACCTCGCCGGCGCCGGTTCCTGGGCGCGGACGGCGCTGGAAAGCCCCGCCGCCGCGGCCGCGCCGCCCCCCAGAACGCCCCTGCGCGTGGCCTGGATCATGGCGGCTCCTACCCCAGCGGGAAGCTCAGGTTGGGCTGGGCGGTCCAGGGATTCACGTGGGTGCGGGGGCTGGCCGTCACCAGGTGGCCGCCCAGGCTGGAACGGCCGATACCCTCGGCCTCGTAGAGCGCCTCGAAGCTGGTCTGATCGCCGGCCGCCTTGGCCAGCGCCTTCAGGGCGTCGGGATTGGCCATGGCCTCGGCGGCCTCCTGCAGGCCGGTGTCGCGGGCGCCGGCGATCACCACGATGCGGTTGCCCGCCGGTCCGCGGAAGGCGGTCACATAGCCGTAGTCGCGCCGGTTGGCGTCGCCCTGGGTCGGGCCGCCGCCCTGGCTCAGGTAGCGGCGATGGCTGACCTGGTCGACCAGTTCGTCATAGGTGTCGCCGACCGCGAACCGCGAGCCCGCGAACACCGGGTCGCGCAGCACGCCCAGGCCCGAGATGTAGCCCAGATAGACGATGTTGTTGCGCTTCAGCATCTCCGGCGTCAGGTCCGAGGCCATCACCACGTGCAGGGTCTGTCCCTCGGCGCCGCTGCGCGAGATCACCGGCACGATGCTGCGCAACGCGAACGCCGCCCCCACCGGCAGGTAATAGAGGTCGAGGTCGCGGTAGCGGCCCATGGCCTTGGGATTGTCCATCAGCCAGTCGTCGAGGTCGGCCGGCGAATTGATCGAATACTGCCGGATCAGCCGGTCGATGCCGGCCGCCTCGTCGATCTCGCCGAAGATGTAGTAGTCGCCCAGCACCAGCAGCGTCGGCGGCTCGGCGTGCAGGAGCTGACTCCAGGGCGTGCTGCCCCGGACGCGCGACAGGGTCCGCTCCGTGCCGTGCGTCGTCCAGAACGCGGCCCAGGCGGCGAGATTGAGCAGCACCAGCAGGGCGAGGCCGACGATCGCATGGCGCCGCCAGGACCGGTCCACGGCCGGGGCCGCCGCCAGCGCCGCCGGCCGGGCCTCGGCGATCATGCGATACTCGCCCTTGGGGATGGTCAGGCGCACCGGCTCGTCGCGGCCGGGGCCGGCGTAGAAATCCTCGAGCTTGCGGCGCAGGCGGTGGACGGCCACCCGCACCGAGGCGTCCTGCGAGCCGTCGAAGGCGGAACTGCGCCCGAACACCGTGGTGGCCACCTCGAACTCCTTGGGCCGCGCGCCGGCCACCGCGCACGCCGCCAGATAATCGAACAGGCGGATCAGCCCGTCGGACCGGCCTAGCGCCTGGCGCGCGCGCAGGCGCCGCGCCAGTTCGGCGATGTCGTCGGCCGCATCGGACAAGGCGACTTGTAACCTTCTGTAACCCCCGCGAGACCGTATTTAACCGGACAGCACCCCGATTGGCAAAGTATGGGTTGGAGGAGTTAGATTTCCCAGAGAACCGCCCAGGGGGACCCACGACCTTGAAACGCCTTCTCACCTTTGCGGCTTGCGCCGTCGTTCTTGCCGCCTGCTCGCCGCAGAAGCCCGCGACCCCGGCTTCGCTGGCGAAGTACAATACCGACGCCCTGTCGCTGCCCGAATTCATGGACCATGTGGTCGACCCGGCCTCCTTCGCCTATTGGAAAGGCTCCGGCACCGAGGTGACCGCCAAGGGCGCCAAGGATCTGTCGCCGACCACCGACGAAGGCTGGGAAGCGATGGAGAGCGCGGCGGCTTCGCTGATCGAGGCCGGCAACGATCTGCAGTTGCCGGGCCGTCCGCGGGCGCCCATCCAGATTCCGGGTCAGAAGCCCTGGCCGGCCAGCGATTTCTACAAGTTCGCCCAGCAGCTCACCGCCGAGGCGGTCGTGGCGAAGGCCGCCGCCGAAAAGCACGACAAGGCCGGCGTCTACGCCGAAGGCGCCAAGATCTATCTGATCTGCACCGCCTGCCACAAAGAGTACATCCTGGCCAACAACATCGCCGCACAGGGCAATCCGCTGCCCGACTGGCCGGCCGACGTGAAGGCCAAGCAGCAGACCTACAAGCCGAAGCCAGCGACCTGATCGCCGGCGTTCCGCCCCTTTCCTGGAGTTTCCATGTCTAAGACCCTCATCACCCTCGCCGCCGTCGCCGCTCTCGCGGTCGCCGGCCAGGCCGCCGCCCATGCCCGCCTGATCACCGGGACGCCCAAGGCCGGCGCGACGGTGGCCGCGCCGCGGCAGCTGAAGCTGCAATATAGCGAGAGCATCGTGCCCGCCGCGTCCAGCGTCACGGTCGCCGGTCCCGGCGGCGCGGCGGTGGCCACCGGGCCGCTGACCCTCGACGCCAAGGACAAGCGCCTAGTGACCGTGCCCTTCACCGGCAAGCTGGGCTCCGGCGGCTACAAGGTCCATTGGGAAATGAAGACCGAGGACGGCCACCAGACCTTCGGCGATTTCACCTTCAGCGTGAAACCCTAGCGGGCCTTAAGAATTAGCAAGGCCAGGCTGGGCCGTAGCGGTATCCTTCGGCGATTCAGGGGACTGAGCCGCCATGGGTGCTCCCGTCGACGCTTCCGCGCCCAGGCCACAGGGCGAGGGCGCGACGCCTGAACGGCGCAAGCTGCTGCAGATCCTGGGCCCCGGCCTGATCACCGGCGCGTCGGACGACGACCCGTCGGGCATCGCCACCTATTCCCAGGCCGGCGCCCAGTTCGGCTTCGGCCTCTCCTGGGTGATGCTGTTCTCCTGGCCGCTGATGTGCGCCATCCAGGAGATCTCCGCGCGGATCGGCCGGGTCACCGGGCGCGGCATCGCCGGCAATCTGAAGAAGCACTATCCGGCGCCGGTGGTCTATTCGATCGTCTTCCTGCTGGTGGTGGCCAACGTCATCAACCTGGGTGCGGACCTGGGCGCGATGGGCGCGGGCCTGAAGCTTTTGATCGGCGGCCCGCAGCTCGTCTATGTCGCCGCCTTCGGTGTGGTCACCGTGCTGCTGGAGGTATTCTCCCGCTACTCGCGCTACGTCTCGATCCTCAAGTGGCTGACGCTCAGCCTGTTCGCCTATGTGGGCGTGGCCCTGGTGGTCCACATGCCCTGGGGCCAGGTGGCCAGGAGCCTGGTGGTCCCGGAAATCACGCTGACGCCCGCCTACATGACCGTGGTCGTCGCCATCCTGGGCACCACTATCAGCCCCTACCTGTTCTTCTGGCAGGCCGAGGAAGAGGTCGAGGAGGTCAAGGAGCGGGACGACGCCAAGCCGCTGGAGCGCGCGCCGGAGCAGGCGAAGACCGAGTTTCATCGCATCCGCGTCGACACCTACATCGGCATGGGCATGTCCAATGCGGTGGGGCTGTTCATCCTCCTGACCACGGCGGCGACCCTGCACGCCCATGGCGTCACCGACATCCAGACCTCGTCCCAGGCGGCCGAGGCGCTGCGCCCCATCGCCGGGCGGTTCGCCTTCACGGTCTTCGCCATCGGCATCATCGGGACGGGCCTGCTGGCATTGCCGGTGCTGGCGGGGTCCTCGGCCTTCGCCATGGGCGAGGCCTTCGGCTGGCACGTGGGCCTGGCTCGCAAGCCGCACCGGGCGCAGCTCTTCTATTCGACCATCGCGCTCGCCACCCTGATCGGCGTGCTCCTCAACTACAGTCCCATCGACCCCATCAAGGCGCTGTTCTGGAGCGCGGTGATCAACGGCGTGGTGGCCGTGCCGGTGATGGCGCTGATGATGCACCTCTCCAGCCACAAGCAGGCGATGGGCGATTTCAAGCTGCATTGGGGCCTGCAGACCGTCGGCTGGCTCTCCACCGCGGTGATGGCCGCCGCCGCCATCGGCCTCTTCGCCACCTGGGGGAAATAGCGGCGGCGTTCAAGGACGAGCTTCCGATCCCTATCCGCTCGTCATTCCCGGGCTTGTCTCGGGAACCTATGAACGCCATCGCAGAAGACCACGCTCGGCGGCGCCGCCTCGCTCCTTGCTGAACGCCTGTGATCCTGGGTTCCCGGGACAAGCCCGGGAATGACGAGCTGGAGGTGGGAGCAATTCCCCCTCAATGTTCCAGGTGCAGGCGGAGCGAGATCACGTCCACCGGGCCGCGGTCGCGGTTGTAGGCGGGGTTGTCGACCAATTGGTCGTCCAGGCTGAGCGTCATGCCCTTGGCCAAGCCCACGCTGTAATAGGCCTCGACCACGTGTTCCGCGCCTGGATGCGGCAGCCGCCCGTCGCCGACCAGGATGCCCAGGCCGCCGACGTCGAGATACCGCTCTCCGGCGCGTGACAGCTCATTGATCGCCACCGCCGCGCCCACCGTGTCCTGCTTGCGGCCCCAGCCGTCGCCGGCCACCGAGATCCCGACCTGCGCCGTGCGGTCGATGTCGGTGTACTCGTAGGATTCGTAGTCGCCGTCCGCCCAGCCCAGCCGGCCGAACACACCGACGCCCGCCGCCACCTCCTGCTCGAGGTTCAGATAGACGCCCGGCCGGCTGCGGTAGCGCCGCACGAGCGCGATGTCGGCGGGCTGGCCGGTCTCCTCCGCCAGCGCCACGGCGTCGTCGTAGCGGCCCATGCCGCCGCGGGTGACGAAGCCGGCCAGCCGAATCGCGCCCGGATGGCCGTCCAGGCTGAACCGCCGCTCGGCCTCGCCCACCAGCTGGAACTGGCTGAAGTCGGAGGTCAGCACGGCGTTGTTGGGTACGATGGAGAGGTCAAAGACGCCGGCCCGCCAGGCCCAGTCGCCCTGATACCACTCCGCCGCCGCCCCATAGGTGTAGCCCCAGGCGTCAGCCGCGTAGTCGAAGCTGCCGGCGGTGATCAGGCTCCAGTTCAGGAAGTCGGTCCGGGGGTCGTGGGCGTATTTGTTGGTGTCGAAGATGTCGGTGACGTTGAGCTTGCCGGCGGTCAGCACCACCCGGTCCTTGCTGCGGTGTTCGCCCAGCGCATTGAGGTCGGCCTGCTGATCGTCGGCCCCGCCGCCCAGGTCGAAGGTCTGGCGGATGAACAGCCTCGCGATCCGCGCATAGGGGTGCGCGCGGCCGACCTTGGCGCCGTCGCCATTCACATAGCCCGCCGCGCCCAGCGTGTTGTTGGGCGCATAGCCCTGGTACATCTCCAGGTCCCCCCAGATCTCGCCGCCGCCCCAGGGCTTCACCCCGGCGTAGAGCGTGGCATCGAAGGTGTTCCCCCAGGTCGCCTGCGGCTTGAAGCTGTTGGGACCCTGGAAGGCGCTGTGGAACGCTGGGTAGTACTGCAGGATGTCGGTGGCCTGCACGTGCCAGGCCCAGGCCTGCGGCGTCACCGGCGCGGCCTCGTCCGCCGCGCCCGACTGGGGCGGCTGCTGCGGCTGGGCGTCCTGGGCCAGGGCGGGAGCGGCGAGGGCGCAGGCGCCCATCAGCGCCCAGGCGGAGACAAGGCCGCGCTTCGAAACCGCCATTCCCAACCTCCGCCCGGCGCGTGCGCCCGTATCGCCGCAAGAGCGTTCGGCCAAGCTTTCAGTTGCAGCCGGCCATGTCAGTTTCGTGAAGGCCGCCGGCCGCGGCGCTCCGGTCTCTAGAGCTTCAGCCCGAACCTCGGCCCGACCGTGGCCATGCCCAGATAGAGCCCGACGGTCAGCGCGCAGCCCGCCGCCAGCGCCGCCCAGAACGGCACGCCGCGCTTCATCAGGGCCGGCATCAAGAGGAACATTGGCAGCGACGGCAGCACGTACCAGAAGGTCGCGCCCACGTGCCGCTCCATGCGCACCGGATCGCCGGTGTCGCGCCACAGCCAGATCATCCCCAGGATCGAGACCAGCGGCAGGGAGGCGATCAGCGCGCCGGCCCCTGGCGACCGCTTGGCCACCTCCGAGACGGTGGCGATGATCACCCCGGAGATCGCCGCCTTGAGGATCAGGTAGAGCATGGCCCGCGCTACTCCGCCTTCGCGCGGACCGAACAGTCGGTGTCGGGGGCGCCGATCTGGGCGTCGATCTTCTTCTTGTCGGTGTCGGAGAGGGTGACGCCCACCGCCGCGGCGCTTTCCAGGAACTGCTTGGTCCCCAGCGCCAGCAGCCAGTTCTGGCGCTCCGCCCGGTTGACCGCCTCCAGCATCCGCCCCCGCATCCCGTCCCCAAGGTTGAGGTCGTAGGCCAGGAGATCGAGCTGCGCGGCGTCGTCCTGGTCCTTGGCCTCCTGCGCCTCGAACAGCGGCGGGAACTGATAGGCCGAGGCGTAGCCGTTCAGCTCCGTCGGCGTCATGTGGCCCAGCGTCCCGCTGGCCTGGGCGGTGCGCCACGCCGAGGTGTCCCAGGTGAACAGCAGGGCCTCGTAGGCGCTGGGCCTGGCCTTCCAGGCCGGCCCGCTCTTCAACAGTTCCTCGCGCAATTTCCGTAGCGCCTTGGCGTTGCAGTCATAGATCGCCCGGTGCGAATAGGCGTGGCCGGCGCCGGTGTTGATCTCCTCGCGCAACGCCTTGCGGGTCTCGATCAACTGGTGGTTCCAGTGGACCAGCTCCACCGCCTGCTCGGCGGCCAGCGCGATCAGCACGCCCAGCACGATGACCCCGATCTCGCCGATCAGGTCGCCCCAGCTATGCACGGGCTTGGGTTTGCGGACCTCCATGCTGGTGGCCTCCTAAACGCTACTTCGGGGCCTTGCCGGCGTTCTTCAGGTCCTCGTCGATGTTGTGCTTGTAGAGGCTGTCCTTGGGCCGGACGATATAGCGGCCGTGGCAGCCGAAGCAGGCGTCGTAGATCGCGCTGCCGGCGTCGAAGGTCTTGTCGTGGTTCTTGGCCTGGGTCGCGGCCATGCCAGCGAGGCCCGCGTTGGTGAGCTGGATCGCGTACTTCATCCACGGCCCGTTGGGATCGCGCGCCCGGCCCTCCATCTGCAGCAGGTTGCCTGCCTCGACCAACTGGGCGGCGCTATCCAGCGAGATTTTCCAGTTGGCGTCGTCGGTAGGGGTGCGGTCGGTGGCGCCCTTCTCGTCGTCGATCTCGCCGCTGCGCGCCCAATAGGCTTCGGCCGCCGGATTGACGATGTGGCGCATCACGTCCTTGACCCCCAGCAGGACCCGGCCGGGCGCCTGGATCGGCGGGATCGGGTTGGCCATGGCCGGCGCGGGCTTGGGCGCCGGTGGAATCGCCGGATCGGACCCGGGCGGCGTCTGCGCCAAGGCCGGCAGGACCGCGGGCACGGCGAAGGCCACGGTCGCGGCGATCAGGACGGGCAGATGACGCATGGCTTTCCCCAGAAGCTGTGCGCGCACCTTAGCGGCCCGCCCGCCATAGGAAAGGCCTCCCCTCGCAGCCGAGGAGAGGCCTTCTTCAGGATTGGGCCAGGGCGAGCCCGGCTCTTCCCCTTAGTAGCCGTGGACCACCAGGTCGGCGATCAGGCCGGTGGCGACGGCCATCAGCACGAAGTTGCCGTCGGCGTAGATCCAGCGATAGCCATAGGGCGGCGGACGCAGGCCATAGTAGCCCCAGTCCTGCACATAGTAGCCGCGATAGGCGGCCGGGACGTAGGCGCCGCGCCGCCAGCCGAAGTGGCTGATCGGGCGATAGCCCCAGCCCGGCGCGTACCAGAAGCCCGGGCGCGGCCCGCGGAAGTCGCGCCACTCCGGCCGGGCCCGCCAGCTGTCGGCGCGGGCGCGGTCATAGTGGATGGCGCGGTCGTCCTGCCGCACGTCGCGACGGTCGTGGTGTGAGTCGCGGCGGTCGTCACTGTAGGCGCGCCGGTCGTCCGGCTGGGCGGTGGCGGCGATGGGCGCGGCCACGGTGATCAAGGCCACGGCGGCGTAAAGCAGTTGTCTCATTCCAGGTCTCCTCGTCGGCCCCCCGACCGCGCCAACCTGGCCGCCCAGCGCTGAACCTTGGCTGAACCCGGATGTTCAGGGAGCGTCAGGGACCAGGCCGGCCCACCCCGCGCATCGACCCGCCCTCAGGGCTTGGGCGCGGTGTAGAGCTCGATCGGATTGCCCTCGGGATCGGCGATGAAATAGGCGACGCCCGCGATCACCTGGCGGCTCTCGACCCCTTGCGTCTTCAGCCAGTCGGCCAGGCCCTTGGCGT
>DATAUR010000090.1:0-15156 GCA_036268175.1 Phenylobacterium sp. | reverse complement strand
TCCGGCGACCGCTCCGAGCGCATCCGCACCTACAACTTCCCGCAGGGCCGGGTCACCGACCACCGCATCAACCTGACCCTCTACAACCTGCCCAAGATCATGGAGGGCGAGGCGCTGGACGACGTCATCGACCCGCTGATCGCCGAGGACCAGGCCGCCCGCCTGTCGGCCCTGGAAGACGAGTTCGGCTAGGATGAGCGGGCACGTGGCGGGCATTTTCCGGCATCCCGTGAAAGGCTTTACGCCCGAGGCCCTGCAGGCCGTGCCGCTGGCGCCTGGCGAAGGCTTCCCGCACGACCGGACCTGGGCGGTGGAGAACGGCCCCTGCGGCTTCGATCCCGACGCGCCGGGCTTCGTGCCCAAGCAGAAGTTCACGGTGCTGGCCCACATTCCCAAGGTCGCCGCAGCGCGCACCCGCTATGACGAGGCCACGGGCGTCCTGCACGCCACCGCGCCCGACGGCCGCGAGTTCGCCGGCCGGCTGGACGAGGCCCCCGCCCGCGAGGCCTTCGCCGCCTGGCTGGAGGCCCTGCTCGACCCCGACGACCTGCGCGGTCCCTTGCGGGTGCTGAAGGCGCCGCCGGCGCACCGCTTCACCGACCACCCGCTGGGCCAGGTCTCCATCGTCAACCTCGCCAGCGTCCGCGACCTTGGCCAGAAGATGGGCGCCGAGCTCGACCCGCTGCGCTTCCGCGCCAACCTCTACGTCGAGGGCTGGCCGGCGTGGGCGGAGAACGATTGGACGGGCAAGGCCCTGATGGTCGGCTGGGCGCGGGCGCAGGTCTTCAAGCCCATCGTCCGCTGCCTGGCGACCCACGTGGACCCGACCACCGCCGAGCGCGACCTCGACGTCACCAAGGCCTTGTTCGACCACTACGGAAACCTGTTCTGCGGCGTCTATGTGCGGGTGACCTCGGCGGGCGTCGTGGGCCTGGGAGACGCCGCCACCGCCCCGATGGAGTCCGCCGCATGAGCCTGACCCTGCTGCAGGCCTGGCAGAGCGCCAAGAAACGCCTGGAGGTCGCTGGTCTCGCCGGTCCGGTGATCGACGCCCGCCTGCTGGTGGAGGCCGCCGCCGACGCCACCCGCGCCGACATCGTGGGCGACCCTTACCGCGCCCTGACACCGCAGCAGGAAGCCACGCTCGAAGACTACCTGACGCGCCGCGAGCACCGCGAACCGGTCAGCCACATCCTGGGCCGCAAGGGCTTCTGGAAGATCATGCTGAACGTCACGCCCGACGTGCTGACGCCCCGGCCCGACACCGAGACCGTGGTCGAGTGGGTGCTGCGCGACTTTCCCGAGCCCGCCGCCTGGTCGGTGCTGGACCTGGGCGTCGGCTCCGGGGCGATCGTCCTGTCGATCCTGGCCGAGCGGCCGGCGGCCAAGGGCCTGGGCATCGACGTCTCCGAGGAGGCGCTGGCGGTGGCGCGCGACAACGCCGCCCACCTGGGCCTCGCCTCCCGGCTGGCGCTGCTGCGCGGCGACTGGACGGCGGGCCTGGGCGACGCGAGCTTCGACCTGGTGGTCTCCAACCCGCCCTACATCGCCAGCCATGTCATCGAGACCCTGGAGCCGGAGGTGCGCGACCACGAACCGCGCATCGCCCTGGAAGGCGGCGACGACGGCCTGATGCACTACCGCGTCCTCGCGCCGGAGATCCTGCGGGTGCTTAAGGCCGGCGGCCGCTTCGCCGTGGAGATCGGCTACGACCAGAAGGACGCCGTGGAGGCCCTGTTCCGCGAGGCCGGCGCCCTCGATGTTCAGACGTTGAAGGACCTCGCCGATCGGGACAGGGTTGTCGCAGGCGCGAAAAAGCCCTTGGAAACTCAAGCCCGAGTCGCTACTTAGATCGGGTCTCCACCCAAATCTTCGGCTTCAGGTAGAGGCGTCCCGCGAAGGACGCACGCCGGACCCGAGGGGCGCGACGGCTCCCAAGCCCTCTGGCGTGATGAGTTCCGGGCGGAGACGGGGAACACTCAAAAGTCTTCGACAATCGATTCCGGGCCAAGCGTCCGATCCCAATGAAAAACGGGCCCGCCGAGGACAAGCGCAGGCCGACCTGAAAAGGGTCGCCTTAGGGAAACCAAGACGGTTATCAAATAATGAGAGATTTCAAGGGTATGAAGCGCCAGCGCGGCCGTAATCGCGGCGGTGGCGGCGGCGGTGGCGGCGGCGGCAAGCCGCAGGCGCAGAACGCCAACCGGGCGTTCGATTCCAACGGGCCTGAGGGCGCCAAGGTCCGCGGCAACGCCCAGCACGTTTTCGAGAAATACCAGCAACTCGCCCGCGACGCCTCATCCGCCGGCGACCGGGTGCTCGGCGAGAACTACCTGCAGCACGCCGAACACTATTTCCGCCTGCTGCGCGCCATGCAGCCCACCCGTCCGGCCAGCGAGATTCTCGGCCGCGACCACTTCTCCTCCGGCTTCGACATCGATTTCGAGGACGAGACCGCCCAGGCCCAATCGGAGGCCGCCGACCTGGCCTCCGCCGAGGCCGGGGAGACGCCGGAGACCTGGCAGGCCCGTGAAAACGGCGGCGGCGAACGTCCCCGCGATGGCCAGCCGCAGCAACAGCAACGCGACGACCGCCCCAGAGACGGGCAACGTGACGGGCAACGTGACGGGCAACGTGACGGCCAGCGCGAGGGGCAACAGCGCGACGAGCGTCCACGCTACGAAAACCGCGACCGCAACGATGGTGGCAATGGCCAGGGCCGCCGCGACCGCCCCTGGCGTGACGACCGGCCCAGAGACGGACAACGGGACGACCGCCCGCGCGATGACCGTCCCCGCGACGACCGGCCGCGCGATGACCGGCCCAGAGACGGGCAGCGGGAAGACCGCCCCCGCTATGACCGCGACGACCGCGGCCCGCGCGAGGATCGCCCGCAACGGGACGACCGCCCGCGCTTCGAACGCAACCGCGAGGACCGTCCGGAACGCGATCCGCTGGCCGTGGTCGAGCCGCAGGCCCAGGCCCCGCTGGCGGCGCCCGCGCCGGAACGAAAGTCCCGGGTGCTACGCGACGCCGAGGGCGGCGAAAGCCACGCCCCGGCCTTCCTGCAGGCCCCGACGCGCGCCGCGCCCGCCGCCGCGGCCGCGGACGCCGACGAGGCTCCCAAGCCCCGCCGCCGCCGCGCGCCTCGCACCGAGAGCCCGACCGAAGAGGCTTGAGGTCTAGGCCTGCAGCACGCGGCTGATCCCCAGGATACAGCCGAACCCGATCAGCGCCGTCAGGACGCCTCGGACGGTCGGCCCGCGGCGACCGTCGTCGGACTCCGCCCGGCCCAGCACCACCCAGGTGAGGGCGCCCGCCAGGGCCGCCAGCAGCAGGGAAAGCGCCAGCCGTGGCGGGCTGATTGCCTGCGCCGCCGCGACGCCCAGCATCGGCGCGACGGCGTCGGCCGCCAGCCAGAGCCGGGCCGCTCGGGCGCTCGCGCCGCCCATCAGGCTGAGATTGACGGTGTTGATCCCATCGGCGAGGTCGTGAGCAATCACCGCGGCGGCGACCAGCAGGCCAACCGTCGGCGAGGCCTGGAACGCCAGCCCGATAGCCAGGCCGTCGACGGCGCTGTGCAAGGTGAGGCTGCCCGCGCCCAGATGGCCATGATGCGCCGAGTCGCGCCCCAGGCGGCTGGTGAGCGCGCGATCCACCGCCCGATAGCCCACGAACCCGACCACGGCGCAGAACGGCGCCAAGGCGGCGGGCGTCTCGGGGCCAGCGGTCTTCACGGCTTCAGGCAGGAGCTCTAGCAGAGCCACGCCCACCACCGCGCCGCGGCTGAAGTCCCGCAGCAGCCGGGCGTGGCCCCGCAACCGCAGGGCCAACACGCCGCCCGCCGTCGTGGATAGCCCTGCCGCCAACCCCAGCAGGACCATCTGCGCCCAGGGCTTCAACCCATCGCTCCCGCCGCCGGTCGCGGACCGCCGTCCTAGAACGACTTGGTCAGGCCCGCGAAGACACCGCGTCGAGGCCCGAATTGCGGCGCGCCGACTCCGATGCCCGTGCCGTCGCGGATCTCGTATTCCTTGTCGAAGACGTTGATCACATCGAGGCGCGCGGTGAACTGGCCGGCCCCGGGGATCGTGAACTTCTGCGAGGCCGTCAGATTGACCTGGATGTAGTTCGGAACCCGGTCGCCGTTCGGGACGTCGCCGTCCTTGCGCAGGCCCGATCCGAACAGGGCGTCGAAGCCCACCTTCGTGCCTGTGTCGAAGGCGTAGTCGGCGCCGAACGAGGCCGTGATCGACTGGTCGTGGTCAAGGTAGATAAAGTTGTTCTGGATGAAGGCCAGGTCGCCGGGATCGAAGTTGAACTGGCTGGAGACGATGTTCTTCCCCTGCGCCTTGGCGAAGGCCAGGTTGCCGTAGGCGCTGAACGGCCCGGCGACGTAGTTGGCGCTGAGTTCCACGCCGCGGGCGAAACCCTGGGCGTAGTTGAAGGGGGTCAGGATGATCGGCGCGCCGAACTGGCCCTCGTCGATCAGGTTCTTGGCTTCCTTGTCGTAGGCGTCGACGCCGACGATGAAGCCGCCCACCTTTTGCTGCACGCCCACGTCGAAATAGTTGTCGCGTTCGGAGCGCGGCAGGTCGTTCTGCGTCCCCGGTTGCTCGCCGCTTGTGCCGACGAACTTGGCCACCGTCGGGCTGGCGATCAGTTCGAACGGCGGCGGAGTGAAGTAGCGCGAATAGCCCGCATGGAACGTCGTGCCCTCGGCCGGCGTCCAGACCAGGTTCACCCGCGGCGAGAGCTGGTTTTCATGGCGGAAGCTGTCGAGCTGATCGAAACGCAGGCCGTAGTTCAGGGTCACGCTGTCGATGATCTTCCACTCGTCCTCGAGATAGGCCGAATAGGTCCAGGCCGTCGCCTTGCCGTTGTCGACGATGGTCTCCGGGCCGGCCCCGACCTGGGCGCCGGTGTCATCCAGCGCGAAGACCTGGGAATTGGTGTCGCTGGTGGTGTGGTCCGTCGAGACGATGACGCCGCCGCGCAGGGTGTGAGTGTCGGTGAGCTTGTAGACGCCTTCAAGCTGGGTCCCGAAGCTGAGGTCGGTCTTGCGGGCCGCCTGGGCGATGCCGTTGAACAACAGTTCGCCGGTCACGTCGGGGGTGTAGCGCAGCTCGGAATAGCGAGTGAAGATCGACGCCTGGCCGGTGAATTTGTCGGTGGTCTTCTGGTAGCTCAGGATAGCGTAGCTGGTGCCCTCCTGCTGCCGCTCGTTGAGGTTCGCGGAGTTGAAGGCGGTGACGCCGTTGTCGCTGAAGCCCAGGCCCGGTTGCAGGCCCGGCGTGTTGGGGAGCTGGAAGGTGTCCTGGCTGGTGCCGGCGATCAGCGAGACCCGGCTGGTGGCGTCGAGGATGTGGTCCAGGAAGCCGAACGCCTGGTACTGGTCGGAGTGGTCGTGGATCGGCGTGCCGGCGCCGTTCGGGCTCTCGATGCCGACGTCGGTGCCCGTATAGCTACCGGAGAAGAAGCCGCTGGTGGCGCCCGACGTGCCGCCATATTCGATCGACGGCTCGATCATCCCGTGGCTGCCGCCATAGATCCCCACCTCGCCGCCGTTCTGGAAACCCGACTTGGTGGTGATGTTGACGATGCCGGCGGTGCGCAGGCCGTACTGGGCAGGCAAGGCGCCGGTGATCAGATCGATGTTGGACGCCAGCCGGGGCGACAGGGCCTGACCGAACACCGACAGGCCTTCGGGCAGGATGACGTTGTTCAGGCGGTACTGGATGTTGGCGTGGTCGCCGCGGATGTGCAGTTGGCCAAAGCTGTCCTGCGCCGCGCCCGGCGCCTGCAGGATCACCTGGTTGAGCTCGGTGTTGGCGCCTGACGGCAGGTTGTTGATGAAAGCTTCGGGCATCGAATAGCTCGTGGCGCCCAGCGCCGGCTCGACCTCGGTCCGCGCTGCGTCCAGCCGCTGAGCGGTGACCACGATCTCCGAGACCTGGTCGGACGGGGCGCCTGACGCTGGGGCCGCGCCCTCCGCGCCGCCGGAGGTCTGGGCCAGCGCTGGCGCGGCGAGGAGCGAAAGGAAGCTCACCGACGCGGCCAGAAGCGCGCGTCGCGGCATGGTGCTGATCATGTGACAATCCCCTGTTATAATCTAACGGGGCGAATAGGCGGGGCCGTGAACCGGGACCATGCCGCCGTTTCCCGATTTTCCCGGGAAGTCGTTCCCAATCTTCCAGGGCGCGGTTTCAGGACGCGAGACTGTGATAATGTAACAGCATGTCCCTTCGCGCCCGTGTCGTGGCCCTCATCGCGGGGGTCCTGCTGATCAGCCTGCTGCTGGGCGCGGCGGCGGCCGGCTATCAGGCGCGCAAGGCGCTGAGCGCCGAACTCGCGGCTGGCCTGGGCGGCGCGCAGCAGACGGTGGACAGCGCGTTCGAGGACCTGCCGAACTCCGACCATCCGGCCCGCGACCTGCGCCAACTCGTGGCCACCTTCGATGGCAACCGCCACGTGCGCGCGAGCCTGATGACCCGGGACGGCCGCGCGGCGCTGACCTCGCGCACCCGCAGCGCCGGGGGCCTCGCGCCGCCCTGGTTCGGCCGCCTGCTGGGCCCCTCGCCGGCCGCGCGGCAGATCGCCGTGCCCGGTCACGCCGCGGGGTTCGAGGCTATCGTGCTCGCCCCCACCGCCGACGCCGACGTCGGCGCGGCCTGGGGGGAGTTCACCGGCATCGTCACCGCCCTTACCGGCTCGGCCGCCGTGGGCCTGATCCTGGTATATCTGGTGATCAGCGCCGCCTTCCGGCCGTTGCGCGCGCTCGCCGACCAATTCGGGCGCGTTGGCGCCGGCGATTATAGCGGCCGGGTGGCCGAGCGCGGGCCGACCGAGTTGCTCGGCCTGCAGCGGGGCTTCAACCGCATGGCCGGCGAGCTCGCCGCCACCACCGAGCGCAACCGCCTGCTGGGCGACCAGCTCCTGACCCTCCAGGAGGAGGAGCGCGCCGACATCGCCCGCGATCTGCACGACGACATCGGTCCGCACCTGTTCGCGGTGAACATGGACGCCGAGATGATCGCCCAACTGGGCGAGGCCGGCCGCCACGATGGCGTGCCCGAGCACGTGCGCTCCATACAGGCGGCGGTGAAGCACATGCAGCGCCAGGTCCGCGACCTCTTGAGCCGCCTGCGCCCGGCGCGGATCACCGAGCTTGGCCTCAACGCCGCGATCCTCGACCTGGCGCGCTTCTGGTCGGTGCGGCGGCCCGACATCGTCTTCAACCTCACCCTGCTGGACGAGGAGGCGGAACTGCCCGAGGCGACCAAGGACGTGGTTTACCGGGTGGTGCAGGAAGCCGCCAACAACGCCGTCCGCCACGGCTCACCCAAGACCGTGCGCATCGTCCTGTGGATCGACGCCGACCAGACGCTCAGCATCTCCGTCGCCGACGACGGAACCGGTCACGATACCGCGCCGACCCCTGGTGGCCTGGGATTGGGCGGCCTGGGGCTGGTGGGCATGCGCGAACGGGTGGCCTCGGTGGGCGGGACCCTGAGCTTCGGCCCCAATCACACTGGCGCCGGCTGGACCACCACCGCGCGGTTACGGCTGGACGGCGCGCCGGCCGCGCAGCTTTCGGAGGCCGCGGCGTGAGGATCCTGCTGGTCGACGACCACGCCATCGTCCGCACGGGGCTGCGCAAGCTGCTGGCCATGGTCTCCAACGCCGAGATCCTGGAGGCCAAGACCGGCCGAGAGAGCCTGGCCATCGCCAAGGCCCAGCCCCTGGACATGATCATCCTGGACCTCAACCTGCCGGAGCTTGGCGGGTTGGAGCTGCTGTCGCGCCTGCGCCAGTTCGGCCCGGCGCCGATCCTGGTGCTGAGCATGCATTCCGAGCCGATCTACGTGACCCGCGCCCTGGAGGCCGGCGCCCAGGGCTATGTGAGCAAGAACGCCTCGCCCGACGAGCTGCTGACCGCCATCCGCCAGGTGAGCGGCGGCGGACGTTACATCGAGCAGGAGATCGCCCAGGCGCTGATCCTGCACTCGATGGCGCCGGCCGCCTCGCTCGCCCAGCTCGCCCCCCGCGACCTGGAAATCCTGCGCCACCTGGCCGCCGGCCGGTCCCTGAGCGAAATCGCCGAGGCGCTGGGCCTGGGCTACAAGACCATCGCCAACAACTGCAGCCTGATCAAAACCAAGCTGGGCGTCACCAAGACCGCCGACCTGCTGCGGCTGGCCCTGGAAGCGGGCGTCTCGTGAGCCTGCGGCGGCGAAGTCGTTGCGGGACCGGCCCGGGTGGCGTTACCTGATGGCCATGCACGCCCCCGATTGCCAGCACGAGGACGGAGCCCATCCGGGGCTGAAGGGCCACGCCCTGCGTCACGCCCTGGCCGACGCCGAGCACCGCTGCCTGAACAGCCAGGAGCGGCTCACCACCCCGCGCCGGCGGGTGCTGGAGCTGCTGCTAGAGGCTAACGGCCCCTTGAAGGCCTATGACCTGATCGCCGCCTTCGGCGAGGATGGCGAACCCGCCAAGCCGCCCACCGTCTACCGCGCGCTGGAGTTTCTCGAACGCCTGGGTTTCGCCCACCGCATCGAGAGCCTCAACGCCTATGTGCCCTGCCGCCTGGACGGCGAGGCCCACGCCGCGGCCTTCCTGATCTGCAGCTGCTGCGGCGCGGCGGAGGAGTTCGAGCCGGACTTCGCGCCGGGCCGCGAGGCGGCCGCCGCCAAGGGCTACGCCGTCAGCTCGGTCACCCTCGAGGCGCGCGGCCTCTGCCCCGCCTGCCAGGCCGGGTAAGGCGCCACGGCCTCTTGCGGCGGCAGATCTATCTCGATTGCGACGGGGTCCTGGCCGACTTCGACAAGGGCGCCGAGGCGGTGTTCGGCATGTCGTCAGACGCGTTCGAGGCCCGCCATGGGACGGCCGAGTTCTGGAAGCGGCTGGCCCGCGCCGACGGCTTCTTCGAGCACCTCGACCTGATGCCCGACGCCCAGCAGCTTTACGACGCGGTAAAGGCCAAGGGGCCGATCATTCTCACCGGCATGCCGCACGGCCAATGGGCCGAGCCGCAGAAGCGCCGCTGGGCGGCCCGCCACTTCCCCGGCGTCCCGTTGATCGCCACGCTCGCGGCCCTGAAGCGCGAGCATTGCACGTCCGGCGACGTCCTGGTCGACGACCGCGACCAGCACCGGGCGCTGTGGGAACAGGCCGGCGGCCTGTTCATCCACCACAGGTCCGCCGCCGCCTCCATCGCCGCGCTACAGGCCGCCGGCTACATCTGATCTTCCTTTCCCGCGGAACGCGGGAGAGGAAGGGCTACCAGAAGATCCCGCGGACCACCTGGACGATGCGGCCGGTGTACTCGTCGATCATCAGGGCGTCGGGGCCGACCCGCACCCAGGTGTAGCCAGGCGGCGGATAGGGCAGGCCGAAATCGAGGAAGTCGGTCATCCAGTAATTGCGGGCGAACCAGGCGCGCGGCAGGATCTGGCCGAAGCCCCAGCTGCGCGCATAGTAGCCGGACGGCGGCCGATAGGCGCCGGCGTGGAAGCGGGCGTGGCTCTGGAACACAGTGGGCGAGCGGCCGGCCTGCCAGTGCTGCGGCGCGGCGCGCGAGCCGCCAAACTGGCCCGTGCCCGGCGCCCGGCCTGCCGGAGCGCCCCGCGAGGCGGCCGGCATGGTGACTTCGTGCGCGGCGCCCGGACGGCCGCCCTGGCGCTCGAACGAGCGCTGCGCGCCGCCGCCGGCCCCCGGCCCGCGAGCCGCCTGCGGCGCGGCCTCGTGCGACGCGCGCGGCTCCCCGCCGCCGCCCACCGGACCTCGGACGCCGGGGCCTGGAGCATGCTCGGCATGTCCGCCAGGCGCGGCGCCTGGACCGGGACCGTGCGGCGCGCCGCCGCCGGGCGGTCCGCCGCGATGCTCTCCGCCCCCGGGCGGCCCGCCATGCTGCGGCCCGCCGTGCGGCGCCTGGGCGTGGGGTTGTTGCCCCTGGCCGTGCTGTTCACGGTCCTGGGCGAAGGCCACCCCGCTCGCGCTGGCGAGCAACAGGGTGGCGAGGGCGGCTGTGGTGAGGGTTGTCTTCATGATCGCTCCAAAGGCCGGAAGGGCCAAAAGGGTTGCGTCTCCATCCGACCACGTCCTTAGCCCACCAAGTCTTGCCCAGGCCGCTGAACCGCGCTTGAACACGCCAACGCCTCAGCGGGTCATCGGGCCGGCGGGCCGCTATGAGGAACGCGTGGACGTGACGGCGCACCCCAATGACGTGGTCGGTTTCTGGCGGCAGGCCGGCCCGGAGAAGTGGTTCAAGAAGGTCATCGCCTTCGACGACGCCATCCGCCTGAAGTTCGAGCCGACGCACCACGCCGCGGCCCGCGGCGACTACGACGCCTGGGCCGAGACCCCGGACGGCGCACTGGCCCTATTGATCCTCCTCGATCAGTTCCCGCGCAACCTCTACCGCAATTCCGGCCACGCCTTCGCCACCGACCCCAAGGCCCGCGTCATCGCCCGCGCCGCCATCGAGCGCGGCTTCGACCGGCAGGTGGACCCGCCCCTGCGCAACTTCTTCTACCTGCCCTTCGAGCATTCCGAGGACATCGCCGACCAGGATTTCGGCCTGGCGCTCACCACCGAGGCGGGCGATCCGGACAACATCAAATGGTCCGGCGTCCACCGCGACATCATCGCCCGCTTCGGCCGCTTCCCCCACCGCAACGCCGCCTTCGGCCGCGTGACCACCCCGGAAGAGCAGGAATTCCTCGACGAGGGCGGTTTCAGCGGCTGAAGCGTCCACAGGAATGTGACGAGTCATTCGCCCACGCTTCATTCCTTGGCGCTAAGAATCACCCGCGAATCACCGCTGATGAACGCTCACGCCGCCATTTTGCC
Source organism: Phenylobacterium sp. (assembly GCA_036268175.1). Lineage (GTDB taxonomy): Bacteria > Pseudomonadota > Alphaproteobacteria > Caulobacterales > Caulobacteraceae > Phenylobacterium. The sequence continues at coordinate 4,302 of DATAUR010000090.1, read as the reverse complement.
CGTCGTAGGGGCCGCCCCGGACCACCCGGAGCGCCAGTACCTCGACCTCCTGGCCGACATCCTGGCCAACGGGGTGGAGCGCGGCGACCGCACCGGCACGGGAACCAAAGGCGTCTTTGGCCGCCAGATGCGGTTCGACCTCTCCCAGGGCTTCCCGCTGCTCACCACCAAGAAGCTGCACAAGAAGTCGATCATCCTGGAACTCCTCTGGTTCCTGCGCGGCGACACCAATGTGCGCTGGCTGCAGGAGCGCGGCGTCAGCATCTGGGACGAATGGGCCGACCCGGAAACCGGCGAGCTCGGTCCCGTCTACGGCAAGCAGTGGCGCTCCTGGACCGCCCCGGACGGCCGGGTGATCGACCAGATCGCCGCCGTGGTCGAAGGCCTGAAGACCAACCCCAACAGCCGCCGCCACATCGTCTCGGCCTGGAACCCGGCCGAGGTGGAGGACATGGCGCTGCCGCCCTGCCACTGCCTGTTCCAGTTCTTCGTCGCTGACGGGAAGCTGAGCTGCCAGCTCTACCAGCGCTCGGCCGACGTGTTCCTGGGCGTGCCGTTCAACATCGCCAGCTATGCGCTGCTGACCATGATGGTGGCTCAGGTCACCGGCCTTGAGCCCGGCGAGTTCGTCCACACGCTGGGCGACGCGCACCTCTACCTGAACCACCTCGACCAGGCCCGCGAGCAACTGACCCGCGAGCCCCTGCCCCTGCCGGTCCTGGAGATCGCCCCGAAACGCGACCTGTTCGCCTTCGAGTACGAGGACTTCAAGCTGCGCGGCTACCAGGCCCACGAACGCATCGCGGCGCCCATCGCCGTCTAAGGCGCGAACTCTCAAGTTCGGCCAAAAGACCGTTTGCGGCTGCGCGACCGGGGCCCGGCCATCGGAAGCATGAACGGCGCCGCGAGATGGCCGGCCTCCATCAAGCCGCTGACGGGCTTTCAGCGGACGTCCCCGCGCGCCAGAGTAGCCCGCCGAGGATCAAGGCGATGGCGAAGAGCGCCGGGACGTCACCCATCAGGTGCCCCATGTGGGTCATGCCGTCTGTCATCCCGAAGGCCTGCCACGCCATGATCGCGCCGTGAACAAGGCTGGAAACCACGGTGAACCAGATGAGGCTGCGATTGTTGAGCGGATCGCGCGCGGCGAGGATCAGGAACACGCCCAGCACCGCGTAAACGCCAACGATCATCATGTAATAGTCGTTCGACCAAGGGGCGCCTTGATGCCAGGCCCAGCCTGAGGGCCAAACGATCGCAAGCGGGTAGATGAGCAAAAGCGCGACGCCGAAAACGACAAGCGCAATCTTGAGCGCTGACAATGCCTTCATGATCTCCGCCCCCTGAAAAAGAAGAGCCCGATCCACGCAGCGGCGAATAGTTCCGCCTTCAATCCAACGGCTTGGATCGTCCTGGTTGCAGCAGTTTCGATCCAAATCGGTGGGATAGCAATGTTCACCGTAGACAGGATGCGGTCGATCGAGGGCGCCGTGAACGACGTCTGCTCTCCATCCAACCCGGAACCTCCGAGGGTCCGCTGCGCGGACCTAGCTCAACAGCGTGAAGTGCACGATGGAGCGGTGGACGTCGTGCATGTAGACGTCGGGAGCGCGGCGAAGCGTGATCAGGGCGCTGGCCTCCATGGCGTTCCAGGACAGCAGCGCGGTGATCAGGTTGAACGCCAGGCGCTCGTCCATCTCGTAGATCAGCCGCGCGCGGTCTGAAGTCGCCACATCGGCGACGACGGCGGCGTCCTCGTTGTCGGTGGCGAACCGGAACAGCAGCGCCCGGGAACCGTCGGCCTTGCGCAGGTCAAGGTAGATGTCGGCGGCCAGTTCCAGCCCCATCTTGGCCCGGCGCACGGCGTAGTTGGCGGCGCACTTCTTCAGGGCCCGCGCCCAGTCGAAGGCCAGGTCCGACGGCAGCACCGTCTGCGCGAAACTCGCCGTGCGGTCGGCCAGCGTCAGGGCATGTGCGGCGCGCTCGGCGTCGGTGAAGTCGCGGTGGGTGGCGCGGGGGTCCTGCGTCACCGCCAGCGTCGCGCTCTCCAGCACGTCCCCCGGATAGAGCTTGGCGAGCACGCCCTCGCCCACCTCCGCCGCCAGCTCCGCGCCCAAGGGCTGCGGCAGGAACCGCGAGAGCCCCGCCGCCTGGCCGCCCAGCACATATTCCCCGCCCGCCGGGATCACCCGCTTGGCGCCCAGCGCCCGGACGTTCTCCCGGAAATTGCCCCGCGTCCGCTCGCGCAACGCCGTCATCGCCGCGGTCTTGGCCGCCTCGTCATAGTCGCCCATGCCCATCGGATAGAGCGAGGCCGAGGCATAGGGCAGCATGGCGATATCCGGCGGCCCGTACTGGATGGCGATCCGCGCCGCGTCGGGCGGCAGGATGGTGTTGTCCACGGCGTTGAACAGCCGCGTCCCATCGGCGTCATAGAGGTAGAGCGAGGTGTCGAGGTCATAGTCGACCTGGGTCTCGTCGCCCCGGGTGTTGCCGTGGAAGTCCCTGAAGATCACCGCCTCGCAGGCGCCGCGCCCGATGGGCGTTCGGGTCTCGAAGGGGATTTCGGTGATGGTCGTGAAACCCACCGCCTTGATGGCGTTCTTCAGGTTCGGCGTGTTCAGCTTGCCGACGATCACCGGCGTCGCCTTGTCGAACGCGCTTAGCGTCTGCGGGTGCAGGTGATCGTGGTGCAGGTGGCTGATGTAGATCAGGTCCGGCCGGCTCGCCCAGATCTCCGCCTTCAGGGCGTCCGGCACGGGCGGGAAATTCCACCACGTCTGCTGGCAGGGTCCGTCGAACCAGGGATCGGTCAACAGCCGCTCGCCGGTCGAGAGCGTGATCAGGAAACAGGCGTTGGCGACGTAGCGGACCTGCATGCTCAGCCGCCCGCCGTAGGGCTGGCGATCACCGTCAGGCTACGCCCCGCGCCGCAGGCGTAGAGCGCCTTGGCGAGGCCGAGATAGGCGTCCATCCCCCGTTCGGCCAGCGTCAGGTCGATGGTCATCCGCGCCCGGTGCGCGGGCTTGCCCGCCGCCGGATCGGCCACATAGTTCGCGCCGGGGTGCATCAGGAACCAGTCGATGGGGAAGCTCGCGAAGCCCACCCGCGGCGCAAACCCCACCCGCGCCAGGAAGGGCGCCAGGTTTTCGGCGTTGAAGTAATTGAGGTGCTGCGGCGGAGCGAGCCAGAAGTCCCGGTCGATCGCGTCGGCGTCGCGGGCGGCGAGCTGGATCGGGCTGAAGTCGTTGGGGACGGTGATCGCCAGCACCCCGCCGGGGGTCAGCAGCCGAGGCAACCGCGCCAGCAGCGCCTCCGGGTCGACCACGTGCTCCAGCACATGCTCCATGACGCAGACGTCGACCCGCTCGCCGGCCTCGATCAACCCATCGAGGATCTCGAAGGCGTCGCCGAACCGGGCGCGGTCCAGGAACTGCGGATGGAACTTGGCGAGGCCCGCTTGCGAGAAATCCAGCCCCTGCACCGCATAGCCCGCCCCGTCCGCCGCGCTGAGAAACCAGCCTTCGCCACAGCCGATCTCCAACAGCTTGCCGCCCGTTGCGCCGCCCCGCGCTTCGCCGATCGCCGCCAGCATCAGCCGCGCCAGCAGGTTCCGGTGCTGAACTTCCGTCTCCGAATAGGCCTGGGCGTAGGTGCCGTGCGAGGCCTGGAAATATTCGCCCTCGTAGAAGGCCTTGAGCTCATCCGCGCTGGGGCTCGGCGTCACACGCCGCCAGCCGTCCGGCTGCACCGCCAGGCCGCTCGCTCCGCCCTCGCTCATGCCACGGCTCATCGGGGGAGCCTCGCAAGCGCCGGTTAATCTTCGGCTAACCATAACCGCTGGAGCCGGCCTCTTCGGCTCTGCTATCAAGCGGCATGCCCCAGATCACCCTCACCGCCGGCCCCATCGCCCGCGCCCGCAACGGCGTCATCGGCAAGGACGGCGGCCTGCCCTGGCGGCTGAAGACCGACCTCGCCAACTTCCGCGCCGTGACCATGGGGAAGCCCGTGATCATGGGCCGCAAGACTTGGGAGAGCCTGCCCAGGAAGCCGCTGGTCGGGCGCACCAACATCGTGCTCTCCCGCGACGGCTCCTTCGAGCCCAAGGGCGCGGTGGTCTGCGAGGACTTCGGCGAGGCGGTCGCCATCGCCCGCGAGCAGGCGGAGGAGGACGGCGCGCGCGAGGTCTGCGTGATCGGCGGCGCCTCGCTGTTCGAGCTGGCGCTGGCCAAGGCGGGCCGCGTCTACCTGACCGACGTGGACGCCGAGGTGGAGGGCGACACGGTGCTGCCCGCGCTCGAC
>DATAUR010000089.1:0-24198 GCA_036268175.1 Phenylobacterium sp. | reverse complement strand
GCCCTTGCGGTCGCCGCCCACGGCGCCGGCGATGGCGGTCTTCAGGCCGAGCGCGCCGGCCACCAGGGCCGCGCCGCAGGCGGTGCCGGCCGGGACGATCTCGATACCGTCCACCAGGATGGTCTGCTCGCGCTCCGGCAGGGCGTCGATGGGCCGCACGACCACGTCCAGCGTGGTCAGGCCGATGCAAACGAGATCGAGGTCCATCCGGCTCTCCGTGCGGGGCGGGTGGACGATAGCCGATTTGGCCTGCGAAGCGATGAGGCGCCGCTTCGGTCCCGCGTGGAAAATTTCACCTTAGAGATCGACTCCCGCCATCGTCGGGCTACCGTTGGGGATCGGCGCGCCCAGGCGTTTGCGGGCGCGGCCTTGGGGATGGGGAAATCGATGAAATCAGCGTTGTTGGCCGGCGTCGCTCTGGCTCTGATCTGGCAAGGCGCGGGCGTCGCGCAGACCGCGCACATCACCACGCCGAAGGAGGCCTTCAACGGCTCCGAGCCGGGGGACGACTACTTCCTGGCCAACTACGACCAGACCACCGCCTACTGGAAGAAGCTGGCCACCGAATCGGACCGGATGAAGCTCGTCAGCCTCGGTAAGAGCGTCGAGGGCCGCGACATCTGGATGGCGGTGGTTTCGTCGCCGGAAAACCTCAGGAAACTCGACCGCTACGTCGACATCGACAAGCGCCTGGCGCTGGCCAAGGGCCTGGATGACGCCCAGGCCCACGCGCTCGCCAAGGAAGGCAAGGCGATGGTCTGGATCGACGGCGGCCTGCACGCCAGCGAGGTCGCCAGCGCCCAGAGCCAGATCCAGATCGTCTACGAGATGCTGTCGAAGAACGATCCGGAGACGCAGCGCCTGCTCAACGACGACATCACGCTCTTCGTGCTGCCCAACCCGGACGGCCAGCAGCTGGTCGCCACCTGGTACATGCGCAAGGCCGATCCGAAGGCGCGCTCGCTGTCCGACCTGCCGGTGCTCTACCAGCGCTACGTCGGGCACGACAACAACCGCGAATACTACATGTCCGACCAGCCGGAGACGACGGCGATCAACCGGGCGATGTTCAAGACCTGGTTCCCGCAGATCGTCTACAACGAGCACCAGACCGGGCCGCTGGGCGAGGTGGTGTTCATTCCGCCGTTCCGCAATCCGTCCAACTACCACTTCGATCCCCTGGTGCTGAGCGAGCTGGACGGGGCCAGCGCGGCCATGCACTCGCGCCTGATCGCCGAGGACAAGCCGGGCTCGGGCGAGCGCTCGGCCGCGCCCTATTCCACCTGGTTCAACGGCGGCCTGCGCACCACCGGCTATTTCCACAACGTGGTCGGCATCCTGACCGAGATCATCGGCAGCCCGACGCCGATGCAATTGCCGCTGGTGCCCGCCAAGCAGCTCTCCAACCAGGACGAGCTCTATCCGGTGCCGCCGCAGATCTGGCACTTCCGCCAGACCATCGACTACGTGAAGACCATGAACCGCGCGGTGATGGACTTCGCCTCCAAGAACCGCGAGGACCTGCTCTACAATCGCTATGTGATGGGTCGCAATTCCCTCAAGCGGGGGACGGAAGATAGCTGGACCATCACCCCCAAGCGGGTGGCCGCGACAGTGGCGGCGCAGAAGGCTGAAGGCGGTTCGCCGGCGCGCAGCCGCGGCGATGGCCTGGCCGGCAACGGCGACCAGAGCGCCATCGTCGATCCCAAGCTCTACAACACCGTGATGCACGCGCCGGCTGAGCGCGATCCGCGCGGCTATATCCTGCCGCCCGACCAGCCGGACCTGCCGACCACGGTCAAGTTCCTGAACGCGCTGATCAAGTCGGGCATCGTGGTGGACAAGGCGACCGCGCCCTTCACCGTGGCCGGCAAGACCTATCCGGCCGGGACCTACGTCGTGCTCTGCGACCAGGCCTATCGCCCGCACATCCTCGACATGTTCGAGCCGCAGGACCACCCGCAGGACTTCGAATATCCGGGCGGCCCGCCGATCAAGCCCTACGACATTACCGGCTACACCCTGGCCTACCAGATGAACGTCAAGTTCGACCGGATCCTGGACGGCTTCTCCGGCCCCTTCCAGGCGATCGACGAGGTGATGGCGCCGCCGCCCGGCAAGGTGGTGGGCTCCGGCGGCGCGGGCTGGCTGCTGGATCACCGGACCAACAACAGCTTCACCCTGACCAACCGGCTGCAGAAGGCCGGCGTGCCGGTCTACTGGATCAAGACGCCGGTCTCGGCCGACGGGCAGGCGTTTGGGCCCGGCGCGGTCTGGGTGCCGGCCAAGGGCGCGGCCAAGGCCATCGTCGCCAAGAGCGTCGCCGACCTGGGCATCAACGCCTATGCCGTGGGCGCCGCGCCCAAGGGCGAGAAGATGGCGTTGAAGGCCCCGCGCATCGGCATCGTCGACACCTATGGCGGCCTGATCACGTCGGGCTGGATGCAGTGGGTCGTGGAGCAGTTCGAGTTCCCCTACACGCTCGTCTACGGGCCGGAGCTCGACGCCGGCAACCTCAACGCCAAGTACGACGTGCTGCTGTTCGTCGACGGCGCGATCCCCGGCGGCGGCGGGCGCTATGGCGGGGGCGGCGGCTTCGGCCGTGGTCTGCCCAAGCCCGACGAGGTGCCGCCGCAGTATCGCAAGATGCTGGGGCGGATCACCGAGGAGAAGACCCTGCCGCAGGTGCAGGCCTTTATCCAGAACGGCGGCACGGCGGTGGCCATCGGCGGATCCACCCGGCTGGGCGAATATCTGAAGCTCACCGACAACGGCCTAGTGGGGCCCGGCAAGGACGGCAAGATCGAGCCGCTGCCGTCGACCAGGTTCTACATCCCGGGCTCGATCCTCGACGCCAAGGTCGACAACAGGGACCCGCTCGGCTTCGGCTTCGCCGACCACGTGGACGTGTTCTTCGACTCGAGCCCGGTGTTCAAGATCGCCGCGCCGGGCGAGGCCAAACAGGTGGCCTGGTTCGAAGGCGCCGACCCGCTGCTCAGCGGCTGGGCCTGGGGCCAGAAGGCGCTGGACGGCACGGTGGGCGTGGTCGACGCCAGCTATGGCAAGGGCAAGGTCTTCCTGCTGGGCCCGGAGGTCGCCATGCGCGGCCAGTCCTACGGCACCTTCAAGTTCGTGTTCAACGGGCTGGAGTACGGGCCGGCGGTCGAGGGCAAGGCCGGCAAATGACGGCGGGCCTGTCGCCCGTCCGGCGGATCCTGACCGGCGTGAACAGCGCCGGTCGATCCTGCATTGTCGAGGACGGGGTCTCGCCCGCCATGCTGACGATGGACGGGCGGGACGGCTACCGGAACAACAACCTGTGGCGGACGCTCGGGGCAGACGCGCCGGTGGATGCGCCGGATACGGCGATGGCGCAGTCCGGCGTCCTGCCGCCGCCCGGCGGGACGGTGATCCGGGTGATCGACATTCCGCCGGAGGCCGCCGATCCGGAGGAACAGCGCCGCGCGACGGACGCGGTCTTCCAGGCCATGTTCGCCGACGCCGACCACCACGCCGGCCATGTGCGCCATCCCGGCATGCACACCACCGACACCATCGACTACGCGATCCTCTTGCAGGGCGAGCTGGTGGCGGTGATGGACGAGGACGAGACGGTGATGCGGGCCGGCGACATCCTGATCCAGCGCGGCACGCGCCACGCCTGGGCCAACCGCTCCGGCCAGATCGCGCGCATCTGTTTCGTCCTGACCGACGCGGCGCCCGCGGCCAGGAGCGGTGAGGGCGGCGCGTGACCGCCGCGGCGGCGCCCGTGGAGCGGAGCGGGAGCCTGGCCCAATCCATCGCCATCGCCGGCGCGCTCTATTTCATCATCGGCTTCTGCACTTGGCTGAATGGCCCCCTGATCACCTTCGTGCGGCTGGCCTTCGACCTGAACGAGGTCAACTCGTTCCTGGTGCTGATGGTGTTCTACGTCTCCTACTTCGTGCTGGCGCTGCCCTCCTCGTGGATCCTGCGGCGCACCGGGCTGAAGAAGGGGCTGTCGCTCAGCCTGACGGTCATGGCGGTCGGCGCGGCGCTGTTCGGGGAGTTCGCCACGCGGCGCTATTATCCGGGCGCGCTCACCGGGCTGTTCGTTCTGGGGGGCGGTCTGGCGCTGCTGCAGACGGCGATCAATCCCTACGTCAGCATCCTGGGCCCCATCGACGGGGCGGCGCGACGCATCGCGCTGATGGGCATCTGCAACAAGGCGGCCGGGATCGCCGCGCCGCTGGTGATTGGGGCGCTGGTGCTGCGCGGCGTCGGCGACCTGGCGACCAGCCTGCAGGGCGCTTCGGGCGCGGGGCGCGAGGCCCTGCTCGACAGCTTCGCCGCCAAGATCCACCTGCCGTATCTCGCCATGGCCGGACTCCTGCTGATCGCAGCGGTGGGCGTGTTGGCCTCGCCGTTGCCGGAGCTGAGGACCTCGGAGGTCAACGCCGCGACCGAGACCGGCGCGGGCGGCGGCGAGCGTAGCGTGATGCACTATCCGCACCTGTGGCTCGGCGTGATCTGCCTGTTCGTCTACGTGGGCGTGGAGGTGATGGCCGGCGACGCCATCGGGGCCTATGGGCGCGCCTTCGGCCTGCCGCTCGATGAGACCAAGTTCTTCACCGCGTTCACGCTGGCGGCCATGCTGGCGGGCTATGTGGCCGGCCTGATCTTCACCCCGAAGATCGTCTCGCAGCAGACCTATCTGCAGGGCTCGGCCTTGCTAGGCCTGGTGCTGGTGGCCGGCGCGTTCCTCACCAAGGGCTATGTCTCGGTGGGCTTCGTCGCCTGCCTGGGCTTCGCCAACGCCATGATGTGGCCGGCGATCTTCCCGCTGGCGATCCGCGGCCTGGGCAAGGCCACCGAGACCGGCTCGGCGCTGCTGGTCATGGGCATCGTCGGCGGGGCGGTGATCCCGCAGACCTTCGCGGTGCTGAAGCAGCACTACGACTTCCAGGCGGTGTTCGCGGTGCTGATGGCGCCCTGCTACCTCTACATCTTCTCCTACGCCTGGCGCGGGCATCGGGCAGGCCGTGCGCCGCCGATCCCGCTGGTGGTCGGTCCCTAGAAGAGGACCTCGCAGCCGGTGCCGGCCAGCGCCTGGTCCACCGCCCCCCGCGCCGTGGGGCTAAGCGCCGCGTATTCCTCGCGCAGCCACATCAGGCACTTGGCCTGGTAGGGGAACGGCTGCTGCGCCCAGGGCTGGCCGTCGATGGTGGTCTCCACCAACGGAGCCTGCGCCTTCACCGCGCGGGCGTTGGCCAGCAGCAGCGGCGCGTAGACCCGACCCGCCTCGGCCAGGATGGCGGTGGTGGTGGCCGGTAGCGCGGTCGCCTCGAACCAGTCGGCCTCGGCAGGCTCCAGGCCGGAAAGGTCATCCACCGCCCCGGTCCAGGCCGAGACCCGCGGCGCGCGTTCGGTGGCGATGGCCATCGGCGTGGGGTCGAAGTGGGCGAGCTGGGTGAGCTGGCCAAAGGCGCCGAAGTCGCCGCCGCCGGGGCGGGCGCCCAGCAGGAAGGCGTGGGTGCGCAGGTGCGCCTCGAAGGCCTCCAGGAAGCGGACATAGCTCGCCTCGATCACCGGCCCGGTGGCGGCGTTGGAACCCACGTAGCGCAGGCGCGGGACCTGCCGCGACGCGATGGCCGCGCTCTGGGCGGCGAGCGCCTCGTCGGAGGTGCGGCCCCGCGTCCAGGCCGGCAGGATCGCCGCGGCGCGGGCGACGTCGGCGTCGTAGCGCCAGCGGTAGTGGAACATGGCCTTGGTCAGCCACTCGTCGGCGTAGTCCTCCAGGATCGAATCGATCATCGCCAGCGCCGGGTCGGCCGGGCGGACCCGGCGCTCCGGATAGTCCGCGTCCAGCCGGCGCAGGATCGGCGACGAATCGGTCACCGGCTGCAGCACCCCGTCCGCGTCCGGAAAGAAGAAGGTCGGCAGCAGGTTGACCTTGGGCATCGGCAGGCCCGGCGCGTCGTGCGAGGCGATCACCAGGCGATAGGGCAGGCGGCGATAGCGCAGCACGCCCAGCATCTTGCGGGTGTAGGGCGAGCCTGGAACGCCCTTGAGCGCGATCGGCGGCGGCTGGCTCATCGGCGACATCCTCTCCCATGCGGGCGCGTTGACGTCGGCCCGGCTTCGGGATTAAGTGAACTGAAATTCCGGTTCCGTTCAAGCGGAACCTGAAACCGGCCGCAAGAGCCGGACATCGAAGGGTAGGAGGGCGCGGCTTGCCGACGGCAGGGTTCCCGCGCACCGTCGAACAACGCACGGACCGGGGAGAGTGCTGCATGGGATCACGGATGACCGAGCGGAGCGCCCGCTGGGCGCTGTTCGCCACGACCTTGTTCATCGCCGGCTGCTCTGCCCAGGCCGACCCGGTGGTCAAGCCCAAGGCCAAGGCCGCGCATGCGGCGGTGGCGGCGTCCGGCTCCGCCGCCGACCGAAGGGTCTATTTCGGCGAGTTGCATCTGCACACCGCCTATTCCTTCGACGCCTGGAGCCTGATGGGCACCAAGACCACGCCGGAGCAGGCCTACGACTTCATGCAGGGCAAGCCCGTGCATGTGGAGGGTGTCTGGCAGAAGCGCGCCTGGCCGCTCGACTTCGCCGCGGTCACCGACCACTCCGAGAACATGGGGGTGATGAACCAGCTGGACGATCCGAACAGCGCCTTCTCCATGACCGAGATCGGCAAGCAGATCGCCAAGAACCCGCCGTCCGCCTTCTACATCCTCAAGAACGCCGTCGATAAGCGCCAGCCGATCCCCGGCATGAACGCCAAGCCGGCCATGAAGAGCGCCTGGGAGCGCGAAATGGCCGCTGCGAACAGCAACTACAAGCCCGGCAAGTTCACGACCTTCATCGCCTACGAGTGGTCGTCGATGAACCAGGGCAAGTACAACCTGCACCGCAACGTGATCTTCAAGGGCGACAAGGCGCCCTTGCCCTTCACCTCCGGCGACTCGCCCCGGCCCGAAGACCTCTGGACCTATCTCGAACGCAACCGCGCCGAAGGCGTCGAGGCCATCGCCATCCCGCACAACGGCAACGTCTCCGGCGGGCTGATGTACGACTGGAACGACAGCGACGGCCGTCCGATCAGCGAGGCCTACGCCCAGCGCCGCGCGTTGAACGAGCCGCTGACCGAGATCGTCCAGAACAAGGGCCAGTCGGAGACCACCCCGGAACTGTCGTCCTCCGACGAGTTCGCCAACTTCGAGATCTTCGACCACCTGCTCACCCACCCCGAGGAGAAGAGCAAGCCGCACGGCAGCTACATCCGCGAGGCCTTCGGCCGCGGACTGGTGATCGAGCAGAAGGTCGGAACCAACCCGTTCAAATATGGCGTGGTCGGCGGCGCCGACATCCACAACGGGCTGGAGACCACCGACGAGAACGCCATGGCCGGCGGTCCCTTCGGCATCGATCCCCACACCGCTCTGCCGAGCCGCGAGGAGGCCAAGCACCGGCTGAACCTGGTGCCGACGCCGGCGCTGATCGACGAGGCGGCCGAGGCCAAGGGCACGGCGCACATCAACGAGGACGACACCATCTTCTCCTCGGCCGGCCTGACCGGCGTCTGGGCCGAGCACAACGATCGGGATTCGATCTTCGCGGCCCTGAAGCGCAAGGAAACCTTCGCCACGTCGGGCACGCGCCTGCGGGTGCGGATGTTCGGCGGCTGGAACTTTGGTCCGGGCACGCTCGCCGAGCCGAACTGGGTGGCCAAGGCCTATGCCGAAGGCGCGCCCATGGGCGCCGACATGCCGGCCCGCCCGGCGGCCGCCAAGGCGCCGAGCTTCATCGTCCAGGCCATGAAGGCGCCCGACAGCGGTAACCTCGACCGCATCCAGGTGGTGAAGGTCTGGCTGGACGGCCAGGGCTACAAGGAAAAGGTGTTCGACGTGGCGCTGTCGGGGGGCCGCAAGGTCAATCCGCGCACCGGGCGGGCGCCGCCGGTGGGCAATACGGTGGACCTGAAGACCGGCAAGTACGCCAACACCATTGGCGCGCCGGTGCTGCAGACCGTCTGGCGGGACCCGGAGTTCAACGCCGCGACGCCGGCCGTCTACTATGTGCGGGTGCTGGAGATCCCGACCCCGCGCTGGACGACGCTGCTCGCCATCAAGCGACATCTGCCGTTCCCGCCCAACCGCGACAAGACCATCCAGGAGCGGGCCTATGGCTCGCCCATCTGGTACACGCCGGCGGGGAGCAAGGTCGCGAAGCTGTCGGCGAGGGCCGTGGGCGCGGCGTCGGCCGGCGGGCGCTGACGGGGCTTCGTCCGTGTACGTCCTCTACGGTTCCCGGCAGAGCCTGTTCAGCCGCAAGCTCGAGGCGGCGCTGATCTTCCAGGGCGCGCCCTTCGAGTTCGTCCTCAAGCGCCAGCAGCCGGACGTGCGGGACATCGAGCAGCGGGCCGGGACGCACCAGGTTCCGGTGCTGCTGACGCCCGAAGGCTGGATGCTGGCCGACACCACGCCGATCATCGACCTCCTGGACCAGCGCTTCCCGGCCCGGCGGCTGGTCCCGGACGGGCCGCTCGGCGTGCTGGCGCACCTCGTCGAGGAGTATCTGGACGAGTGGATCGCGCGGGTGATGGTCCACTACCGCTGGCATTATCCAGACAGCGCCGCCTTCGCCTCCGACGCCATCGCCGGCGGCGATCCCGAGGTGGCGGCCGCCATCCGCGGCTGGGGCCCGCGCGCCTGCCGCGCCACCGGCACCGAGACCCCCTTCCACCAGCAGGCCGCCGAGCAGGAGTACGAACGCCTGCTGGCCGCGGCGCACGACCAGCTTACCCGCACTCGCTACCTGCTGGGCGACCGACCCTGCGCCGTGGACGCCGCGATGCTGGGCGGGTTTCGCGCCCACACCCTGCACGACCCCGATCCGCGCAAGGTGATGCAGCGCTATCCGCGGCTGATCGCCTGGGCGGAACAGGGGGCCGATGCCTGGGATGGAACTGGCGACTGGGCGGCCTTCCCCGACTCGACGCCGTTCGCGCGGCACGTGCTGGGCGAGCTCAGAAACGCCTACCTGCCGGTGCTGGCGGGGAACGCCCAGGCGCTGGCCGACGGCGCCAAGGCCTTCACCGTCGACAGCTTCGGCGAGCCCGCCAGCTACCTGACCCGCGCCTATCCGGAGCGGTCGAGGGCGATGGTCCGCGAGCGCATCGCGCAGCGGCTGTCGGCGGATGACGCGGCGCTCGTCATGGCCTGGCTCGGGCCGGCGGGCCTCGCCGAGGCTTTCGCGGCACAGTCCAAAACATGAGCCGCGGTTCCGGTTGACAGCGTAAGGCCTCGGGCTGATGCTGAAGCGGAATTCACGTTCGCGTCTAGACGAGCGGGATTCGGGAGGACTGATCCGCGCGGCGTCGGGCCGGCGGCTCATCGCGCAGACCCAAGACCAACGCCCCAGGGGGACACCATGACTGCACCTGCGAACATCCGGCGCCTGCTGCTCGGAGCGTCGTTCCTCGGCCTGGCCGCCGCGCCCGGCCTGGCCTGCGCCCAGACCGCGCCGGCCGGCGGCGCCACGGCGTCGGAGACGAACTCCGCCGAGGTGGAGACCCTGATCGTCACCGCCGCCAAGCGCAGCGAGAACATCCAGGAGGTGCCGATGTCGGTCTCCGCCATGAGCGGAACCGACCTGCAGCGCGCCGGCATCGTCGACTTCGACGAGGTCGCCCGGCAACTGCCCAGCGTGCAGCTCTCCTCGGCCAACAACAACCGCAACACCACCATCCTGGTCCGCGGCATCGGCTCGTCCGGCACCAATCCCGGCATCGAGCCCAGCGTCGGCGTCTTCCTCGACGGCGTCTACATGCCGGCCGCCGGCCCCATCCAGTCCAACATCCAGGACATCGCCTCGCTGGAAGTGCTGCGCGGGCCGCAGGGCACGCTCTACGGGCGCAACACCCCGGTGGGCGCCATCAACATCGTCACCCGCGACCCCACCAGCACGCCGGAAGCCTCGATCACCGTCGGGGCCGGCAACTTCGATTCCTACAATGTGCAGGGCTATGTGGGCGGCGCCATCGCCGACAACCTGAACGGCCGCCTCACCGCCTGGGCCAATGGCCACGACGGCTACGAGAAGAACCTGTTCAACAACTCGCGCACCAACGACGGCTATCAGCAGGGGGTGCGCGGCCGCGCGCTGTGGACGCCCAACGACGACGTGAAGGTCAACTTCATCGGCTACTACACCAGCCTCGAGGGCCACTGCTGCACGGGCGAGCCGATCAATCCCACCGGCCCCGGCGGCATCGCCACCCCAGGCTTCCTGGCCGCCATGGTCGCCGCGGGCCACCCGCTGACCAAGCTCACCAGCCTCGACTTCACGGTGGACGACGAGACGGTCGGCAACGACGACACCCAGATCTACGGCGCCTCGACCCAGGTCGACGTCAAGCTGGGCGGGCACACCCTGACCTCGATCAGCGCCTACAACGGCTACTACGACAACATCAAAACCCTGTCGGCCGACGGTCTGCCGATCGACGTGGGCACTGGCCCGCAGCCGCTGCGCACCGACAATCTGAGCGAGGAAATCCGCATCGCCTCGCCCACCGGCCAGAGGCTGGAATACCTGGGCGGCGTCTACCTGTTCCACGAGGACATGTCCTACAAGAACGGGTTCACCGCGCACGCCGGCGCGAACCGGGTGTTCGGGCCGCTGGGGATGATCACGCCCGGCGACAACACCCTGTTCTTCTACAACCAGACCACCAAGAGCGAGGCGGTGTTCGGTCAGGCGACCTTCCACATCACCGACGCCTGGCGGCTGATCGGCGGCCTGCGCTATTCCAACGACGACAAGGACGCCACCACCGCCAGCACCGACAACCTGAACGCCTCGGCGGCCTTCAAGACGGCCTTCCCGGTCAATCCGGAGCAACGGCTCAGCCGCAACGACCAGAAGCTGACCTGGTCGGCGGGGACGCAGTACGACATCGCCCAGGGCGTGATGGCCTACGCCATCGCTGCGACAGGCTTCAAGGATGGCGGTTTCAACGCCCGTCAAACGGCGGCGGGCACGCCGCTGGCCTTCGCGCCGGAGACCTCGACCACCTATGAGGTCGGGGTCAAGTCGACGCTGTTCGACCGCCGGGTGCTGCTGAACGCCGACGTGTTCCGCATGACGCTCGACAATTTCCAGGACTCCACCCTGAACCCGCTATCGGGCGTGGGTTTCGTCGTGGGCAACGCGGGCGACCGGCGGATCGACGGCCTGGAGGTCGACCTGCAGTGGGCGCCCATCGAGCACTTGACGATCACCGCCAGCGGCCAGGTCAACAACGCCAAGTTCACCAGCTATCACTCGGCGCAGTGCTACGTCGGCGCGGTTCCCAACGGCGCCTCGCCCGGGACCTGCGACTACACCGGCCTGCGTCCGGCGTTCAATCCGGCCTCGTCCGGCAGCCTGGCGGGCAATTACGAGCTGCCCCTGGGCTCGACCGGCCTGAACGGCTTCATCAACGGCAGCGTCACCTGGCAGGACAAGCAGTACGAGGACTCGACGCTCGATCCCCGCTCGGTGCAGGACGCCTATGCGCTCACCAACCTGCGCCTCGGCATCGGCCCGCCCTCGGGGGACTGGAAGCTGTCGCTGTTCGGCAAGAACCTCGGCAACAAGGCCTATTACGTCGCCACCGCCGTCCAGCCGCTGGGCGGGCTGGTCAGCGCCGGCGGGACCGCCGCGGCCGGCGGCTTCTTCGGCTGGTACGGCGAGCCGCGCACCTATGGGATCGAGCTGACGGTCCGACGCTGATCGCGGACATGGACGCCCGGGCGGCGCGGGATAAGATGCGGAACGGCGTTCTTTCCCGAGCCGTTCCGTCCGACCACGCTTGACGTCAGGACGCGGATCACGCGTTCCCTAGCGGAAGTGGCATGAGGTGGAGCAGACGGGATGAACGATGGGGAGCCGCCGACGGAGGCCGCCGAAACGGTGTGGGCCAAGCCGGCCTACCAGGCGCGCAGCCGTCAGCAGCGCGACCGGCTGCTCAAGGCGGGCGAGCGGGTGTTCGCCGAGAAGGGCTTCTGGCAGGCGCACGTGGCCGACATCGCCAAGCGCGCCGGCTGTTCGGTGGGCAGCTTCTATCGGCGCTTCCAGGACAAGGAGGCGTTCTTCTTCTCGCTGCAGACCGACATGGCCGGCCATGGCCTCAGCAACATCGAGCGGTTCTTCGACGACCCGGCCAGCCTGACCGACCCCTTGCCGGAGGTGTTCGCGCGGCTGGTGCGCAACACCGCGCGCACCATGAAGGGCATCGAGGGCTATTACCGCGCGCTCTTCGAGCTCAGCCTGCGCGGCCACGACGTCTGGCCGCCCATGCGGCGGATCGAGGCCTTCGAGGCGGCGCGGATCATCGAACTGTTGCGCAGGCGCGGCGTCGCCCTGGACGACCCGGACATCGGCGAGCGCGCCCACCTGGCGATCCGCATGATGCACGGCCAGATCATCAGCGCCATGCTGCACGGCCCGGGCCCCTTCGCCGTGGAGGACGCGCGCCTGCACCGCGAACTGGCGCTCAACCTCGCCCGCTACCTGCAGATCGACCGCCTGGCCGACGCCAAGGCCTGAGCGTCTAGACCTCCAGCCGCCTAGACCTCCAGACGGTCGTCCGGCCGGGCCACCAGCTGGTAGAGCACCGGCATCAGGAAGATGCTGATCAGCAGGCGGGTGAACAGGCCGCTGACGATCACCAGGGCGAAGGGCCGCTGCGAGTCGGTGCCGACCCCGGTCGCCAACGCCGCCGGCAGCAGGCCCAGCGCCGCCACCAGCGCGGTCATCATGATCGGCCGCAGCCGAAGGATCGCGCCTTCGCGGATCGCCTCGTCGAGCGGCATGCCGTCGCCGCGCAACTCGTTGACGTAGGAGATGTAGACCACCGCGGTCTGCACCGAGACCCCGAACAGCGCCAGGAACCCGATCCCCGACGACACCGAGAACGGCGTCCCGGTCAGCCACAGCGCCAGGATCCCGCCCACCGGCGCCGACAGCGCCACGCCGGCCAGCGTGATGAAGGGGAACTTGAAGTTCGCATAGAGGGTGAAGAGCAGCAGGAAGATCAGCGCGAGCGTCAGCGGCAGGATGATCTTCATCTGGTCCCGCGAGGCGGTGTACTCGGTGTAGTCGCCGCCCCAGTCGGCGCGATAGCCCTGGGGCAGTTTCACCTTGGCGTTCACCTGTTGAATCGCGTCCTGCACCGCGCCGGCCAGGTCGCGGCCCTCCACGGAGAACTGCACCCCGATGTATCGGGAGTTGTTCTCGCGGTAGATGAACGAGGCGCCATTGGTCACCCCGATGTCGGCGAACTCCTTCAGCGGCAGTTGCTGGCCGCCGGGCGTCGCCACCAGGATGTTGCCGATCTCCTCGGGATTGTCGCGGTACTGCTGCTCCAGCCGCACCACCAGGTCGAACTGCTTTTCCTGCTGCACCACCTGGGTGGCCACGTCGCCGCCGATGGCGGTGGTGATCAGGCTGTTGATGTCGGAGACGTTCAAGCCATAGCGGGCGATCTTGGCCCGGTCGATCTTGATGGTCAGGCTGGGTTGGCCAAGCTCCTGCACCAGGGTCACGTCCTTGATGCCGCGGACCTTCTCCAGGACCTGTTTGATGTCCTTGCCCTTGGCCTGCAGGGTGTTGAGGTCCGAGCCGAACACCTTGACCGCCAGCGAACTCTTCAGGCCGGTCTCGGCCTCGTCGACGGCGTCTTCCGCCGGCTGGGTGTAGTTGAAGGTGACGCCCGGGAACGCCTCCAGCTTCTTGTTGATGGCCGCGATCAGCTGCGGCTTGGTGCGATAGGCGCCATGCCAGTCCGAATAGGGCTTCAGCCCCACGTAGAACTCGACGTTGAAGAAGCCGGTGGCGTCGGTGCCGTCGTCGGGGCGGCCGAGCTCCGAGGCCACCGTGGTGACTTCCGGGAAAGAGCGCAGGATGTCGCGCACCTTGGGCGTCAGCTTGGCGCTTTCGTCGAAGGAGATGGTGTAGGGCATGGTCGCCCGCACCCACAGCGCGCCCTCGTCCAGCTGCGGCATGAATTCCGCGCCCACCGCCGGGACCAGGAGCAGGGCGCCGACCAGCACGATCGTGGCCGCCCCCAGCGTCCCCCAGCGGTGCGCCAGGCAGAAGTCGAGACCCTTGGCGTAGCGTTCCTTCACCCATTCGAACGGGCGGTTACGCCGCTCGTGCACGCCCTTGCGCATGAACCAGGCGCAGAGCACCGGCAGCAGCACCAGGGTGGCGATCAGCGAGCCGATCAGGCCGAAGATCATGGTGTCGGCCATCGGTCGGAACAGCGTCCCCGACGGGCCGGAGAGCACATAGATCGGCAGGAAGCTGACCACGATCACCGCCACCGCGTAGAACAGCGGCCGGTCCACCTCGCTGGCGGCGTCGCGGATCACCTCCTTGACGTTGAGCGGTTTTCCCTCGCGCAGGGCGATCTGGCGGAAGATGTTCTCCACCATCACCACCGCCCCATCGACCAATATGCCAAAGTCGATGGCCCCGATGGACAAGAGGTTGGCCGAGGCGTTCTGGATGTTCAGGCAGGTGAAGGCGAACAATAGCGCCAGCGGAATGGTGGTCGCCACGATCAGGCCGGCGCGGAAGTCGTAGAGGAAGAAGATCAGCACCACGACCACCAGGATCATGCCGCGCATCAGGTTGCCCTCGACGATGCCGCGGGTGAGCGTGATCAGGTCGATGCGGTCGTAGAAGGGAACCACCTTCACGTCCTTGGGCAGGACGTGGTCGTTGAGCTCCTTGGTCTTGGCCTCGACGCCCTTCAGGACGTCCTGGGTCTTTTCGCCGGTGCGCAGCAGGATCACGCCTTCCACCGCGTCGTCCTGCTTTTCGTAGCCGAATTCGCCCAGGCGGGGCGCGATGCCGATCGCCGCCCGGCCCACGTCCTTCAGCAGCACCGGCACCCCGTCGTGCACCGCCAGCACGACGTTGCCGATGTCCTCCAGCGTGCTCAGCCGGCCGACGCCGCGCACGTAGTAGAACTGGCCGCCCTGCGAATAGAAGCCGCCGCCGGCGTTGTCGTTGTTGGCGGCCAGCGCGGTCTCGACCTGCTGCACGTTGAGGCCGACGCCGGCCAGTTTGTCGGGGTCGAACAGCACCTGGTACTGCATCTCGCCGCCGCCGAATCCGGAGTCGTCGGCGACGCCAGCCACAGATTTGAAGGCCGGCTCGATGACCCAGTCCTCGAAGGTCTTCAGCTCCATCGGCGAGCGATCGGAGCTCTGCAGGACGTAGCGGTAGATCAGGCCCGACGGCGACGACAGCGGCGAGACCGAGGGCGTCACCCCGGTCGGCAGGCTCAGGTCGCCCATCCGGTTGAACACCTCCTGGCGGGCGGCGTCGCGGTTGGTCCCGTCCTTGTAGGTGATGATCACGTCGGAGAGGCCGTAGAGCGAGATCGAGCGGGTGACGCTGGCGCGCGGCACCCCGTTCATCTCCACCTCGATCGGCACGGTGATCAGCCGCTCGACCTCTTCGGCGGCGTGGCCCGGCCACTGGGTGATGATCTCCACCATCGGCGGCGAGAGGTCGGGATAGGCGTCTACCGGCAGGCGGTTCAGCGACCAGATGCCGACGCCGATCAGCACCGCCGTCATCAACAGCACCAGCAGGGGCTGGGCGAGGCCGCCGGCCACGATCCGGTTCATCACCGAGGGCTTGCGCGGCGGCGGCGCCTCGGCGGGGGGCAGGACCTCGCTCACTGGCTTTGCATGAACTGGACGAAGATGCCGCCGTCGACGACCACCCGGTCGCCGGCCTGCAGGCCGGCGGGGCTGTCGTACTGGTCGCCGGACCGGTAGCCGAGCGTCACGTGCCGCCGGGCGAAGCCGCCGCCGGCCTGAGCCACATAGACGAACGGCAGGTTCTCATCGTCGCGCAGGATGGCCGAGACCGGGACCAGCAAGCCGGTGCTGGCCTGGCGCGAATGGATCTGCGCGCGAACGTACATCTGCTTCTTCAGCAACCCTTGCGGGTTTTCCACCACCACCCGGGCCAGCACCGCGCGGGTGTCGGGGTTCACCAGGGCGGCGATGTTGTCCACCGTGCCGGTGAGCGCCGCGGCGCCGACGCCGGTCTGCACCTCGACGGGGTCGCCGACCGCGATGGTCGGCAGGTCGGCGGCCGGGACCTGGGCCATCACCCAGACCTTCGAGAGGTTGGCGACGGTGAAGGCCGGCGTCGTCCCGGCCTGCAGCAGTTGGCCGGGCGTGATCAGCTTTTCCACCACAGTGCCGGCGAGGGGCGAGCGGATCTTGCCGGTCACCCGCGCCATCGGGTGGCCCTGCTGCACCTGCTTGATGATCCCCGGATCGAGGTTCAGGGCCACCAGGGCCTGCAGGGCCGCGTCACGATCGGCCTCGGCGTTGACGGCGTCGGTCTCCGCCTGGGCCGCCTCGCGCTGGGAGACGCCGTTGTGCTGCGCCAGGTCCTTGTCGGCGTCGGCCAGCTGGCGGTTGGTCTTGGCCGTGGCCAGCGCCTTGGCGTAGGCGCTGATCGCCGCCGAATAGTCGGGCGAGTCCACCAGGGCCAGCGTGTCGCCGGCGCGCACCTTCTGGCCGGGTTCCACCAGCAGCTTGGTCACCGGGCCGGAGATCGGCGCGATCACGCTGGTCGCCTGGTCGTTGTCGAAGTCCACCACGCCGGCGGCCTCGACGGACTTGCGGAAGCTCGACGGCGCCACCGTATAGAGCTGGATGTGCTGCAGCTGCGCCGCGGTCAGGGTGACGTTGGCCGGCGTCGGCTGGGCGGCGTAGCTCTCGGCCTTCTTGCCGCAGCCGGCCAGGCTCAGCGCCGCGATGGCCAGAATGAAAGCGGTGGCGCGGCGGCCGTGGGGCGGGCTCGTTTGCATGTCAATCCTTGGCCAAATCCGCGCGCTTCCACCAACCGCCGCCGAGAGCCTGGAACAGGGCCGCGGTGTCGGCGTAGCGGGCGGCCTGCGCCTGCACGAGGCCGATCCGCGCCTGCTGGTAGCCCTGCTCGGCGCTGAGCAGCGACAGGTAGTTGGCGTAGCCGTCCTTGTACTGACGTTGCGACAGGTCGAGCGTCACCTTGGCGGCGTCCGCGGCGGCGGCGGCGGCCTTCAGACCGGCCGCGTCCTGCTCGATCGCCGTCAGGGTGTCGGCCACGTTCTGGAAGGCGCCCAGCACGGTGGAGCGGTACTGCTCGGCGGCCTGCGTATAGGCCGCCTTGGCGGCCTTCTCCTGGTGCAGCAGGGTCCCGCCCTCGAAGATCGGCTGGGCGAGATCCGCGCCGAAGGCCCAGAAGGCGGTGCCTGGCCCGAAGGTCTGGCCGAACGCCAGCGCGGTCGAGCCGGCGCTGCCGGTCAATTGGATGTTGGGCAGCCTGTTGGCCGCGGCGATGCCGATGGCGGCGCTGGCGGCGTGCAGGTTGGCCTGCGCCTGGCGCACATCCGGCCGCTGGGCGACCAGCGCCGAGGGCAGGCTGACCGGCAGGTCGGCCGGCAGCGTCAGGCTCGCCAGATCGAATTTCTCCGCCGGCGCCTGGTTGGGATAGCGGCCGGCCAGCACCGCGATCAGGTCGTGCTGCTGCGCCGACTGCTTGAGCAGCCCCGGCAGGCTCGCCTGCGCCTGGGCCAGTTGGGCCTGCTGGGCGGCCACGTCCAGCCCGCTCGCATAGCCCTTGGACTGTTGGTACTTCAGCGTTTCCAGCATCTTGGTTTCGATGTCGACCAACTGCCGGGTCGCGTCGATCTGGGCGTCCAGCGCGGCGTCCTGGATGGCCGCGGCCGCGACGTTGGAGGTCAGCGTCAGGTGGGCGGCGATCATCTGGAAGCGCGCCGCCTGCGCCTGCGCCCTGGCCTGCTCCACCGTGCGGCGGTTCAGGCCGAAGACGTCGAGCGTATAGGCGACACTGACTTCCGGCGTGAACAGGCTGTACTCGAAGGCGTTGTTTTCCGGGGTCGGCGCCAGCGCGCCCGATTGCCGCTGGCGGCTGGCCGAATAGCCGGCGGAGACCTGCGGGTAGAAGGCGCCCTTGGCGGCCAGCGTCGTCTCTCGCGCCTGGGTGAGCGCGGCTTGCGCGGCCTTCAGGTCGGGATTGTGGGCCAGCGCCTGGTCGATCAGCTCGTTGAGCGGCTTGGAGTGGAACATGGTCCACCACTCGCCCGAGATGTCCGCGCCGCTGACGAACCGCTGCGCCTCGCCGCCGGAGACGCCAGGCGTCGCGTCGGTCTGGGTCAGCGGATGGTCGGTGTAGCCGGCGACCTTGGGCGCGGCCGGCGTCTTGAAGTCCGGCCCCGCCGCGCAGCCGGCCAGCAGCATCGCGGCCAGTGCGGCCAGCGCCGGCGCGGCGCGAACGACCGCGCGCCGGCTGGCCAACAGCCGTTGTGTCTTGGAACCCCCGATGATCATCCCGTCCGGCAGTGCTTTGCTCAAAATCGCGTGCGGCTACGGCGTTATCTTCCGTTAGCGCAGCCCACGCCCTTCAGTCTAACGTTATAACGTAACCGGCAAAGACGCAGGCGATTGGGGCCTCGTCAGGGCGTCCATGTTTCGGACGTTTCAGCGCTGCAAGATCGGGCCGTGCGCGAGTGGGTTTTCGTCAGAACACGCCGGGAAAGGCGCCGCCGTCGATCAGCAGGTTCTGGCCGTTGATGTAGCCCGCGTGCGCGCTGGCCAGGAAGGCGCAGGCCGCGCCGAACTCTTCGGGGCGGCCGACCCGACGGGCGGGGTTGGCGGCCTCGGCGCGGCGCCGCGCCTCCTCGGCCGTGACGCCCTGCCGCGCGGCCTGGCTGGCGAACACGCTGGCCAGCCGGTCGGTGTCGAAGTGGCCGGGCAGGAGGTTGTTGATCGTCACCCCATCGGCCGCGGCTTCCCGCGCCAGGCTCGCCACCGCGCCGGTCAGGCCCGACCGCGCGCCGGTGGAAAGGCCCAGCATCGGCAGGGGCGCCTTCACCGCCCCCGAGGTGATGTTGAGGATGCGCCCCCAGCCGCGACGGCGCATGGCGGGGATCGTCGCGCGGATCAGTTGCAGCGGCGCGACCATGTTGGCCCGCAGAGCGGCCAGCCATTCCGCCTCGCCCCAGTCCTCGAACTGGCCGGGCGCCGGGCCGGCGGCGTTGGTGATCAGGATGTCGGGCTCGGGGCAGGCCGCCAGCAGCAGAGCGCGGCCGTCCTCCGTCGTCACATCGGCGGCCACCGAGGCGACCGGCCGGCCGATCCGCGTGGAGAGCGCCTGCGCCGCCGCCGCCAGCGGCTCCGGCGCGCGGCCGTTCAGCACCACCTCGACGCCGGCGTCCGCCAGGGCGTTGGCGCAGGCGAGGCCCAGCCCCTTGCTGGAGCCGCAGACGATGGCGCTGCGGCCTTTGAGTCCCAGGTCCATCAGCCCACCTTCAGCTCGACCGGCGGCAGGCTGTCGATCTCGAAGGCGTAGGCCTCGCCGGCCGCCACGAAGCGGGTGGGGACGATGGCGCCGGTGGAGACCCACTGGCCGGGCTTCAGGGCGCGGCCGCGCCGGCGCAGGTGTGAGGCCAGCCAATGGACGGCGTTCAGCGGATCGCCCAGCACCTCGTCGCTCATCCCCGCGTTCACCGCTTCGCCGTTCAGCTTCAGGACGCCGCGCCGGCCGCGCAGGTGGGCCAGGCCCCCCACCGCGATCGGCGGGCCCAGCACCAGGCCGGCGTTCCAGCTGTTGTCGGCGACGATGGAGGCGGCCGACAGCCGGCGATAGTCAGCCCCGCTGTCCTCCACCAGTTCGAAGGCCGCGCAGACCTGGTCGATCAGGTGGTGCAGCGGCAGGTCCTGCAGTTCGACGCCGGTCCGCCCGGCCCCTGGCGCGATCCGCACCGCCATCTCGCTCTCCAGCCCCAGCCGAACATAGTCGGTGGGTTTCACGCTCGCCGGCGAGCGCAGCACGCGCGGGCCCAGCACCACGCCGGAGATCGGCTCGTTCACGCCGCATATCTGCTGCATCCGCGTCGTCGTCAGCCCGACCTTGTAGCCGGCGGCCTGCGCGCCCGACCGGCTGAGTTCGGCGACAAAACGGTCCTGCACCTCATAGGCGAAGGCCACGTCGGGCGCGGCGCCTGCGGTCGCGTCGGCGTCGTCGAAGATGCTGGTGAAGGTCGCCCGCGCCGCGTGCCGCCGCGCCAACTCCCGCGCCAGATCCTCCGCACCCTGCCGCATCGGCCTCTCCTTCGCGCAGAGTGGCGGCCCGGGAGGGACTCGAACCCCCGACCTTAGCTTTAGGAAAGCTCTGCTCTATCCGGCTGAGCTACCGGGCCACGCGATGGGCGTGATAGCCTAACCGGAGGGGCGTGCAAACGCCGGGGCGAGCGGTGAGTCGGCGGATGGGTGTGTTGCGGAGTCTCCGCCAGCTTTGGGTGCAGGTGCTGATCGGCACGATCCTGGGCGCGCTCGTGGGCTGGCTGTGGCCGGAGTTCGGCGCGGCGCTCAAACCGCTGGGCGACGCCTTCATCAAGCTGGTGAAGATGGCCATCGCCCCGGTGATCTTCTGCACCGTCGCCGCCGGCATCGCGCGGATGAGCGACCTGAAGGCGTTCGGCCGCCTGGGGCTGCGGACCCTGGTCTATTTCGAGGTGGTCTCGACCTTCGCCCTGGTGATCGGCCTGGTGGTCGGAACCGTGCTGCATCCCGGCGCCGGCTTCAACATCGACCCGGCGAGCCTCGATCCGAAGATCGGCGCGGGCTACGCGGCCAAGGCGGCGCACGGCCAGGGGCTGGTCGACTATCTGATGAACCTGATCCCCGACACCTTCCTGGGCGCCTTCGCCGGCGGCGACCTCTTGCAGGTCCTGCTGATCGCCATCCTGACGGGCTTCGCCTGCACGGGGCTGGGCGCGTTCGGCGATCGCGCGGCCGGGGTGCTGGAGGCGATCGCCAAGCTGTTCTTCGGGATCATCGGGGTGATCGTGCAGCTCGCCCCGGTGGGTGCGTTCGGGGCCATGGCCTTCACCATCGGCAAGTTCGGCCTGGGCTCGCTCGTCAACCTGGGCGCGGTGGTGGGCGTGTTCTTCGCGGCCGGCACGCTGTTCGTGCTGATCGTGCTGGGCGCCGTCGCCTGGTTCTGCGGCTTCTCGATCCTGAAGTTCCTGGCCTACATCCGCGACGAGCTGTTGATCGTGCTGGGGGCCTCGTCGTCGGAGGCGGCGCTGCCGCTGATCATGGCCAAGCTGGAGCGGCTGGGGGCGGGCAAGACCACCGTCGGCCTGGTGATCCCCACCGGCTATTCGTTCAACCTCGACGGCACCAACATCTACATGACGCTGGCGACCCTGTTCCTCGCCCAGGCGACCAACACGCCGCTGAGCCTGGGGCAAGAGGCGACGCTGCTGGGCGTGGCCATGCTGACGTCCAAGGGGGCGAGCGGGGTGGCCGGGGCGGGCTTCATCACGCTGGCCGCCACGCTGGCGGTGATCCCCGACCTGCCGATCGCGGCGCTCGGCCTGCTGGTCGGCGTCGACCGGTTCATGAGCGCCGGCCGCGCGCTCACCAACTTCATCGGCAACGGCGTCGGCGCCCTGGTGATCGCGCGCTGGGAGGGCGACCTCGACCGCGAAAAGCTGACCGCCGAACTGGACCGCGGGCCGGGTGGAGAGGTTGCGTTGCTGGACAGCGTCGAGGCCTAACCCACGATCCGCACGGGCAACGCCTCGTAGCCCTTCACGAAGTTCGACTTCAGCCGCCGGGGTTCGCCCACCACCTCGATGCGTTCGAAGCGCTTGAGGATCTCTTCCCAGACGACCCGCAGCTGCATCTCGGCCAGGCGGTTGCCGACGCAGCGGTGGACGCCGAAGCCGAAGGCCACGTGCTGGCGGGGCCGTTCGCGGTCGATGATGAAGCGGTCGGCGTCGGCGATCACTTCGTCGTCGCGGTTGCCCGAGACGTACCACATGACCACCCGGTCGCCCTTCTTGATGGTCTTGCCGCCGAGCTCGAAGTCCTGGGTGGCGGTGCGGCGCATGTGGGCGACCGGGCTCTGCCAGCGCACGATCTCCGGCACGGCGGAGTCCAGCAGGGCGGGATCGGCGCGCAGGCGGTCGTAGGCGTCGGGATGGTCCTGGAAGGCCATCAGGGCGCCGGTGATCGAGTGGCGCGTGGTGTCGCTGCCGGCCACGGTCAGGAGCATGATGTTGCCGAAGTAGCGTTCCGGCACGTCGTCCTTGCGGGTCACCGGATCGTGGCTGAGCAGCGAGATCAGGTCATTGGCCGGCGGGCCGTCCTTGCGCGCGTCCCACAGGCCCATGAACGGCATCACCAGCGGCCAGAAGGCCTGCTGGCGCTCCAGCATCTCCTCCATGGTCATGTCGGCCCGCGGCGGGCCGGAGAGCGCCATGTCGGAGATCTTCGGCAGGTTGCGCCGCTGGTCGAAGGGATAGTCGAACAGGGTGGCCAGCATCTGGCTGGTGAGCTCGATGGAGACCTTGTCGACGAAGTCGAAGGTCTCGCCCACGGGCAACTCGTCGAGGATCGCCGCGGCGCGGCTGCGGATCAGTGGCTCCATGGCCGCCATGCCGGCGGTGGAGAAGGTCGGCGTCACCACCCGCCGCTGGGCGTCGTGGTCGGGCGGATCGAGCCCGATAAAGCTGGAGCTATCGGTGGGCTCCATGGCGTCGGCGATCATGATGCCGCCCAGGTTGGAGGCGGAGGAGAACACCTCGTGGTTGGAGTCCACCGCCACGATGTCCTGGAACTTGGTCACCGACCAATAGGGGCCGAACGCGCTGTTCTCGCAGTAGTGGATCGGGTCTTCCCGCCGCAGCCGCTCGAACCACGGCCAGTGGGTGTCGCTGGTGAAGTGGCCGATGTCGGAGACGTCGAAGTCCTCGAGCGGCGTCGAATAGGCGCGCTCCCGCGCTTCCCTGGCGAGGGCGCTCCTGGCGATCGCGCCAGCGTCGTCGGCCATGGTCGTTCCTCCACCGCTGTTCGTCAGCGGCAGGGTCGCGCCGTCGCGCAGGGACGGTCAAACGAAAACGCCCGGCGGGTTAAGCCGGGCGTCTCGCAAATCGGACTTGTCGGGAAGGCTTAGGCCGCGACGGCCTTGACCAGCGACTTGTTGAGGATGCCGATGGCCGCGTCGCGATCGATGCGTTCGATGGCGGCGACTTCGCGGGCCATGCGGTCCAGCGCGCTCTCATAGAGCTGGCGTTCCGAATAGGACTGCTCCGGCTGGTTCTCGGCGCGGTGCAGGTCGCGCACCACCTCGGCGATGGAGATCAGGTCGCCGGAGTTGATCTTGGCTTCGTATTCCTGGGCGCGGCGCGACCACATGGTGCGCTTCACCCGGGCGCGGCCCTTGAGCGTCGTCAGAGCCTGGGTCACCACGTTGGTCTCGGCCAGCGCGCGCAGGCCGGACGCACGGGCCTTGGCGGTCGGGACGCGCAGCGTCATCTTCTCGTGGTCGAAGGTGATCACGTAGACTTCGAGTTTCAGACCGGCGACTTCTTGCGTTTCGATCCCCTGCACCTGGCCCACGCCATGGGCCGGATAGACGACGTGATCGCCAACCGAGAAATCATGACCGCTCTTGCTCATAGAGAACCCTCTCATAAATCCGGGTCCGGACAATCGTCGGACCGATGACGCACCCCCGCGAAGCGACAAAGCCATGCTCTCCGCGAAAGGGGGTCGCGGCGGCGTCGTCGTTTTGAAGCGGAGTAGACCTCTTAAGACACCCTTCGCCTGTCGCCGGAGCTATCCCTCATGGGCTGCGCCGGAGCGGCGTTTCTTCAGATCGATGAGCGGGGCGGAGAGCCTTGAGCGCTGCATCGTCTATAACGCTAACATAAAATGAAGCGGAATGAAAGGGTTGCCCCCGCCAGCAGAGGGGGCAGGACCGTTCGCCCCAGGGCGGCGGCGGCGTTTCTAGGAGCCGCGGCCCGGCTTTTCGGAGAAGTATTTCTCCAGCTTGCCGGTCTCGCGTTCGAAGGCCTCGGCGTCGGCCGGCGGCTCACCCTTGACGGTGATGTTCGGCCACACCCGCGAATACTCGGAATTGACCTTCAGCCACTTGCCGTCGGCGTCGTCCTCGGTGTCGGGCTTGATGGCGTCGACGGGGCATTCCGGCTCGCAGACGCCGCAGTCGATGCACTCGTCGGGATTGATCGCCAGGAAGTTCTCGCCCTCGTAGAAGCAGTCGACCGGGCACACCTCCACGCAGTCCATGAACTTACATTTGATGCAGGGATCCATCACG
>DATAUR010000088.1:0-28267 GCA_036268175.1 Phenylobacterium sp. | reverse complement strand
ATCTTCATGCCGCTCAACCAGGCGCAGCTGTTCTTCGGCCGGGAGGACGGCGTCGACGCCATCGAGATCAGGCTCACCGATCCGGACAAGGCCGAGCGTCTGAAGCCCGCCATCAGCCGCGCCGCCGGCCCCACCGCGCTGGTCGCAGACTGGACCCAGCGCGACAGCTCCTACTGGGGCGCGCTGAAGGTCGAGCGCAACGTCATGCGGCTGATCCTGATGATGCTGGTGGTGATCGCCGCCATGAACATCATCTCGGGCCTGGTCATGCTGGTGAAGAACAAGGGGCGCGACATCGCCATCCTGCGGACCATCGGGGCGGGGCAGGGCGCGATCCTGCGCATCTTCTTCATGGCCGGCGCGGCGATCGGCGCGGCCGGCACCCTGGCGGGGCTGGCGCTGGGCGTCCTGGTCAGCGTCTACATCGACCCGATCCAGAGCTTCGTGGAATGGGCGACCGGCCAACAGGTGTTCTCGTCCGACGTCTATTTCCTCTCCCGCCTGCCGGCCAAGGTCGACTGGCTGGAGGTGACGGTCATCGTCGGCTTCTCGCTGGTGATGTCGATGGTTTGGACCCTGCCGCCGGCCTGGCGCGCCTCGCGCCTCGATCCGGTGGAGGCGCTTCGCTATGAGTGAACCCGTCCTGACGATCCGCGGGTTGGAGCGGGCCTATGTGACAGGCGCGGGCGAGCTCACGGTGCTGCGCGGCGTCGATCTCGACGTGATGCCGGGCGAGATCGTCGGCCTGATCGGGCCGTCGGGGTCGGGCAAGTCTTCCCTGCTGCACGCCGCTGGCCTGCTTGAGCGGCCCAACGCCGGTCGGATCGCCATCCAGGGCCGCGACTGTTCGGACCTCAACGACCGCGTGCGGACCCAGGTGCGCCTCTCGACCATCGGCTTCGTCTATCAGTTCCACCACCTGCTGCCGGAGTTCTCGGCGCTGGACAACGTGGCCCTGCCGCTGATGATCGCTGGCGCGTCGCGCAAGGCGGCGCAGGCCAGGGCCGCCGAGCTGCTGTCGGAGCTGGGCCTGGCCGAGCGGGTGCAGCACCAGCCGGCGCAGATGTCCGGCGGCGAGCAGCAGCGGGTGGCCGTGGCCCGGGCGCTGGCCAATTCGCCGCGCCTGCTGCTGGCCGACGAGCCCACCGGGAACCTCGACCCGACCACCTCGACGGCGGTGTTCGAGAACCTCTACGAGCTCGCCCGGCGCACCGGCGTCGCCGCCGTGGTGGCCACCCACAACCTCGAACTGGCCCGCCACATGGACCGGGTCTTCGCGCTGAAGGACGGCCACCTGGAGCCGCAGGGCCGGAGCTGACGGCGTAAACCCAGCCACGACACGAAGTCTTTGTAACGCGGGGGCTTTTCGTGCGCTGCGGCAGAGCCTATCGTGGACTCGGGACGCTAACCGGGGCCTGATCGGCCGCGGCCTCTATGGAGGTCTCGTTGAAGACCATTGTTGTAGCGCTCGCGAGCGCTTCGCTTCTCGCCATGGCGGCGCCGGCCATGGCGGATTCTTCGCATCATGGCGGCGGCGGTGGCGGCAGTTGGGGCGGTGGCGGTGGCGGTTGGGGCCGCGGCTCCAGCGCAGCCGCGCCCAGCAGCGGCGGCGGTTTCAGGGGCGGCTTCCAGGGCGGCAGCGTTGCCGGCCCCCGTGGCTTTGGCGCCAGCCACTTCGGCGGCCGGCCGGGCTTCCGGCATTTCGGCGGGTTCGCGCCGTTCTACTTCGCCGACTTCGGCCTGGGCTTCGCGCTTGGCATGAGCGCCATCGACCCCTGGTTCTACGACGGCTTCTACGGGCCCTATTACGACGCGCCCTACGCCTATTCCTATGGGCCACCACCGGGCGGCTACTACTATCCGCCGCCGGGCGCGCCCTATCCGCCGCAGCAGGCCGCGCCGCAGGGCGCCCCGCCCACCGCCGGCGCCACGACGCAGTCGCAACAGCCGGCGGCCTGTGGCTCCTGGTCCTGGGACGCGGCCAAGCAGGCCTACAATTGGGTTCCCTGCTAGGGTCACGACCTCGGCCGCTCGTCCCTGAGGGATGAGCGGCTGTCGACGTTGCTGGGAAAAACCGTCCGCTAGCCTGGGCGCGGGTCCGAACCCTGGGGCAGGGTGTCGCGATCGAACACCTTCTGCTGTTCCGGCGTCAGCTTGGCGTAGAAGGCGCTGACCGCCGTGGCCTGCTTGCGGAAGTCCAGGTCGTCCTGCGCCATGGTCGCCTCGATCAGCGCGATCCGCCGAGGCGTCGGCACCAGCGGCAGGAGTTCGCTTGCGGCCTGGTGGCGGGCCTGGGCCTCAGGGTTCGGGGCAATGGCGACGGTGTAGTCATGCCAGGCCGGCTCCTGGCTGTCGGTCAGTTGCAGGTCGTCGTGCAGCCGGATCAGTTCGGCGCTGATCGCCTGTTCGCCGCCCGGCCGCCGCTCACCGTGCGACGCCGGCGGGGCTGGCTGAGCCAACGCCGCCGTTCCCGCCGCGGCCAGACAAAAACCCAAGACAATCCAACGCATTCCACAAGACCTTCAAACACGCCCTCGATCGTCACTATGGCATGGGGTCTCGCACCTGAAAACGCATCGAGGCGGGTTTGTCGCGCAACGGGCTTGACGGTGAGAACAAAAGGAGAATAAGAACGAAAGCGGAACGATGGCGCTTGTCCACAGGCGCGCCCACAGAAGGATTGCGACCCATGGTTCGTCTGGCCCGAGAATCACTGGCCTTTGCGTCGGTGGCGAGTTTTGTCTGGATGATGTGCTCGGTGGCGGCGCACATGGGCTGACCGCCATGCGGATGGGAGAGGCGGCCGGCGTGGGTACGGAAGCGGGTTCGGAAGACGCCGGCGGCTTCGTTCACCTGCGCGTGCGCTCGGCCTATTCGCTGCTGGAAGGCGCCATCAAGGCCGACAAGATCGGGGCGATGGCGGCGGAGGCCGGGATGCCGGCCGTGGCGCTGACCGATCGGGCCAACCTGTTCGGAGCGCTGGAGTTCTCCGTCATCACCAAGGAGGCGGGCGTCCAGCCGATCATCGGCTGCGCTCTGCCGGTCGCAGGCATCGGCGAGGCGCCGCAGGACCGCTGGGCCAAGACGCCGACCATCGTGCTGCTGGCCCAGAACGAGCAGGGCTACGCCAACCTCTCCGAGCTTTCCTCGGCCGCCTTCCTGGAGGTCGATCCTGCCGACGAGCCCAACGTCGCCTGGAGCAAGGTCTGCGACCACGCGCAGGGCCTGATCCTGCTCTCCGGCGGCCCGGACGGCCCGGCCGATCCATTGTTCGCCGCAGGCAAGGCGAAGGAGGGCCGCGCGGTGCTGGCCGAGATGCACCGGGTCTTCGCCGACCGCTTCTACGTCGAGCTACAACGCCACGGCGAGGCCGCCGAGGCCGCCGCCGAACCGGAGCTGGTGGCCTTCGCCTACGACGCCGACGTGCCCCTGGTGGCGACCAACGACGCCTACTTCAAGGCCTCGGCCATGCACCTGGCGCATGACGCCCTGCTGTGCATCGCCGACGGCGCCTTCATCGGCCAGGACGAGCGCCGCCGGGTGACCGCCGAGCACTGGTTCAAGCCTGTGGCCGAGATGCGCGCGCTGTTCGCCGACCTGCCGGAGGCCTGCGACAACACCCTCGATATCGCCAGGCGCTGCGCCTTCGCCGTGCCCAAGCGCGATCCGATCCTGCCGCGCTTCCCCACCGAGGACGGTCGCTCCGAGGACGACGAACTGACCCACCAGGCGCGCGAGGGCCTGAAGGCGCGCCTGCGGATCAACGGCCCCTCGGTGGCGCTGGAAGCCTACGAGCAGCGGCTGGAGAAGGAGATCGGGGTCATCACCTCGATGGGGTTCTCCGGCTACTTCCTGATCGTCTCGGACTTCATGAAGTGGGCGGTGGCGCACGGCGTGCCGGTGGGGCCGGGGCGGGGTTCCGGCGCCGGTTCGCTGGTCGCCTGGTCGCTGATGATCACCGGCCTCGACCCCCTGAAGTACGGCCTGATCTTCGAGCGTTTCCTGAACCCGGAACGGGTGTCGATGCCCGACTTCGACATCGACTTCTGCCAGGAGCGCCGCGACGAGGTGATCGCCTACGTGCAGGCGCGCTATGGCCGCGACCGGGTCGCTCAGATCATCACCTTCGGCACCCTGCAGGCGCGCGCGGTGCTGCGCGACGTGGGCCGCGTCCTGCAACTGCCGCTGGGCCAGGTGGACCGCCTGGCCAAGATGGTGCCGGCCAATCCGGCCAATCCGGTGACACTGGCCAAAGCCATCGAGATCGAGCCGCGCCTGCGCCAGGCCCGCGACGAGGACGAGGCGGTCGCCCGCCTGCTGGACATCGCCCTGCAGCTCGAAGGCCTCTACCGCAACGCCTCCACCCACGCCGCCGGCATCGTGATCTCCGACCGGCCGCTGACCCAGCTCGCGCCGCTCTACCGCGATCCGCGCTCGGAGCTGCCGGCCACCCAGTTCAACATGAAGTGGGTGGAGAGCGCGGGCCTGGTGAAGTTCGACTTCCTGGGGCTGAAGACGCTGACCGTGGTCAACCGCGCCATGAAGCACCTGGCCAGGCGGGGCGCGGACTTCCCGCTGGAGACCCTGCCGCTGGACGACGCCCCCGCCTATGAGGTCATGGCCTCAGGCCTGACGGTGGGGGTGTTCCAGATGGAAGGGCAGGGCATGCGCGACACCCTGCGCCAGCTCCGTCCGCAGTCCCTGGAAGAGGTCACCGCGCTGATCTCGCTCTATCGGCCGGGCCCGATGGATTCGATCCCCGCCTACGTCGACTGCAAGATGGGGCGCAAACCGCTGGACGTGCTGCACCCGCTGCTGGCCCCGGTGCTGACGCCGACCTATGGCGTCATCGTCTACCAGGAACAGGTGATGCAGATCGCCCAGATCCTGGCCGGCTACTCCTTCGGCGAGGCCGACCTGCTGCGCCGCGCCATGGGCAAGAAGAAGAAGGAGGAGATGGACAAGCAGCGGGCGCGCTTCATGTCCGGCGCCGCCGCGCGCGACGTTTCCCCCGAGCTCGCCGACCTGCTGTTTGGCCTGATGGAGAAGTTCTCCGGCTACGGCTTCAACAAATCGCACGCCGCGCCCTATGCGCTGATCGCCTATCAAACCGCCTGGCTGAAGGCCAACGCGCCGGTGGAGTTCTTCGCGGGCTCCATGAGCCTGGACCTGGCAAACACCGACAAGCTGTCGGTGTTCTACCAGGACGCCAAGCGCTGCGGCGTGAAGATCCGCAGCCCTGACGTGAACCTCTCCAGCGCCGACTTCGACGTGAAGGACGGCGAGGTGCTGTACGCGCTGGGCGCGATCCGCAATGTCGGCCTGCAGGCCATGGAACATGTGGTGGCCGAGCGGGAGGCGCACGGGCCGTTCCGCGACGTCTTCGACTTCGTCGAGCGGGTCGACCCCAAGCAGGTGAACCGGCGGACCTTCGAAACCCTGACCCGGGCCGGCGCCTTCGACAGTCTGAACCCCAACCGTGGCGAGCTGATCGAGAACGCCGAGATGCTGGTGGCGCACGGGCAGGGCGTCTCGACGCGCCAGGCTTCCGATCAGATGGACCTGCTGGGCGGCGACAAGGCCGCCGCCGCCGCCGCGGTCGCACGCAAGATGCGGCGAACCGATAGCTGGACGCCGGTCCAGCGCCTGGACGAGGAGCTCTCCGCCGTCGGCTTTTACCTCTCCGGCCACCCGCTGGACGACATGGTCGAGGCCTTGCGCCGCCGGCGTAGCGACCTCTTGACCGACGCCATCGCCAAGGCGGAGGCCGGGGCGGAGGCCCTGCGCATGGCGGGCGTCGTGCGCCGCCGCCAGGAGCGCGCCGCGCAAAGCTCCGGTGAGAAGTTCGCCTTCGTGACGCTGTCCGATCCCACCGGCGAATATGAGGTGCTGTTCCCGCCGGAAAGCTGGCGGCGCGTGCGCGACCTGATGGAGCCGGGCGCGGCGGTGGCGATCACCGTGCGGGCCAAGGCCAAGGACGGCGAGGTCCGCTTCTTCGGCGACAGCGCCGAGCCGGTGGCCAAGGCGGTCGAGAACGTGGTGGCCGGCCTGCGCGTGCACCTGGCGCCCCGTAGCGCCGAGATCGAGGCTCTGAAGAAACGCCTGGAAGGCGTCACCAACGCCCGTGGCGGTGAGATCATCCTGGTGGCGGGGGTCGGCGCGGGCCGCGAGGTGGAGGTGAAGCTCCCCGGCCGCTTCACCCTCGACGGCGCGGTGCGCGGGGCGATCAAGACCGCGCCCGGCGTCACCTTCGTGGAAGATCTCTAGGCCCGACGCCACCCTTGCGGCCACGCGCGGTTGATTTTTGCCGGCAAAGCCCTTATTTGCCGCGCTCCAATCCACACGCAGGCGTTTGGCGACGTGGCGGGGAGACATCCCGTCCGCTTCCATTCCGGTCCTCCCTCTTGGGGGTGGTGCCTGCGGCGGTTCAACCGGATAAAGGACGATACGACCTATGGCACTGCCCGATTTCTCTATGCGCCAATTGCTCGAAGCCGGCGCCCACTTCGGCCACCAGACGCACCGCTGGAACCCGAAGATGGAGCGCTACATCTTCGGCAGCCGCTCCAACATCCACATCATCGACCTTTCGCAGTCGATCCCGCTCCTGCACCAGGCCTTGGTGAAGGTGCGTGAAGTCGCCGCGTCCGGCGGCCGGATCCTGTTCGTCGGCACCAAGCGTCAGGCGTCCGAGCCGATCGCCACGGCCGCGCGCCGCTGCGCCCAGTACTATGTGAATCACCGCTGGCTGGGCGGCACGCTCACCAACTGGCGCACCGTGTCGGGCTCCATCGCCCGCCTGCGCGAGCTGGAAGGCGTTCTCGAGACCGAGAGCGGCCGCACCAAGAAGGAACTGCTGCAACTGCGTCGCGAGCACGACAAGCTGGAACTGTCGCTCGGCGGCATCAAGGACATGGGCGGTATCCCCGGCCTGATGTTCGTGATCGACACCAACAAGGAAGCCATCGCCATCCAGGAAGCGCGCAAGCTCAACATCCCGGTGATCGCGATCCTCGACACCAACTGCAATCCCGACGGCATCACCTTCCCGATTCCCGGCAACGACGACGCCGCGCGCGCCATTCAGCTCTATTGCGACCTGATGGCCGACTCGATCCTGGACGGCCTGGCCGCCGGCCAGTCGGCGTCGGGCGTGGACCTGGGCGCCTCAGAGGCTCCGATGGAGCCGGCGCTGGCGCGTTCGGAAGCCCCGGCCGAAGCCAAGCCGAAGAAGGCCAAGGTCGAGGCTGCGCCGGCCGCGCCGGAACCCGTGGCTGAAGCCGCGCCGGAACCGGCGGCTGCCGCCGCTCCGGAACCGGCCACCGAAGCCGTCGCCGAACCGGCGCCGGAAGCTGCCGCAGAGCCCGATACCACCGCCGCCGTGGCGGAAGAGGCCCCGGCGGCCGAACAGCAGTCGAGCGAAGAACAGGCCAGCTGAGGCGCGCTCAAAGCGTCTTACTGACCCACTAGAACCCCATCCAAGGGCGGAGTCTGCGAGGCCTCCGCCCGACCTCTATAGCTTTAAAGGAGCTGACCATGGCGGAGATCACCGCTGCGCTGGTCAAGGACCTGCGCGAAAAGTCCGGCGTTGGCATGATGGATTGCAAGAACGCCCTGCAGGAAACCGGTGGCGACATGGAAGCCGCCATGGAACTGCTGCGCAAGAAGGGCCTCTCCAAGGCCGAGAAGAAGTCCGGTCGCGCCGCGGCCGAGGGCCTGGTGGCCGGTAAGATCAGCGCTGACGGCAAGACCGGCGCGCTCATCGAGCTGAACGCCGAGACCGACTTCGTCGGCAAGAACGAGACCTTCCAGGCGGCGGCGCGCGACATCGCCGAGGTGGCCCTGACCGTGGAAGGCGTCGAAGCCATCTCCGCGACCAAGACCGCCAAGGGCCAGACCGTGTCCGAAACGGTTACCCACATGATCGCCACGATCGGCGAGAACATGCGCCTGCGCCGCTCGGCCCGTCTCACGGTGAGCCAGGGTTCGGTTTCGCTGTACCTGCACAATGCGCAGGGCGACGGCGTCGGCCGCTTGGGCGTCATCGTGGCCCTGGAAAGCGCCGGCGATCAGGCCGCGCTGAAGGAGGTCGGCCGCAAGATCGCCATGCACGTGGCCGGCACGCCGATGCCGCCGCTGGCGCTCTCCACGGACGACCTCGATCCGGCCGCCGTCGAGAAGGAAAAGAAGTTCCTGACCGAGCAGGCGCTGGAAAGCGGCAAGGCCCCGCAAGTGGTCGAGAAGATGATCGAAGGCCGCATCCGCAAGTGGCAGGAAGAAGTCGTCCTGTTGAAGCAGCCCTTCGTGATGAACCCCGACCAGACCATCGAGCAGCTGGTGGCCGAAACCGCCAAGACCGTCGGCTCGCCCGTGGTCTTGAAGGGCTTCGTGCGCTTCCAGCTGGGCGAAGGCGTGGAAAAGGCCGAGGGCCCGGACTTCGCCGCCGAAGTGGCGGCCATGTCCGGCCAGAGCTAAGCTCTCCACCGACTCAAAAGAGCTTTGGGGGCGCGGTGCGTTCGACGCGCCGCGCCCTCAGTGTATGTTGCGTTTGCGATCGAAGTTGCAATGACCGGGACCTCGCCCATGCCTGACAGCCCGCCGCGTTACAAACGCATCCTCCTGAAGCTGTCAGGAGAGGCGGGCGTCGGCGGTGACGGGTTCGGCATCGATCCCAAGACCCTGGGCGCGGTGGCCGAGGAAATCGCCGAGGTCGCCCGCGCCGGCATCCAGGTCTGCGTGGTGGTGGGCGGTGGCAACATCTTCCGCGGCGCCGCGCTCGCCGAGACCGGCATGGAGCGGGCCAGCGCCGACTACATGGGCATGCTGGCGACCATCATGAACGCGCTGGCCGTGCAGGCGGCGCTGGAAAAGATCGGCGTCTACACCCGCGTACAGTCGGCCATCCCCATGGAAGCGATCTGCGAGCCCTACATCCGCCGACGCGCCCTGCGGCATCTGGAAAAGGGCCGGGTGGTGATCTTCGCCGCGGGCGTGGGCGCGCCGTTCTTCACCACCGATTCCGGCGCGGCGCTGCGGGCCGCCGAGATGGGCGTCGACGCCCTCCTGAAGGGCACCAGCGTCGACGGCGTCTACACCGCCGATCCGAAGAAGGACCCGGACGCCAAGCGCTACGACACGCTGAGCTACAAGGAGGTCCTTTCCAAGGACCTGCGCGTCATGGACACCTCCGCGGTCAGCCTGATGCGCGACAATCACATTCCGATCGTGGTGTTCTCGATCCGCGAACGGGGCAATCTGTTGAAGGTGTTGAAGGGCGAGGGCGTCTTCACGACGATCGCCTAGCCGCGGCTTAGCCCGGAACGATAGGAGCGAACATCATGGCCACTGTGGAAAAGCCGGAACTTTCGAAATACCGGGCCCGCATGGACAAGGCGGTCGAGGCCCTGAAGGAGGAATTCGGCAGCCTGCGCACCGGCCGCGCCTCGGCCAGCCTGCTGGACCAGGTGCATGTGGACGCCTACGGCTCGACTATGCCGATCAACCAGGTGGGCGCGATCAGCGTGCCGGAGCCGCGGATGATCAGCGTCAGCGTCTGGGACAAGGCCCTGGTGATCTCGGTGGAAAAGGCCATCCGCTCGGCCGGCCTTGGCCTCAACCCGGTCACCGACGGCCAGAACCTGCGCATCCCGATCCCGCCGCTGACCGAAGATCGCCGCAAGGAACTGGTCAAGGTGGCCGGCAAGTACGCTGAGCAGCAGCGGATCGCCGTGCGCAATGTCCGCCGCGACGCCAACGAGGACCTGCGGGCCGCCGAGAAGGCCCACGTGATCAGCCAGGACGAGGAAAAGCGGATGGAAACCGACATCCAGAAGCTGACCGATGAGGCGATCAAGCGCGTGGACGAAGCCTTGAAAACCAAAGAACAAGAGATCATGCACGTTTAGGCTGGCGTCGCCGAACGCCGCAAGGATTCCATTCCCGCTCCATGGCCACCCCTGACACCTCACCACCTCACGGTGCGCTCGACCCGAAGGGTCAGGCGGGGCTGCACGTGGCCCTGGTCATGGACGGCAACGGCCGTTGGGCCAAGCGGCGCGGCCTGCCCAGGACCCTGGGTCACCAGGCCGGCGTCGAGGCGCTGAAGCGAATCGTCCAGGCCTGCCCGGACCTGGGCATCCGCTGGCTGACCGTGTTCGGCTTCTCCACAGAGAACTGGAGCCGGCCGGTGGCGGAGGTGGCCGAGCTGATGGCGCTCCCGCAGCGCTATTTCCGCAGCGATCTGCCGAGGCTGGAGCGCGAGGGCGTCCGCGTCCGCGTCGTGGGCCGCGAGGAGGGGCTTTCGCGCGACCTGGTGAAGATCTGCCGCGAGGCCGAGACACGCACCGCCCACAACAGCCGGCTATTCCTGACCATCGCCTTCAACTACGGCGGCCAGGCCGACATCGTCGACGCCGCGCGGCGGTTTGCCCAGGAGGTGGCCGCCGGCCGCGCCGACCCCGCCGACCTCGACGAGGCCCGGTTCGCCCGGTACCTGTCGACCGCCGACCTGCCGCCGCCGGACCTGATCGTGCGCCCCTCGGGCGAGCAGCGGCTGTCCAACTTCGTTCTCTGGGAGGCGGCTTACGCGGAGTTCGTGTTCCAGGACGTGCTGTGGCCCGACTACGCGCCCGAGCACCTGAGGGCGGCGATCGCCGAGTATCATACGCGCGACCGACGGTACGGCGCGGTCGTGGCCGATGACGTCCTTGCCGCAGGCTAGGCGCTTCGACTGGTCGAACCTGGGCCTGAGGATCGCCTCGGGCTTCGTTCTGGTCCCCACCGCGCTCTATGCGACGCTCGGCCGCCACCAGCACTGGGTCCCGGCGCTGGAAGGCCGCCACGAGGCCTTGCCCTATCTGCTGCTGATCTCGGTTGGCGTCGCCCTGCTGGCCATCGAATGGGGCTCGATGAGCGCGCCGGTGGCGCCGGTGCGGGTGTCGGCCGCGGTGACGGCCGCGGTGCTGGCCGCGGTGTTCATGGGCTACGAGGCGCACCACCTGACCCGCTATCTCCTAGCCTGGGGCGTGATGGCGGTCGGGGCCATCGCGGCCGCCCTGGTGGCCCGAGGCGTGGCGGAGCGCCCGGCCGATGCGGCCTATGGCGTGTGGTACGTGGGGCCCGCGGCCCTTTGCCTGGTCTGGCTCCGCGCCACCAATCAGGGCGTCTGGTGGACGCTGATGCTGTTCGCCTGCACCTGGGGCGCGGACATCGGCGCCTTTGCGGTGGGCAGCATCCTGAAGGGGCCGAAGCTCTGGCCGCGGTTTTCGCCGAACAAGACCTGGTCAGGCTTCGTTGGCGGCCTGCTGACCGCCATGGGGGCGGGCGCGTTCATGGCCGCCTTGCCCTATTTCCAGCTCAGCCTGTGGGCCGCCGCCTTCATCGGCCTGGCGGTCGGCCTGGCGACCATGGCGGGCGATTTGTGGGAGTCGGCGCTCAAGCGCCGCTTCGGGGTAAAGG
This sequence comes from Phenylobacterium sp., assembly GCA_036268175.1. Taxonomy (GTDB): domain Bacteria; phylum Pseudomonadota; class Alphaproteobacteria; order Caulobacterales; family Caulobacteraceae; genus Phenylobacterium. The sequence continues at coordinate 16,810 of DATAUR010000088.1, read as the reverse complement.
ATTCAGGCGATATCATCCCGGGTCATGGCGGTTTGCTGGACCGCGTGGATGGCCTGATGTTCGCTGTGGTGGTGATGGCGCTGGCCCGCCTCGCCAATGAGATTGGATGGGGCCATTGAGTCTGCCGCGTAAGATCAGTGTCCTGGGTTCCACCGGCTCCATCGGAGTCTCGACCCTCGACGTCCTCGACAAGGCCAAGGCCGAGGTCGAGATCGTCGCCTTGGCCGCGGGCCGCAACGTGGAACGCCTGGCGGAACAGGCGCTGAAGTGGCGCCCACAGATCGCGGTCATCGAGGACGAGGCCGCGCTGCCGCGTCTGCGCGACCTGCTGGCCGGCTCTGGCGTCAAGACCGCCGCCGGCTCGGCCGCCGTCGTGGAGGCCGCCGCCATGGAGACGCAGTGGGTCATGTCGGCGATCATGGGCTTTGCCGGCTTGGCCCCGACGCTGGCCGCGGCCAGGACCGGCGCGATCATCGCGCTCGCCAACAAGGAAAGCCTGATCTGCGCGGGGCCGGAGCTCTTGCGCACCGCCAAGCTGGCGGGGGGCGTGGTGATCCCGGTGGATTCCGAGCATTCGGCGATCTTCCAGGTGTTCGAACCCGCCAACGCCCAGCGGGTGGCGCGGCTGATCCTGACCGCGTCAGGCGGACCGTTCCGCGGCTGGACGCGGGAGGAGATGGCCCGCGCGACGCCGGAACAGGCGCTGAAGCACCCCAACTGGAGCATGGGCGCGAAGATCACCATCGATTCCGCCACCATGATGAACAAAGGTCTTGAAGTCATTGAAGCTGCTTATCTTTTCTCCATGCCGCCGGAGCGGGTCGACGTCCTGATCCATCCCCAATCCATCGTCCATAGCCTGGTGGAATACGCCGATGGCTCGACGCTGGCGCAGCTGGGGCCGCCGGACATGCGTAGCCCGATCTCCTGCGCCTTCGCCTGGCCCGACCGGCTGCCCTGGCCGGCCCAGAAACTCGATCTGGCCGGGGTGGGCTCGCTCACCTTCGACGAGCCGGACCTGGAGCGGTTCCCGGCGTTGCGGGTAGCCAAGTCGGCGCTGCTGGCCGGCGGCGCGGCGCCCGCGGCGATGAACGGGGCCGACGAAGTGGCCGTCGCCGCCTTCCTGGCCGGCCGCATCGGCTTCCTTGATATCGCCGCAACCGTCGAAGAAACCCTGGCGCGGATGGATCGCCAGGATCTGCTTCGCCCCGTCGAGAACGACCCCGTGGCGTCGGCGCGGGTCACCGATGCGACCGCGCGCCGCGTGGCGGGCGAAGTGGTTAGTGGCCTTATGGCGCCAGTTCACGCATGACGGGCCCACAAGGATAAAACAGCGCCGATGATCGGTTTCCTGCTCAATCTCCCGTTCTACATCCTGCCCTACCTGCTGGTGGTCGGCGTGGTGGTGACGGTCCATGAGTTCGGCCACTTCCTGGCGGCCAAGGCGGTGGGAACCCGCATCGACCAGTTCTCCCTGGGCTTTGGGCGGGCGTGGGCGAGCTGGGTGGACAAGTCCGGCGTCGAGTGGCGCCTGGGCCTGATCCCGATCGGCGGCTACGTCCGTTTCGCCGGCGACGAGAACGCCGCCAGCGTCCCCGACCAGAATGACCTGGCCGCCATGCGGCGCGAGGTGGTGATGCGCGAAGGGGAGGCCGCCCTCAACGGCTACTATCACTTCAAGCCGATCTGGCAGCGCGCCTTCATCAGCGCCGCCGGCCCGGCCGCCAACTTCCTGCTGGCCATCGTGATCTTCGCAGCCCTGCTGATGACGGTCGGCGAGCCCATTTCGCCGGCCCGCGTCGCCGCGGTCGTCCCCGGCGGCCCGGCGGCGCTGGCCGGGTTCAAGCCGGGCGACCTGATTCTCAAGGCCGACGGCAAGACCATCAAATACGACGGGGCGGTGAAGCAGCTGATCATCCTGCGCAGCGACCTGCCGACCAACTTCGTCGTCGAGCGGGACGGCCACGAATTGTTGCTGACCGCAACACCCAAGCGCGGGCCGGTGGAGGATGGCGTCGGCCGGTGGCACCAGCTCGGCCGGCTGGAGCTGATGTTCGCCGAGCGGCCGCAGGACCGGACCTTCAAGCGCTATGGCCCGATCAAGGCGCTGACCGGCGGCGTGGGCCAGGCGCGCGACGTGGTCACCACCACGGTCTTCTACCTGGGCCGGATGATCCTGGGTCACGAGACCGCCGACCAGATCTCCGGCCCCGTCGGCATGGCGCAGATCTCCGGCGACCTGGCGCGGCAGACCGTCGATGTTTCCAAGGACCTGCCGACGCTGGCGCTGAACGCGCTGCTGATCATGCTCACCCTGGTGGCCAATATCTCGGTCGGCATCGGGTTTTTGAACCTGCTGCCGATACCTGTGCTCGATGGGGGACACCTGCTGTTCTATGCCTATGAGGCGGTGGCGCGCCGCCCACTTGCTGCCAAGGTTCAGGCGGCAGGGTATCGCGTAGGCCTTGCGCTGGTTCTCGGATTGATGTTGTTCGCCACCTGGAACGATCTGCAGCGCCTCCGTGTGTTCAATTTCATCGGCGGGCTATTCTCCTAACCCCCGACTTTTCCTAAACGGCTGATTCGATGCACAGACACCGCGCCCGTAGCGCTGCGCTAGTTTCCGGTCTTGCCGGTCTTATGGCGACGACCGCTCTAGCCACGCCAGGCCTGGCGTTTGCACAGGCTTCAGCCACGCCCGCGCCAGCCACGCCCGCGCCAGCGACGCCGGCCGCGCCCGCGCCCGCCGCTGGCGCGCCCGCTGCGCCGGTGTCGACCGCGCCGGCGCCTCGCCCCACGCCTCGGCCAGCGCCGGTGCCCACCGGCGTGATCCAGCGCTTCGTGGTGCGCGGCAACGAGCGGATCGAGCCGGCGACGGTGATCTCCTACCTGCCGCTGCAGATCGGCGAAACCATCGACCCGGCGAAAGAAGACGCCGCCCTGAAGGCGCTGGCCCGCACCGACCTGTTCTCCGACGAGAAGATCGACCTGATCAACGGCGACCTGATCATCACCGTGGTGGAAAATCCGATCATCAACCGGGTGCTGTTCGAGGGCAATTCGTCGATCAAGGAAGACAAGCTGCGCGACGAGGTGACCGTGCGCCCGCGTGGCATCTTCACCCGCGCCAAGGCCCAGGCGGACGTGGGCCGCATCGTCGAGCTCTACCGCCGCGCCGGGCGTATCTCGGCCACGGTGACGCCGCAGATCGTCGAGCTGCCGCAAAAGCGCGTGGACCTGATCTTCAAGATCGACGAGGGCGCCAAGAGTGGCGTGCTGCGGGTCAATTTCCTGGGCAACAAGGCCTTCTCCGACGACGAACTGCGCGACGTGGTCGTGACCGAGCAGAGCCACTGGTACAAATTCTTCTCGTCGAACGCCAACTACGACCCCGATCGCCTGGAGTACGACAAGGAGCAGCTGCGCAAGTACTATCGTAACCGCGGCTTCTACGATTTCCGGGTGGCCTCGGCGGTGGCCGAGCTGTCGCCGGACAAGAATGGCTTTGTCATCACCTACACGGTGGAAGAGGGGCCGGAATACAAGTTCGGCAAGATCAACGTCGAGACCGACCTGAAAAAGCTCGACAAGAACGTGCTGCTCTCGCTGGTGCCGTTCAACTCGGGCGACATCTACCAGGACGAGAAGATCGAGCAGGCGACCGACGCCCTGACCTTCGCCGCCGGCGCCGCGGGCTTCGCCTTCGTCGACGTGCGGCCGCACTACACGCCCAATCGCGCCAAGGGGACGGTCGACGTCACCTTCGACGTGAAGGAAGGTCCGCGCGTCTATGTCGACCGCATCGATATCGTCGGCAACACCCGCACCCTCGACTATGTGATCCGGCGCGAGATGAACGTCTCGGAGGGCGACGCCTACAATCGCGTGCTGGTCGACCGCTCGAAAAACCAGATCAAGGCGCTCGGCTACTTCAAGGATGTCGACATCACCGAGACGCCCGGCAGCGCGCCCGATCGGACTGGCCTGCTGGTGAAGGTGACCGAACAGCCCACCGGGGAACTGTCGTTCAGCGCCGGCTATTCCTCCATCGACCAACTGGTCGTCGACCTGGGCGTCACCGAGCGGAACTTCCGCGGCCGCGGCGAGGACGTCCGCGCCCGCGTCTCCCTGGGCTATTTCCGATCGTCGGTCGACCTGGGCTTCACCGAGCCGCGGTTCCTTGGACGTGACCTGGCGGCCGGCGTCGACGCCTTCTTCTACAGGACTGACCTCTCGGAATTCTCGGCCTACAAGCAGTCTTCCATCGGCACCACGCTGCGCACCAACTTCCCGCTCAGCCTGAATTCCCGCGGGTCGCTGAACTACACCTTGCGCAACGACGACGTGGAGATCGACCCGTCGTTTTGCGATCCGACCAACCTGTTGCTGTCGGCCTCGCTCTGCGATCAGCAGGGCAGCTTCCTGACCTCGTCGATCGGCTACGGCTACCATCTGGATCGCCGCAACGACCCCATCCATCCGACCCGGGGCTTCTTCGTCCAGCTCAACCAGGACTTCGCGGGCATCGGCGGCGACGTGCGCTACGTCAAGACCGAGGGCGAGGGCGCCTGGTACCACGGCTTCAACAAGACCTTCGTCCTTAGCTTCACCGCCTCGGCCGGCGATATCGAGGGCTGGGGTGGCGATCACGTGCGGATCAACGATCGCTTCTACAAGGGCGGCGACACCTTCCGCGGCTTCGAGATCGCCGGCATCGGCCCGCGCGATCTGACTTTGAGCGCCGAGAACCAGAACGATGGCGAAAACGCCCAGGCCGACGCCCTGGGCGGCAAGGTCTATGCGATCGGCTCGCTGGAACTCACGATCCCGACCTTCCTGCCCGAGCAGTACGGCATCAAGGCCGCGCTGTTCTCGGACTTCGGCACGGAAGGCCTGCTCGATTCCTTCGACAAGACGACCAAGGACCCCACCACCGGCCTGCCGATCCTCGACCCCAACATCAAGGATGACCTGGGCCTGCGCGCATCCGCCGGATTGAGTGTCCGCTGGAAGTCGCCGATGGGTCCCATCCAGTTCGACTTCAGCCAGGTCCTCAAGCGAGAACCCTACGATCGAACCGAAACCTTCAAGTTCTCAACTGCAACACGGTTCTAGGATTGTCATGACCTCCAAGCCAATCGCCGCGGGCCTCTGCGCCGCCGCCTTCGCCACCTGTTTCACGGTTTCCGCTCAGGCCGCTCCTGCCCCGGCCGCGGCGGCTCCGCCGGCGGCCACCGCCGTGACCCATGGCCCGCCGCTTCAGGGCGTCTGCATCTTCTCCTTCGACAACGCCATCGGCCTGTCCAAGGTCGGCCAATATGTCGAAGGCAGGATGAAGCAGATCGTGGCTCAGACCCAAGCCGAGCTGGGCGGTGAAAAGACCGCCATCGACAACGACGCCAAGGCGCTGGACGCCCAACGCGCGACCCTCGATCAGACCACCTTCGAGCAACGCGGTTCGCAACTGCAGATCCGCGCCAGCGCCCTGCAGCGCAAAGCCCAACTGCGCGACCGCGAGGTCCAGGCGACCGAGCAGAAGGCCGTTCAGCGTGTCAGCCAGGAAATGGAGCCGTTCATCCGGACCGCCTATCAGGCAAAGGCCTGCTCGATCCTGCTGCAACGCAACGCCGTGATCATCGGCAATCCGGCGATGGATCTCACCCAGACCGTCGTCACCGGCATCGACGGCAAGTTCACCCAGTTCGCCTTCGACCGTGAGCACCTCGACCAGCCCGGCGTCGCGACCAACGCCGGCGGCGCCCCGCCGATCGTGCAGACGCCTGGCCCGGCCCCGCGCGCCGCTACGCCGAAGTCCAAGCGGTAGGCGAAGGCGAGACGGCGCGGGGCGCCGCAGCTTAAACCATGCCCGATCCGCGCTTCTTCGAAGACCTCGGCCCCGTCACGCTCTCCGACCTGGCGGCCCTGACGGGCGCCGGGCTGGCCGATCCAGCGGACGGCGGTCGTCTAGTGCGCGCGGTCTCGGTGATGGCGGGCGCGACCGCCGACACCGTCACCTTCGTCAGCGATCGCAAGTTCGTGGCGCAGGTCCGTGAGACCAAGGCCGGCGCCTGCTTCGTGGCCGCCGAGGATGCGGTGGCCTTGCCGGCCGGCTGCGCGGGCCTGGTGATGGCCGCGCCGCAGGTGGGCTATGCGCTGGCCGCGGCGCGGCTGCACCGCCCGCGGATGGCCACCGGGGAGAAGGGCGTGCATCCTTCAGCCCAGATCGAGCCTGAGGTTCTGCTGGGGCCCGGCGTGGTGGTCGGGGCCGGCGCGCAGATCGGTCGCGGGACCCGCATCGGCGCCAACACGGTGATCGGCCCGGGCGTCGCCATCGGACGGGACTGCGAGATTTCCGCCAACGTGACCATCGGCTTCGCCCTGATCGGCGACCGGGTGAGGATCCTGGCGGGCGCGGCGATCGGCGAGCCGGGTTTTGGCGCCACGGCGGGGCCCAGGGGGCTGATCGACATCCCGCAGCTTGGCCGGGTGATCCTGCAGGATGGGGTCGGCGTCGGGGCCAACAGCTGCGTCGACCGCGGCGCCTTCGACGACACGGTGCTGGGGGAGAACACCAAGATCGACAATCAGGTGCAGATCGCCCACAACGTCCGCGTCGGGCGTAATTGCGTGATGGCCGCCCATACAGGGATTTCGGGCAGCGTGACCATTGGCGACGGCGCGCAGTTCGGAGGCCGCGCAGGCGTGGCCGATCATCTGACCATCGGCGCCGGCGCCCGGATCGGCGCGGCGGCGGGCGTGATCAACAGCGTTCCGGCCGGCGAGACCTGGGCAGGCTTCCCGGCTCGGCCGATCCGGCAATGGGTGCGGGAAACCGCGTGGCTCAAAAGACAGGCGAGCCGCAAGGAAGGGGATTCATGAGCCGCAAGGCGCCGGTGAGCGAAGCTCCCACAGACATCGACATCACCGAGATCATGGCGCGGATTCCGCACCGAATCCCGTTTCTGCTGGTGGACCGTTGCGAGGCCTTCGTCCCCAGTCAGTCGATTATCGGCGTCAAGTGCGTGACGGTGAACGAGCCGTTCTTCGCAGGGCACTTTCCCGACTATCCGGTGATGCCCGGCGTGTTGATCGTCGAAGCCATGGCCCAGACCAGCGCGGTCCTGATGTCGAAGTCGCTGGACATCGACCCCGCTGGCAAGGCGATCTTCTTCATGTCGCTCGACAACTGCCGCTTCCGCGCGCCGGTGCGCCCGGGGATGGTCCTGCGGCTGGCTGTGGAGGTCACCCTGACCCGCCGCGACATCTACAAGTTCAAGGGCCGCGCCCTGGTGGACGACAAGGTCGCCGCCGAGGCGGAGTGGGCCGCCATGGTGGTAGATACAAAGTGAGCGTCGAAATCCATCCGACGGCGATCGTCGCCAAGGGCGCAGAGTTCGCCGATGGGGTCAGCATCGGGCCCTATTGCATCGTCGGCGAGCATGTCCGGATCGGCGCGCGCAGCACGCTGGCGAGCCACGTGGTGGTCGAGGGCCATACGCGGATCGGCGAGGACTGCACGGTGCGCAACTTCGCCAACCTGGGTGGGCCGCCGCACCACACTGCCTATCAGGGCGAGCCGACCGAGCTGATCATCGGAGACCGCAACAAGATCTGGGAACATGTGACGATGCACATCGGCACGGCCCAGTCCGAGGGCGTCACCCGGGTGGGCAACGACGGCATGTACATGGCCACCAGCCACGTGGGCCACGACTGCACGGTGGGCGACAACGTCATCCTGGCCCATTCCGCGACGCTCGGCGGCCATGTGGACATCGGCGACTTCGTGATGGTCAGCGGCCTGGCCGCCGTGCACCAGTATTGCCGGGTGGGGCGCTATTCCTTCATCGGTGGCCTGGCGGCGGTGACCAAGGACGTGATCCCCTATGGCCTGGTGTGGGGCAACCATGCCCACCTCGAGGGCCTGAACCTGGTGGGCCTGAAGCGCCGCGACTTCGGCCGCGAGACGATCAGCGAACTGCGCTCGGCCTACCGCCTACTGTTCGCCGAGGAAGGCACCTTCCAAGAGCGCGTTGACGACACGGCCACCACTTTCGGCACATCCGCCCCGGTGATGGAGATCATCGACTTCATCCGCGCCGACGCCGGCCGGCCGCTCTGCCTGCCCGAACGCGAGGTTTAGGTGCAAAAGCTCGGGCTGATCGCCGGCGGCGGCGGCCTGCCCGTCGAGATCGCCGAGCATTGCCTGCGCTCCGGCCGGCCATTGTTCGTCATCCGCCTGAAAGGTTTCGCCGGCGACGACCTGGCGCGGTTCGCCGGCGCCGAGGTGGGCCTGGCCGAGCTTGGCAAATGCTTCAAGGCCCTGAAGCGTGCCGGCTGTAAGGCGGTCTGCCTGGCCGGTCAGGTCAATCGGCCGGACTTCGCGACCATGATGCCGGATCTACGGGGCCTCGCCGCCCTGCCGGCCGCCATCGCCGCGGCGCGCAAGGGCGACGACGCCTTGCTGCGCATGCTGGTGGCGGAGTTCGAGAAGGAAGGCTTCGCCGTGGAGGGCGCGCACGAGGTGATGGATGACCTGGGCCTGGCCGCGGGCCCGCTGGGCGCCGTCGCGCCAGGCGACGAGCACATGGCCGACATCGATCAGGCGCTTAGCGTCGCGCGCGCCGTCGGCCGGCTGGACGCAGGCCAGGCCGCCGTCGTCTGCCGGGGCCTGGTGCTGGCGCTCGAGGCGGCGGAGGGCACCGACGCCCTGCTGGCCCGGGTGGCCGACTTGCCAGCCGCCCTGCGCGGCCGCCCAGGCGCGCCGCTGGGTGTCCTCGCCAAGGCGCCCAAGCCGATCCAGGAGACGCGGGTCGACTTGCCCACCATCGGCCCCGCCACCGTCGAGGCGGTGGCGCGCGCCGGCCTGGCGGGGATCGTCGGCGAGGCGGGACGCCTGCTGGTGCTGGATCGCGAGGCGGTGATCGCGCTCGCCGACGACCTGGGCGTCTTCATCCTCGGCGTCGAGCCGCAGGCCCCGTGAGCGGCCGCGCAAAGCCGCCGCTCACCGTCATGCTGGTGGCGGCGGAGGCCTCGGGTGATGATCGCGGCGCGGGCCTGGCGCGGGCGCTGAAAACGCGGCTGGGCGAGGGCGTGCGCTTCGTGGGCGTCGGCGGCGAGCGGATGGCCGCGGAAGGTGTTCAGAGCCCCTTCGACATCGCCGACATCTCGATCCTGGGCCTGCTGGAGGGCCTGCTGGCCTATCCGCGCATCGTCCGCCGCGCCGATGAGACGGTCGCCATCGCGCAGCGCGAGCACCCAGATGTCGCCGTGCTGATCGACAGTTGGGGCTTTACCCTGCGGGTCGCCCAGCGCCTGCGCCGGCTGGACCCCAAGCTGCCGCTGATCAAGTACGTCGGCCCGCAGGTCTGGGCGACCAGGCCCGGGCGGGCGAAGACCCTGGCGGCGACGGTGGATCATCTGCTGTCGATCCATGCCTTCGACGCTCCGTTCTTCGAAGCCGAGGGCCTGCCGGTGACTTTTGTCGGCAATTCGGCGCTGAGCCTCGACTTCTCCAAGGCCAAGCCGGCGCGGCTGCGCAAACAGATCGCGGCTGGACCGAACGATCCGATCCTGATCGTCCTGCCCGGCAGCCGTCCGGGCGAGATCGAGCGCGTGCTGCCGGCGTTCGAGGACGCCGTACGCCGCCTGAAGGACCAGCGCCCCGACCTGCACATCGTGGTTCCCGCCGCCCCAACGGTGGCCGAGATGGTCAAGGCCCGCGTCGCCGGCTGGTCGCACCGCGCCCATGTGATCGAGGGCGACGAGGGCAAGCTCGACGCCATGAAGGCCGCCACCGTCGCGCTGGCCTGTTCCGGCACCGTGACGACCGAACTGGCCCTGGCCGGCGTGCCGATGGTGGTCGGCTATCGCCTGGGGCCGGTCACCCACGCCATCCTGCAGAGGCTGATCCGCACGCCCTACATCACCCTGTTCAACATCGCCGCCCAGGCCTTCGTGGCGCCGGAGCTGGTGCAGGATCGCTGCACGGGGCCGAACCTGGCGCACGAGGTCGCCCTGCGCCTCGACGACGCCGAACTGCGCGGCCGCCAGGTGCTCGCGCAGTACGCCGCCCTGGACAAGATGGGCCGTGGCGGCCCGGATCCGTCGCAGGCCGCCGCCGAGGCGGTGCTCAAGGTGCTAGCGGAGCGACGCTGACCGCGCTCAAGGATTTTTCCGCGGCGGAACCCGCAGACCGGAATAGAGCGCGTCGAAAGCCATCAGGGTCGAGGTTTCTGGAGGCGGGCCAGCCACCACAGGACCGCCCAACCGCCGCACGTCCGGGTGGGCCGCGGAGAAGCGCGGCCAATGGGGCAGGCCCGGACCGTTGGGATCGCCGCGCCGTGCGAAGTTGACCCAGTAGCCGGCGATCATGTCCGCCAGCCGCCGGTCCTTCGGGGTCCAGGCCCATGGCTCCTGGCCCAGGTGATCGAAGACGTACCAGAGCTCGGCGAAATGCGACGCGCCCCAGCCCGCTCGTACGGAATCCTTGGGGAACGGCGGCCGCTGCTCGAACCGATAGGCGTAGACCGGCTGGCCAGCCGCGGACTGCAGCCTGGCCCAGGCCCACATGTCCCAGCCGAACCGCATGTCGCGTTCCACGTCGGCCCGCGCCTGAGCCGCCTGCCGATCGTCGGCGTGCGGGTAGGCCACCAGGAGCGTCGAGGGCAGGGGCCACAGCGCCTTGGCGATATCGGATTCGAAACTGGCGGCCCGGACCTTGCTCAGATCGGTCAGGGATCGGGCCTCCTCGGCGTTCCAGCCCACCAGCACCGGGATCTGAGCCTGCTGGTGCGAAACGAAGGCGTCGTAGGGGCTGAGCGGCAGGTACGATGGCTCGACGATCGGGTGGGATATCCCACCGGGATCGGCCCGCACCAGTTTCTCGGCGGACAGAGCCCGAAGGTCGGCGACCGTCTCGGCGCCCAGGGCGTGGGCGAACGCCGCGCCGGCCCGCTCGGCGCTGTCCAGCCGATAGTAGGGGGCGATCTGCAGCGGTTCGAAGAGGCCGCCGCTTTCCCCGATGGCGGCGGTGAAGAGGCCGCGCGCCGGCGGCGAGGCCATCAGGGCGCTGATCGACATCGCCCCCGCCGACTGGCCGAACAGGGTGACCCGTCGCGGATCGCCGCCAAAGGCCGCGATATTGCGATGGACCCATTGCAGCGCGGCGACCTGATCCATCAGTCCGTAGTTGCCGGAGCTATGACGGGGCGATTCCGCGGTGAGGCCGGGGTGGGCCAGGTATCCCAGCACCCCAAGGCGGCAGGCGAGGCTCACCACCACCACGCCGCGGCGCGCCAACCGGTCGCCCCAGTACAACGGCAGGGCTGTTGAGCCGTTCGTGTAGCCGCCGCCATGGATGAAGACCATCACCGGCAGCGGGCCGCGGCGTCGGCCAGCTGGCGCCCAGACGTTCAGGTAGAGGCAGTCCTCGCTGGTCTTCGGCGGCGGTTCGCCGGGCATGGAGACGCCGATTTGAATGCAAGCCGGAGCAAACGCGGTGGCGTCGCGGACACCGGTCCAGGGCGATACGGACTGCGGTTCGCGCCAGCGCAGCGGGCCGACCGGCGGCGCGGCATAGGGAACGCCCTCGTAGGCCGCCACGCCCTGCGTCTCCACGCCCCGTAGGCGCCCGGCGTCTATCCACACCTCGGCAGCCGACGCCAGCGCAGGCGCCAGGGCGAACAGGGCCGCCAACAGGGTCATCCAAGGTTTCATGCGTCGTCCCGGGTTCGATGGTTCCTGGCCCCAAGGCTGACCGCGACCTGGGCGCGGCGAAAGACGGCGGGCCCGCGATCCGTCACCCGCCATGAACACATCGTCACAATTTTCCGCAGCGTGGGTGTGGCAGACTTACGAGCATGACCGACGCCCTCCGCACCGCCGCCATCGATCCGCGCCAACGGGTCCGCCACGCCCTGCGCGATCTCAGTCTGGGCTTCTTCTATTGGCTGGGCTTTGTCCTGGTGCTGGAGCCGGGCAACCTGCTGCGCTGGACGCCGCCGGACCTCGCCGGCTGGACGCATGAGGTCCTGCGACTGGCCGGGGCAGGCGTGCTCGGCGGGGCGGCGACGCCCTTCATCCTGGCGCTCACGCGGCGCCTGCCGATCGAAGGGCCAAGCGCTATCCGCCGGGGCGCGATCCACCTGGCGTTCTGCGCCGGCATGGCGCTGGCGCTGGTCGTCGCGTCCTGCCTGCTGGCCAAGGTCCTGCCGGGCGCGGCGCATGAACCGCTGGCCCAGGCGATCGCCGAGGAGCTGGTGGCCAACGGCCTGCTGGTGACCGCCTGCATCGCCGGCCTGACCGTGCTGGCCCACGCCGTCCGAGCCGTTCGCGGCGAGACCCCGTCAGCCTATGCGGAAGGTATGACGGTCCGCCAGCGCGGACACCTGGAACGGATCGACCTTGCGCAGGTCGACTGGATCGAGAGCCAAGGCAACTACCTCGCCCTGCACAGCCGCTCAGGCACGCGCCTGGTGCGTCAGACCGCCAAGACTTTCGAAGCCGGATTGGACCCGCGCCGCTTCGTGCGCATCCACCGCCGGGCCATCGTCGCCCTGGACGCGGTGCAGACGGTCACGCCGCTGGCGGCCGGCGACGCCAGCGTGCGGTTGAAGACGGGAGAAGCCCTGCGGGTCAGCCGCAGTCGCCGCCAGCGCCTGTGGACGGCGCTGGAGAGCCTAGAAACCTCCTAGGGGCGCTTGTCGACCGGCACATAGGCGCGCTGCAGGGCGCCGGTGTAGAGCTGACGCGGACGGCCGATCTTGTAGGCGGGGTCCTCGATCATCTCCTTCCACTGGCTGATCCAGCCGACGGTGCGGGCGACCGCGAACAGCACGGTGAACATCTCGGGCGGGAAACCCAGCGCGCGCAGGGTGATGCCGGAATAGAAATCGACGTTGGGGTAGAGCTTGCGCTCGACGAAATATTCGTCGGAAAGCGCGATGCGTTCGAGTTCCAGCGCCACCTTCAGCAGCGGATCGTTCTCGTCGCCGACTTCCTTCAAGACCTCGTGGCAGGTCTTCTGCATCACCGTCGCACGCGGGTCGTAGTTCTTGTAGACCCGGTGGCCGAAGCCCATCAGGCGATAGCGCCGGTCCTTCACGCCCTGGATGTACTCGGGGATCTTATCGACCGTCCCGATCTCCTTGAGCATGTTCAGCGCTTCCTCGTTCGCCCCGCCGTGCGCGGGACCCCAGAGGCAGGCGATGCCGGCGGCGATGCAGGCGAAGGGATTGGCGCCCGAGGAGCCGGCCAGGCGCACCGTCGAGGTGGACGCGTTCTGCTCGTGGTCCGCATGCAGGATGAAGATGCGGTCCATGGCCCGCGTCAGCACCGGATTGGGCTTCCAGTCCTCGGCCGGGACGGAGAAGCACATGCGCAGGAAGTTCTCAGCATAGGAGAGTTCGTTGCGCGGATGCACGAAGGGCTGGCCGACGAAGTACTTGTAGGCGCGCGCGGCGATGGTCGGCATCTTGGCGATCAGGCGATGGGCCGAGATCATCCGCTGCTGCGGGTCGTTGATGTCGGTGGAGTCGTGATAGAAGGCCGAGAGCGCGCCGACCGCGCCCGTCATGACCGCCATCGGGTGAGCATCTCGGCGGAAACCCTGGAAAAACCTATCGAACTGGTCGTGCAGCATGGTGTGATAGGTGATCGTGTGCTCGAACTCGGTGTACTGCGCCGCATTCGGCAGCTCGCCGTTCAGCAACAGATAGCAGACGTCCACGAAGGTCGACTTCTCGGCCAAATCGCCGATCTGATAGCCGCGGTGCAGCAGCACGCCGGCGTCGCCGTCGATGTAGGTGATCTTACTTTCGCAGCTGGCCGTCGAGGTGAAGCCAGGATCGTAGGTGAAGGCGTCGCTCTCGGCGTAGAACTTGCGGATATCGACGACGTCGGGGCCCGTCGTGCCCTTCAGGATCGGCAGCTCAATCGTCTTGCCGTCGATGCTGATTTTGGCGGTGTCGGCCATGCCCGTCCCCTTCAATGAAACGCCTGTTTGGAGGGCTTATAGCGCGTTAGTCGCCAAGCGAAAGCGCGTCGTCGAGCCGGCCCAAGCTTTCGTGTTTCCCGAGCGCAACGAGGGCGCCGGCGAGGTCGGGCGCGGGCGACCCGCCGGAAAGCACCTGACGCAACGCCGGACCGATCTTGCCCAGGCCAACGCCCTCGCGTTCGGCGAAGCCGCGGTTGAGTTCCTCGAGGCTCGGCACGTCCCAATCGGCCTGGGCGGCATAGGCGTCGCGCAGGCGGGCAAAGCGTGCGCGGGTCTCGGCGGTGAGCAGTTCCATGGCCTTGTCGGTCATGGCCAGCGGGCGGCGCTTCAGCGCGAACACCACGGCGTCGGCGAGCTCGAGCGTGGTCTTGGCGCCGTCGCGGACGAAGGGGATCACCTGCGCCAGCTTTTCCATGTCGCCGTCGTGCAGCGGCCAATCGCGGCTCTTCAGGATCGTCGCCACCAGCCCCGCCAGCCGCGCCGGCTCGGCCAGGCGGATGTAGTGGTTGTTGAGGTGGTTGAGCTTGGCCCAGTCGAGCCGGGCCGGGGCGCCCACCACGTCCTTGATGTCGAACCAGCCGACCGCCTGGTCGTCGCTGAAGATCTCGTCGTCGCCGTGGCCCCAGCCGAGCTTGGCCAGGTAGTTGCGCATGGCTTCGGGCAGGTAGCCCATGTCGGCGAACTCGCTGACCGCCTGGGCACCGTGGCGCTTGGAGAGCTTGGTGCCGTCGGGGCCGTGGATCAGCGGCAGGTGCGCCCAGACCGGCGGCGTCCAGCCCAGGCCCTGGTAGATCAAGGTCTGGCGCGCGGCGTTGTTCAGGTGGTCGTCGCCGCGGATCACGTGGGTCACGCCCATCTCGTGGTCGTCCACCACCACGGCCAGGTTGTAGGTCGGCGTGCCGTCGGTGCGCAGCAGGATCAGGTCGTCCAGGTCCTTGTTGTGGAAGACCACGCGGCCCTTCACCTGGTCGTCGATCACCGTCTCGCCGTCGAGCGGCGCCTTCAGCCGCACCACGAAGGGCCGGTCCGGGGCGTCGTTGGGGGAGGCGTCGCGCCAGGGCGAGCGGACCACGCGGCCCTGCGCCCGGGCGGCCGTGCGCTCGGCCTCCAGCTCGTCGGGGGTCATGTAGTCGCGGTAGGCCGAGCCCCGCGCCAGCATCTCGTCCACCGCCTTGGCGTGCCGGTCGGCGCGGCTCGCTTGGAACACCGGCGGCGCGTCGGCTTCCAGCCCCAGCCAGGCCAGGCCGTCGAAGACCACCTGCACCGCGGCTTCGGTGGACCGTTCCCGGTCGGTGTCTTCCACCCGCAGCAGATACTTGCCGCCGGTGTGGCGGGCATAAAGCCAGTTGAACAGGGCGGTCCTGGCCGTGCCAATATGCATGGCGCCGGTGGGCGAGGGGGCGATCCGGGTGACGACGGGCTTGTCGGACATCGAGATTGAGAGACCTGGGGAAGCTGCGACGGGGAACGCCGGGGCGGCGCCTCTTAACACGCCGCCTTCGGGGCGTCCTAGCCTCGCCCGCGCCTGGGCTTGGGTCTCCGAGCAGATTGAGCTCCAGGCGGAGCGCTGGTCCCTTTGGACGCCGGTGGCGTTCGGCTGCGGGGCGGGCGCCTATTTCAGCCTGTTGCGCGAACCACGGGCCTGGGTGGGGCTGGTGGGCGTGGCCGTGGCCGCGGCGATCCTGATCGGCGCCAATCGCTGGAGCCGGGCGCGGGCGCTGACCGCGCTGCTGGTGCTGATGGCCGCCGGGCTGGGGGGCTTCTCCATGGCCAAGCTCCGCACCGAGGGGGCGAAGGCGCCGGTGGCCGGCGTCGACACCCGGCCGCAGCGGCTCGAAGGCTGGGTGATGGATATCGTCAGCCCGGGGCAGGGCGGGCCGCGCCTGTTGATCGCGCCTTATCGGATCGGCGACTGGGCGCCGGCCGCCACCCCAATCCGGGTGCGCGTCACTCTGCGGGGCGGCTACCTGCCGGCGCCGGGCGAGCCGATCAAGGTGCTGGCGGTGATCAACACTCCGCCACAGCCGGCCAGCCCCGGCTCCTACGACTTCGCCCGCGACGCCTTTTTCCAGAGCGTCGGCGGCGTCGGCTTCGCGCTGGGGCCCGTGCAGACCTGGTATGCGCCCCAGGCGCCGCCGTGGCGGCTGCGGCTGACCATGCGGATCAACGCGCTGCGCTGGGCGCTGACCCGGCGGATCGTCGACACCCTGGGGGTCGGCAGCGGCGGGCTGGCGGCGGCCATGACCACGGGCCACGACGCCTTTATCCCCAAGGACCAGGTCAACGACCTGCGGGCCGCGGGCCTGGCGCACATCATCTCGATCAGCGGCCTGCACATGGCGATCGTCGGGGGCTTCGTCTTCGCCATCGCCCGATTCGGCATCGCCGCCTGGCCGTGGCTGGCCCTGCGGGTTCCGGGCAAGAAGGTGGCGGCCGGCCTCGCCCTGACCTCGGTGCTGGCCTACCTGGTGCTGTCCGGCTGGCCGCCGCCGGCCGAGCGGTCGGCGGTGACCGCGGCGGTGGCTTTTGGGGCCATGCTGTTCGACCGCCAGGCGATCAGCCTGCATGCCCTGGCGCTGGCGGCCATGGTGGTTCTCGTCCTGCAGCCCGAAGCGGTGACCCAGCCCGGTTTCCAGATGTCCTTCGCCGCGACCGCCGCCCTGGTGGCGCTGGCCGAGGTGTGGCGCCATCCGGTGCGGGAGATCAACGCGCCCTGGCCGATCAAGATCGTCCAGGGGTTCTGGACCTGGCTGGTGGCCGGCGCCGCCGCCAGCTTCGTGGCCGGGACGGCGACTGGGCCGTTCTCCATGCAGG
>DATAUR010000087.1:0-15949 GCA_036268175.1 Phenylobacterium sp. | reverse complement strand
GATGTACTGCTTCGCCTCGTAGTGCGGCGGCGGCGGGGGAGGCGGAGGCGGAGGCGGGGGAGGCGGCGGGGGAGGCGGCGGGGGAGGCGGAGGCGGCGGAGGCGGCGGCGGCGGCGGCGGCGCAGCGAACGAATAGCGCAGGCCCACCGTCACCGAGTTGTCCTTGTACCGACCTTCGAAGTTGCCCGGTTGCAGAGCGCCCGTGCCGACCGAGGTGAAGGTCGCCGGCGAGGTGCCCAGGTAGCGGTAGGTGACGTCGAACTTCAGCTTGTCGGTGGCCTTCCAGGTCACGCCGGCCAGAGCCTGGTAGGCGAACACCACCTGGCTGTCGTCGATGCTGAGGTTCTGGATCGGCGGATTCGCGCCGGTCTGCGGGGTGACCACGCCGGTGACGTTCGAGAACTGGCCGAAGGTGGTCAGGTCGAGGTGGTTGGCGCCCAGGCCGATGCCGATGAAGGGATCCAACATGGAGTCGGGCAGGATGTCATAGATGACATTGCCCATCACGCCCCAGGACTCGATCTTGCCATTCGGCGCGCCGCAAGCCGGAGCCGCGGCGGTGCGGACCACGGCGGGATTGCAGAGCCCGGAGATCGCCTGGTTGGTGCCGCCTTGAACGCTGTTCAGGTCACCGGGACGATAGCCAAGTTCCAGTTCCACTCGCCAGTGGTCGGCCACTTGATAGCCGAGGCGGGCGAACGCGGTGTAGTCGTCCTGCTGATTGAAGTTCCAGATGTACTTGTTGCCGTTGGCGGCGAGGTTGCTGGAGTCCAGCTTGAATTGTTGCGGCCAGTGGTAGCCAAGATCGATGGCGCCATACCAACCGGTTTGCGCAGAGGCGCCAGACGCGGCGAAAATCGCCGCCATGGCGGCCCCTGCGAGGAGTTTGAACTTCATAATCAGAGCCCTCTCATTGCCCTATCGCTGCGGCCTATTGACCCAGCTTTTCTTATATCAAGGCCCAGAGATTAGGTAAGTGTCACCGAAGCCACACTCGAACCTCAATCTCACAGGCCCGCGAACCTTGGCCGGACGCTATACGACGATCTCCGCGCGGATCAACATCGCTTCGGGCGCCGATCCTTTCTTTCGCAGGGAAACCGTCGCCGCAGATCGCGTTGTCGGCGCCTCCGTTGCTTCATCAAGACCTCGATTGGCAGCTGGCACGTCCGGTCGCCCGGCCGATTGCCCCGCTCGAAATCCTTGGAATGACTTGTAAATTCGCCTCTTCGCCGCAGGCCGTCTGCAAGCACCTCAAAAATGCGTTCGGCCTGCGCCAATCGCTCCCGAAGTCTCGTTCGCCCGGCGGCATCGCCCCCCTCTGCTGGCTCGCGCTTGGTACGCGCTGACCTTGCAACGCCGACGGCGCCGCTTGGTTCCGATCACCTGAGCGGACACGGACCAATTTTCGGCGCCATGCCGGCGCCGTTCAGGACCGGCGATTCGTCGGAAAGCCGACAGTAAAAATCGGGTCGATGGTGGCGGACGTGGCCCAGCTTGAGAATTCGCGGCATCGGCCTAAGGAGATCGGCTTGGAACGCCGCTCGCTCCCGCGGCGCGCCGCCCTCTAGGACCCCACGCCATGAAGCTCCTGCTGCTCGCGCTCTCGCTGACCTTCGCCGCGGCGCAGGGGTCCGCCCAGGCCGCCGGAAGGATCCAGGTGCTGCAGCCTTGGAGCCGGCCGGCCGTCGCCGGGACCAACGCCATCGGCTACATGACCCTGGTCAACGACGCCGCCGCGCCCGACGCGCTGGAGAAGGTCGAAAGTCCGGTCGCCGCCCGGGTGGAGATGCATTCGAGCTCCATGGCCGGCGGCGTCATGTCGATGAAGCAGCAGGCGAAGGTCGTGGTGCCGGCGCACGGCCGCACGGTGTTCGGTCCCGGCGCCTATCATCTGATGCTGATCGGCCTGACCCGGACGCTCAAGGCGGGCGACCGGGCCCCGGCGACGCTCACCTTCGCCAGCGGGGCGAAGATCAAGGTCAGCTTCCTGGTCAGCGACGGCGCCGGGCCGCCGCCCAGCCCGAAATCGGCCCGTTGACGCCGCGCGTCACATCCGTGGCTCGGACCGCACATTTCTGACCAAAATGTAACACCCGGCGGACCGCTTCACAGGGCATGGTCCCGCCACGTCAACCTATCGAGAGCTCCCGTTCAGATGAACAACTCCTGGTTCGGCGCCGCCGCGGCGGCCGCCCTCCTCGCCGCCTGCCCTGCCCTGGCCCAGGCGCCTACAGCCAAGGGCGCGCCAGCCGCCAAGACCGCACCGGCCGCGCCCGCCGTCCCCGCCGATCTCTCCAAGGCCGCGCGCATGGGGACCTGGGGTTTCGATCTTTCCGGCCGCGACACCTCGGTGACGCCTGGCCAGGACTTCTTCGAATACGCCAACGGGGCCTACGTGAAGAAGTTGGCGATCCCCGGCGATCGGACCAGCTACGGCGCCTTCGACGCCCTGAACGAGCTGTCCCAGGCCCGCCTGCACGCCCTTTTGGAAAAGACCGCAGCCGACACCTCGGCCACCGGCGAACAGGCCAAGGTGGGCGCGCTCTATCGCAGCTTCATGGCCGAGGCGAAGGTCGATGCGCTGGGCGCCAAGCCGATGGCCGCCGACCTCGTCGCCATCAAGGCCGAGAAGACCAGGGCCGACGTGGCCCGCGCCATGGGCAAGTCGCAACGGGTGTTCGGTGGCTCGGTGTTCGCGGCTTCCGTGCAGGTCGACGGCAAGGACCCCGACCACTACGCGGTCTATCTGAACCAGGCGGGCCTGGGCCTGCCCGACCGCGACTACTACCTGGAAAAGAGCTTCGCGGCGCAGAAGGCCAAGTACGAGGTCTACGTCGCCAAGCTGCTGACGCTGATGAAGTGGCCCAACCCGGCGGCCAACGCCAAGGCGATCGTCGCCATGGAGACCGAGATCGCCCAGGCCTCCTGGACCCGCGCCGAGCAGCGCGACGACAACAAGATGTACAACCCCTATGAGACGGCCAAGCTGGCCAGCATGGCGCCGGGCTTCGATTGGCCGGCGTTCATGGCCGGCGCCGGCCTGACCAAGGCCAGCCACGTGGTCGTGCAGGAAAACTCCGCCTTCCCGAAGATCGCGGCGATCTACGCCAAGACCCCGCTGACCACGCTGAAGGCCTGGCAGGCCTTCAACCTCGCCGACCAGGCCGCGGCCTATCTTTCCAAGCCGTTCGTCGACGCGCGCTTCGACTTCCGCGGCAAGGTGCTGACCGGCCAGCAGGTCCAGCGCCCCCGCTGGAAGCGCGGCGTGCAACTGGTGGACAGCCAGATCGGCGAAGCCCTGGGCAAGATCTACGTCCAGGCCTACTTCCCGCCGGAGAGCAAGGCCAAGATGCTGGCCCTGGTGGGAGACATCCGCACCGCCATGAAGGGCCGCATCGAGCGGCTCGACTGGATGAGCCAGCCCACCAAGACCAAGGCGCTGGAGAAGTTGGCCGCCTTCACGGTGAAGATCGGCTATCCGGACAAGTGGCGTGACTATTCCGGCCTGACGATCAAGGACAACGACCTCTACGGCAACGTCAACCGCGCCACGGTGTTCGACTGGGACTTCCGGGTCGGGCGCCTCGGCGGGCCGGTGGACCGCTCCGAGTGGGGCATGACGCCGCCGACCATCAACGCCTACTATAACCCCAACGGCAACGAGATCGTTTTCCCGGCCGCGATCCTGCAGCCGCCGTTCTTCGATCCGGACGGCGACATGGCGATCAACTATGGCGCCATCGGTGGGGTGATCGGTCACGAGACCACCCACGGCTTCGACGATTCGGGCCGCCACTACGATGGGACCGGCCGGCTCACCGACTGGTGGACCCCCGAGGACGCCAAGAAGTTCGAGGCCGAGACCGCCAAGCTCGGCAAGCAGTACTCGAACTTCGAGGTGCTGCCGGGCGCCAAGATCAATGGCGACCTGACCATGGGCGAGAACATCGCCGACCTGGGCGGCCTGCTACTGGCGCTGGACGCCTACCACGCCTCCCTGCACGGCCAGCCGGCGCCGATCGTCGACGGACTGACCGGCGACCAGCGGGTGTTCCTGGGCTGGGCGCAGGTGTGGCGCGGCAAGACCCGGGACGACGCGCTGCGCCAGCAACTGGTCAGCGATCCGCACTCGCCGGAACGCGCCCGCGTCGACGTCCCGCTGCGCAACATCGACGCCTTCTACACCGCCTTCGGCCTCAAACCCGGCGACGCCATGTACGTCGCACCGGCGGATCGCGTGCGGATCTGGTGATCTTTTTCCCTCCCCGTTTGGGGAGGTGGGCGAGCGAATGCGAGACGGGTGGGGAAGTATGGGTCGGAGTTCTGATTCAGAGCTTGATCGACACTGCCCTACCCGTCTCGCGCCTGACGGCGCGGTCCACCCTCCCCACGAGGCGGATGGAAGGTTTTGACTCCACCGTCAGAATCTGGCTTCGAGCAAAAATTTGGCCCGCCGCAGGGGATAATTGCAGCGGGCCGTTTTTCGAGCAGTCGCTCTAAATAGAGCGGGCGTTTCCTCCCCGAAACGCCGGAGATCCAAGGTCTTGCGCCCGGGTGTCTCTCGCCATGTGAAGAAACGGCAATTTTTGACCCGAGTCAACGCCACCTCGGACCCAGGCGCGCACGATGCGATCAGTTTTTCACGAGGCGGGGCAATATCGGTCTCGTTTTGACGAAAACGTCAAATAACCCGGTGTTTCAAGGCGGAAAACGGCGCGCAGTCGACCTCGAAGACGAAATCCGGGCGCGAGACGGTGACGGGACCTAGGCCAGCAGCGGTCAGGGCCGTGGCCGCCTCCGCCGCGCGGCCGATCTCGATCATCAGCCCGTGAGGGCGGCGCGTGGCGCCGGCGGCGGCCAAACGCTCGACCGCCGCCGCCTCGGCGGCGTCGCCGGTAGCCGGCCAGACCAGGGTCGCGATGGTGAGCGCCGCGGCGCGAGCTTCGATGGCCCGCAACAGGCGCTCGGCCGCCGCCAGCTGCGGCGCGCCCCAGGCGGCTTTCAGGCTGCCGGCGAGCTGGGCCTGGCTCTTCAGGATCAGGCCATCCGAAAGGATCTTCAGCCCGTTGGCCGCCAAGGTCGCGCCGGTGGTGGTGATGTCGACCACCAGTTCCGCGGCGCCCGCCGCCGGCGCGCCCTCGGTGGCGCCGCCCGACTCGGTGATCCGGTAGTCGACCACCCCGTGGCGGGCGAAGAAGGTCCGCGTCTGGGCCAGGTACTTGGTGGCTACCCGCATGCGCCGCCCGGTGCGCGCCAGATAGTCGTGCGCCACCTCCTCCAGGTCAGCCATGCTGTCCACGTCGAGCCAGCTTTTCGGGACGGCGACAACCAGGTCGGCGCGGCCGAAGCCCAGGGCGCGTAGCAACAGGACCTTGGCCTCCAGGTCGCCGCGCTCGCGCAGCAAGTCCTCGCCGGTGACCCCAAGGTGGACCTCGCCGGCCCCCAGGGCGTCGGCGATGTCGCCGGCCGACAACAGGCGCACCTGGGCGTCCGGCAAGCCTTTCAAGCTGGCCATATAGCCGCGTGCGCCGCCGCTGACCGACAGCGGAAGTCCGCAGTCGGCGAGCCATTCCTCCGCCTGTTCCTTCAACCGCCCCTTGGACGGGATGGCGATGATCAGCGGCTCGGTCATCCTGCTTCGCTCCTGAAGGGAGCTTCGCAGGATCGGGTAGGTCCTTCGAAGCCTTGGCGAAGGAGGATCATGCTTCGCCTCCCGCGAAGGCGCGCCAGGGCCGCACGACACAGCCGACCGCGCGCGCCTGCGCCGGGCCGCCCAGCCGGGCGAGCAGGCCGTCGTAGCGGCCGCCGGACGCCACCGGACGGTCGGCGCCCAGCGCCTCACTGCGCACCTCGAAGGTCAGGCCGTCGTAGTAGTCGAAGGCGTGGCCCAGCGCGGGGGTGAAGCGCATGCGGTCCGCTGGGATCGCCGAGAGCCTCGAAAGCCGCGCGGCCCAGTCCGCCAGAGCCGCCTCCAGGTCCGCGCCCGTTCCGGCGAGCGCCCGGACCTTCGCCAGCCCCGCCGCCGGCGCCTCGGAGATCGCCATGAAGGCGCGGATCGCCTCGGCCTGGGCCGCGGTCAGGGCCGGCGCCTGAGCCGCCTGCGCGCGCCGCACCAGCCGCGCGGCGATCTCGCCGGGCCCGCGTCCGCCCACCGGCTCGACGCCCGCCAGCGCCCAGACCTCCTCCAGCATGGCCGCCGCGTCGGTCTCCGGCAGGCCCGACAGCATGGCCGCCAGTTGGCCGCCGCCCGCTGCAGCCGGCGCCTCGCCCGCCCGCGAAAGCTCCGCCCACAGAAGGCGTGGGCGTCCGGCCACCCGCGTCAGCCGCGCGGCCCACGCAGCTGGCAGGCCGAGCGAACCGATGAAGGCCGCGAACAGGCCCACGTCGCCGAGCCAGAGCGTCAGGTCGCTGCGTACGCCCGCCAGCGCCGCGCGCCAGGCGAGTTCGGTGATCTCGGCATCCGCCTCGACGGTCGGCCCGCCGCCGGGCGCGAACAGCTCGACGCCCAGCTGGACGAACTCTTCCGGCCGCTCACCTTCCGGCTCGGAGCGGAAGGCTGGGCCTTCATAGATATAGCGCCCGGCCGCTGCGCCGCTTTCGATGTGCTGGCGGGCCACCGCGGCGGTAAAGTCGGGGCGCAGGCAGGCCTCCGCCCCACCCTCGGCCTGGACCACGAAGAGGCGCGCGCGCATCTCCTCGCCGGCCAGGTCCAGCAGCAGGCTCAGGGGCTGCAGGAAGGGCGCGTCGACGGCCTGGGCGTCCGCCGAGGCGAGCGCGTCGCGGATCGCCGACAGGGCCGCGGGAGGAACCGGCGGTTCCACTCTCACGGCCGAGCGTCCACGATCCGTCGGACGGCGGCGACCAACTCCGTGCGCGGCACGTTCACCTGGCCGGGCCGTTCGGCGCGCCAGGCGGCGTTGTCGGCGACACCGGAGGCCAGCTCGCGGCCAAGGTCGAGGTCTTTCAGGGTCACGCTTCCGGCGGCGAACTCGTCGCCGCCGATGATCACTGCCGCCGGCGACAGCCGACGGTCGGCGTATTTCATCTGTGGGCGCATGCCCGAGGTCCCGAGATAGACCTCCGCGGCGATGCCGGCCCCCCGCAGCTCTCCCGCCACCGCCATGTAGTCGGCCATGCGCTCCTGATCGAGCACCAGCACCACCACCGGCCCGCGCGCATCGGCGGCCAGGTCGCGGCCCGCCGCCTTCAGCGCCGCCGCCAGCCGCGTGACCCCGAACGAGAAGCCCGTCGCCGGCGTCCGCTCGCCGGTGAACCGCGCCACCAGGTCGTCATAGCGCCCGCCCCCGCCGATGGAGCCGAATCGCATCGGCTGGCCCTTATCGTCCGTGGTCTGAAGAAGCAGCTCCGCCTCGAAGACCGCGCCGGTGTAATATTCGAGCCCACGCACCACCGAGGGATCGAAGGCCGCCCGATCGGCGCCCACGCCCATGCTGCTCAGCGCCGCGTCGATGGCCGCCAGTTCCGCCAGGCCTTCGTCGCCCTCCGCCGAGCCGCCGACCACGTCGGCCAGCTTGGCGAGCGTGCCCGTCCGGTCGCCGGCGCCGGCCGCGGTGAAGGCCAGCACCCGCTCGGCGGCGGCCGCCGTCAGGCCCGCGCCCCTGGTGAAGTCACCGCTCTCGTCCTTGCGGCCTTCGCCCAGCAGCAGGCGCACGCCGTCCGGCCCCAGGCGGTCCAGCTTGTCGACGGCGCGCAGCACCACCAGCTTCTGCGCCTCGCTGGCGACGCCCGCGGCGGTCATCAGGCCGTTGAGCAGTTTGCGGTTGTTGATCTTTACGAGCGCGGAGCCGGCCGGCAGGCCCGCGGCCTCCAGCCCCGCCACGGCCATGGCGATGATCTCCGCGTCGGCTTCCGGGCGCGCCGAGCCCACGGTGTCGGCGTCGCACTGCACGAACTCGCGGTAGCGACCCGGCCCCGGCTTCTCGTTGCGCCACACCGGCCCGAAGGCGTAGCGGCGGAAGGGCTTGGGCAAGGTCTCCCAGTTCTGCGCCGCGAACCGGGCCAGCGGCGCGGTCAGGTCGTAGCGCAGCGCCATCCACGTCCCGTTGCCGTCTTCGTCCACGTCGTCCTGCAGTGCGAAGACGCCTTCGTTGGGACGGTCGGCGTCGGGCAGGAACTTGCCGAGCGCATCGGCGAATTCGAAGGCGCCGGTCTCCAGGGCCTCGAAGCCGTGACGTTCGTAGACCTCCGACACCGCGGCCAGGATCTTCCGCTCGGCGGTCAGGTCACGGACGCGGCGGTCGACGAAGCCACGGGGCGAACGGGCTTCGGGCCTTAGGCTCGATGAGGCGATCTCGGTCATGGCCCCGCGCTTAGCGGTTGGCGGGCCGTCACTCAAGGAAACCATCGGGGAAACAGGGTCTTCCATCGTCGTATCCTTCGGAAGGGAGGCGACGGACGGCGCTGAACATATCGAGCCCCGTCCGCGTGCGCGGGGCTCGGAGAGGGTCGCTTCAGGCCAAACGATCCCAGGCCGAACCCACGAGGGTCGGATGGTGATGGTGGCCGTGATGATGCGAAACGCCGCTCATGGGCCGCGGGCTATAGAGCAGGATCGTGAACAAAGCGAGTCAGCCCTTCAGCTTGGAGATCAGCCTCGCCGTCGAGGGGTCGTGGGCGCCTGCGGCGCCGCCCTTCAGCTCGCCCAGCACGCGGGTGGCCAGGGTCTTGCCCAGTTCGACGCCCCACTGGTCGAAGCTGTTAATCCGCCAGAGCACGCCCTCGACGAAAGTCTTGTGCTCATAGAGCGCCAGCAGGGCGCCCAGGCGTTCGGGCTCCAGGCGGTCCAGCAGGATGAAGGCCGAGGGCCGGTTTCCGGGGAAGGTGCGCTGCGGCGCCAGGGTCTCGATCTCGGCGGCCGGGACGCCCTTGGCGGCCAGTTCCTCGCGGACCTGCTGCTCGGGTTTGCCGACCATCAGGGCCTCGGCCTGGGCGATGACGTTGGAGATCAGGATCCGCTGCGCCGCCGGATCGCCCTCGGAGGCTTCGCGCACGGCGATGAAGTCGGTGGGGATGATGTCGGTCCCCTGGTGCATCAGCTGGAAGAAGGCGTGCTGCACATTGGTGCCGGCGTCCCCGAACACCGCCTGGGCGGTGTGCTCGGGCGCGGGCTTGCCCTCGCGGGTGACCTGCTTACCGTTGGACTCCATCTCGAGCTGCTGCAGGAAGTTGGGTAGCAGGTGAAGCCGCTGGGCGTAGGGCACCACCGCACGCACCGGCCGGCCCAGGCCATTGCGGTTGAACACGTGGGCCAGCGCCAGCAGCACCGGAGCGTTTTCCGCGAGCGGCGCGGCCTGGAAATGGGCGTCCATCGCCGCGGCGCCGGCCAGCAGCCGCTCGAACACCTCTGGCCCTAGGCCGATGACGCAGGACAGGCCCACCGGCGACCACACCGAATAGCGCCCGCCCACCCAGTCGCCGAAGCCGAACACGTGATCGTCCGGCACGCCGAACGCCGCGGTCTCCTTCAGCGCTGCGGAGACCGCCACCAGATGACCGTCGGCCGCTTCGCCCAGGGCGGCGCGCAGCCAGTCGCGGGCGGCCTTGGCATTGGTCATGGTCTCCTGGGTGGTGAAGGTCTTGGAGACCACCACGACCAGGGTCTCGGCCGGGTCGAGATCTTTCAGCGCGAAGGCCAGTTCGGCCGGATCGACGTTGGCGACGAAGCGCACCTCGATCTGGGCGTTCAGCGGCCGAAGCGCCTCCCAGACCAGGCGCGGACCGAAGTCGGAGCCGCCGATGCCGATATGCACCAACTTGCGGAACGGCTTGCCTGTGGCGCCGCGATGCGCGCCGGAACGGATGTCTCGCGCGAACCTGGCCATCCGGTCCCGCATGGCCTCGACCGCCGCGCTCACCGGCTCGCCGTCGGCCTTGAAGTCCGAACCCTTGGGCGCACGCAGCGCCATGTGCAGGGCCGCCCGATGCTCGGAGCTGTTGACCGGCTCGCCGGCGAAGAACCGCGCCCGGGCGGCCTCCAGGTTCGCGGCGCGGGCGAGATCCAGGCAGGTTTCGACATCCGCCAGCGACCAGGGTTGCTTGGAAAGCTCCAGCTCCAGGCCGGCGGCGGCGACGGTGAGCCGCTCCAGCCGGTCAGGCTCGGCGTCGAACAGGCTGGCGATCCGGCGTGGGCCGGCCACCGCCGCGGCGTCTTTCAGGCGGCCCCAGGCGGCCATGAGGTCGGACAAGCGCTACCCCTTTTGAGACCCGGCCTATTCGGCGGAGTTGTACTTCACGCTGCAGCCGTAGGGCTGCGAGACCGGGATCGCCACCGGCCGCCCGGCTTTCAGGTCCGCCAGCGCCAGGGCCACATAAGGCTTGGCGCCTTTCAGGCTTTCCGGGTCCGCGTAGGGCCGGTCGTCGATGCCGCCCATGTAGGCGATGCGCCCGGCCTTATCGATGATGAACATGTGCGGGGTGTTCTTGGCCTCGTAGGCGCGGCCGATCTTGCCGGCGCTGTCGAGCAGGATGGCGGTCCCCGCCCAATGCTCCTTGGCCGCCCAGGCCCGCGCGGTGGGCGCCGTGAAATAACCCTGCATGTCGGGGGCCGAGGACGAGACGGTCAGCCAGACCACGCCGTCCGCCGTCTCCTTCTTCTGCAGGGCCTGCATGGTCCCCGAGCCATAGTGTTTGCCCACGTAGGGGCAGCCGGAGTTGGTCCACTCCAACACCACGGTCTTGCCCTTGAAGTCGGAGAGCGAGCGCCGGTGGCCCTGGGCGTCCATGGCGCTGAACGGCGGCGCCGGCTGTCCGAGTTGCGGCGCGGCGAGGGCGGGCGCGGCCAGGCCAAGGCTGACGGCGGCGGCGAGAAGGGTGCGGCGGTCGATCATCGCAGAGCTCCTTCCTACCCTAGTGCCGGTCGGCGGCCTCCACCGCCTTGACCACGATATCCGGCGTCAGGATTGAAGGCAGGATAACGCCCTGGCCGCCGTTGGTTCCATAGACCAGGTAGAGCGGCACGCCAGCCCGGCCGTAGCTGGCCAGTTCGGCGGCGATGGCGCCATCGCGCCTGGTCCAGTCCGCCTTCAAATAGGCGACCTTATGGCGGGCGAAAGCCTGGGTCGTCTTGTGGGTGGAAAGCGCCACCCGGTCGTTGACCTGGCAGGAGACGCACCAGGCGGCCGTGTAGTTGACGAACACCGGCCGGCCCGCGGCGCGCAGCTCAGCCAGCCTTGCCGGGCTGTAGGGTTCCGACGGCAGCTCGGTGGTCTTGTCCTGCGGCCAGACCACCGCGGCCACCGCCAGAGCGGCCAGGAGGCCGGCGCCGGCCGTCAGCACGGCGGGCTTGCCGCCCATGGCCGCGCGGCGCTGGGCCAGGCCCGCCAGCCAGGCGGCTAGGCCAGCCACGACGGCGGCGGCGAACAGCTTGGCGAGGTCGTCGGCGCCCGACTGCTGGGCCAGCACCCAGGCGAGCCAGGCAGCGGCGCCATACATCGGGAAGGCCAGCGCCTTGCGGAACATTTCCATCCACGGCCCGGGCCTGGGCAGGCGGGAGAGCAGGCCCGGCGCATAGGCCACCAGCACGAAGGGCGCGGCGAAGCCCAGGCCGAGCGCCAGGAACACGGTCAGCGCCGCTGCCGGCGTCTGGGTCAGCGCCCAGCCGAGCGCCGGGCCCATGAAGGGCGCCGTGCAGGGCGCGGCCACCACCACGGCGAGCGCGCCGGTGAAGAACGACCCCAGCGCCCCACCACGGTTGGCCAGGCCCGAGCCTGCGCCCTGCAACGAGGTCCCGACCTCGAACAGGCCGGAAAGGTTCAGTGCGACGGCCAGCATCAACAGGCACAGCACCGCCACCACCGGCGGCGACTGCAGTTGGAAGCCCCAGCCGATCGCCGAGCCTGCGGCCTTCAACGCGATCAGCCCGCCAGCCAGGGCCAGGAAGGTCAGCACCGAGCCGATCCCGAACGCCAGGCCCTGTCGCCGGGCTTCGGCCTGCTCGCCGCCGCCGTGGCCGGCCAGCGAGGCGGCCTTCATCGCCAGGATCGGGACCACGCAGGGCATCAAGTTGAGGATCAACCCGCCCAGGAAGGCGAACACCGCCGCGGCGGCCAGCCCCAGGTCGCCGCCGCCGCCCTGCGCCTTCGCCGGCGGCGGCCCAAGGCCTGAGGCGCCCGGGGGCGGCGCGCCCGGCGTCGCGGCGATCTCATAGGCCTTGCCACCCACCGCCAGAACGCCGGCGAGGCCGGCCGGCCCCTTGCCGCCCTGGAAGGCGTAGCCGGGCGCCATCGTCAGGGTCAGGCCGTCAGGCCCGCGCTCGATCGCCTGCGGCTTGGCGTGGTCGATGACGGTGGAATCGAACGGGAAGAAGTAGGCGCCCGCCATGTTCGCGCCCTTCAGCACCACGCCGGTCACGGCCAGCGCGACGCCGCCCGGACGCGGTTGGAAGACGGCGGCCAGGCCGGCGGGCTTGGGCGCGGCGGCCAGAGCAGCGGCGATCGGCTTGGCCCACATCGGCTCGGCCGGCGCGGGCGTGGCGGTGACCGGCAGGGTGAGGCTGAGCGCGTCGTCTTCCGGCACGCAGACCTCGGCGCAGACCAGCAGCGAGACCGCGGCCTTCAGGGTGACCTTGTCACCCGGCCTGGCGTTGGCGGGCGCGGTGACCGCCACCGGCAGCAGCACCTCGCCCTCGTAGCCGTAGTTCATCAGCGGCCCGACCGGGATCTTGGCCGGCGCGGGCCAGATGATGCCGCCGGCCTGCCAGCCGGTGGGCAAAGTCCATTTGATCTGGGTCGGCTCGCCGGAATCGCCGGAGTTGCGCCAATAGGTGTGCCAGCCCTTCTGGATCTGCTGGCGCAAGGCGACGTGGATGGTCTCGCCGGGCGCGACGCCCTCATGCTCGGGCACGAGCTCGGTGGTCACATGCTTGGCCGGGCCCGGCGACGGGACGGCGGCAGGCGGCTGCGCGGCCGCCGGCAGGGTCATTGTCAAAGCCAGGAACAGGCCTGCCAGGAACCGCATCATCGTCTCGTCATGCCCCCAACCCGCCGTCCACGACCCTTACCATGCGTCATGAGGCGGCTATATGGCCCGTCGAGCGCCTATCCGCAAAGCCGGTCTCGACTTCGGCGCTTAGGCGGCCATCATCGGCGAATCCGGCGTCGCCATCCCAGAGGTCCTTGCCCGTGCCAGCTTCCTTCGACGACATCGCGATCGGCCAGGTGGTGTCGCTGGGCGCGGCCGCGGTGGAGGCCGGCGCGCTCAGCGCCTTCGTGGCCGCCTTCACCCCAGGCTGGGCCCCGGAGCGGGGCGCGCCTGACGCCATGGTCTATGCGATCTGGGCGAAGCTCGACGCGATCGCCCACACCGACTGGCCGCAGACCAAGCGCCTGGGGGTCGATGCGCTGCGCTGGGTGCGAAATCCGCCGGCCGGCGAACTCTTGCGCGGACGCATGACCATCATGGCCAAGGACCCGGTCGGCGAGGGCAAGGGCATTGTGATCGCTCAGCACGACCTCTTGGACGAGGCCGGTCGGCTGGTCTTCTCATGCCTGACGCGAAGCGTCTTCGCGAGATAGCGTCGCGGAGCGTCTTCGCCAGACAGCCTCGCGCGTTAGGTGTTCGCCGCCGCCTGCTGCTGTTCGAACTGCTTCATCAGCGCGATCGCCACCAGACGGTCCCAGCCCAGCAGGGAGATCAGGTGGGCGTGGATCTGCGGCAGGGCGCCGTTGTCGCGCAGTTCGATGTACTTCTCCGCCGGCAGCTTGTTCAGCTTCTCCTCGGAGACGCCGAAATACTCCGCGATCTTCTGCGGCGTGCCGGGCACGCCGTTGTTGTCGGTCGGGGTGAAGTTGGCGGTCTTCGA
Source organism: Phenylobacterium sp. (assembly GCA_036268175.1). GTDB lineage: Bacteria > Pseudomonadota > Alphaproteobacteria > Caulobacterales > Caulobacteraceae > Phenylobacterium. The sequence continues at coordinate 2,127 of DATAUR010000087.1, read as the reverse complement.
TTCGAAGAGGTCGAGCTCATTAAGGATCTGGACGAAGCTCTGGGTCCGCTGCCGCTCGATCTCGAAGTTGTTGCAGAAATCGATGCAGCCCTTGGTGTAGTCGCTGGGCTGGCCGTCGGCGTCGAAGAACGGGCGGTCGAAGCCGGTGTCCACCACGAACTCGGCGGCGCGGTCGATGCACAGCACCATCTGCTTGGCGGCGTCATCGTTGGCGAAGATGAACGGATAGCGGCGAACGTAGGCCGGAACGTAGACGCCCGCGTCGAACAGGCCGTCGGACCGCACGAAGAGGTTGTCGCCGGAATTCAGACCCATCACCAGGACCGGCAGCTTTTCCTCGCCCATGAAGATGATCGGGCCGGTGGACACCGCGGCGGGAAATTCGCCCACCGTCAGCGGCACCGCATGCCCGGCCTTCGCGAAGCCGAAGGGCCCGTCCATGTTCTTGACGCCGATCTTGCCGTGCATTTCCGGAGAGAGCGGCTCGGGCTGCGAATAGAAGAGCACGTTGCCGGTGATGGCGGGCTGTTGGGCGGTGGTCGTCATGAAGCGCCTTCGAGGTCGAGGAGGACCGCGAGGGGACGGATCGCAAACCCCGCCGCGGGAAGTCGCCGCTTCTAGCCGATCAGGCGCCGGGCGGCAAACGGGGCCGCAAATGCGCGGGCCGCGGCCCGCGCCGCCTCGTGCGCGCCCCCTTGCGCGGCCTGGGCGCAGGCGCTTTGATCCAAGTCATAATTCAAGGGCCGCCATGTCGACAAAAGGGGGCCGTCCCATAGGAATTCGGAGGAATAGTCGTGCCCATCTTTTACCCGGACATCCTCGACCAGAAGACCGCGCCGCGCACCTTCACCTACGGCGACAAGGACGTGATGCTCTATGCGCTGGGCGTCGGCATGGGCCGCGATCCGATGAACGAGACGGAGCTCGCCTTCGTCTACGAAAAGGGCCTGAAAGTGATCCCGACCGCGGCCACCGTGCTGGCCTCGGCCGCCGGCCGCCCGGCCCGCGGCGCCGATCAGATCGAGCAGAAGCCCGGCCATCGCCCCAGCGTCATCAACTTCCTGATGGTGGTGCACGGCGAGCAGAAGGTGGAGCTGCACAAGCCCCTGCCGACCTCGGGGACCTTCACCGCCCAGGGCCGCACGGTCGGCGCCTATGACAAGGGCAAGGACAAGGGCGCGGTGATCGTCAACGAGACCGTCTGGACCGACGAGGCCGGTGAGAAGGTCGCCACCCTCACCGGCTCGACCTTCGCGCGGGGCGATGGCGGGTTCGGCGGCCCGTCGGAGGGCCAGCCCGAGCCGCACGAGATCCCGTCCCGCAAGGCCGACCTTTCCGTCGACATCGAGACCCGCGAAGACCAGGCCCTGCTCTATCGCCTGAACGGCGACCGCAACCCGCTGCACTCCGATCCGGAAAGCGCCAAGCGGTCCGGCTTCCCGCGGCCGATCCTGCACGGGCTCTGCACCTACGGCATCACCTGCCGCGCGGTGCTGCAGGCGATCACCGGCTACGACCCCGACCAGATCCTAAGCCACCAGGCGCGGTTCTCCGCCCCGGTGTTCCCGGGCGACACCATCACCGTCGACCTGTGGAAAGACGGCGGGGTGATCTCCTTCGAGGCGCGGGTGAAGGCGCGCGGCGCCACCGTCATCAAGAACGGCAAGACCGTGCTGCGGTCCTGACCCGTCTGGAGTTGCGTTTGATTCGACGTCTGTTCCTCGCCGGTGCGGCCCTGCTGCTCCTGGGCGCCGCGCCGGCCCATCGGCCGCCGGTCGACCCGTCGCTCGCCGGGCCGGTCCCCACCAAGCTCGCCGGCTATCTCGCCCCTGGCGACCTTGACGGCCAGGTGGTGATCGGGCCGCCACCGGCGCCGGACTCGCCGCGCGGCAAGGCCGACCGGGCGATCTATCTGGAGAACCGCAAGCTCGCCGGCACGCCGCGCTGGAAGGCCGCCACCCGCGACAACGACCTGTGGACCGGCGGGGCGCTCGAACGCTACGCCTGCGCGCTGGGGCGGCCGATCGACGCTAAGGCCCTGCCCGCCACCTACCGCCTGCTGCAGCGGATCGAGCTTGACGCGCGCACGGTGGGGACCCCGCCCAAGGACCACTACAACCGCACCCG
>DATAUR010000086.1:0-39714 GCA_036268175.1 Phenylobacterium sp. | reverse complement strand
CCGAACTGATTCTCGCGACGCCCGAGCGCATCCGCCAGATCGAGGCGAAGTTCGGCCGCCTGCCGACCCTGCAGCAGGCCGACAACCAGCAGATCGCGCAACGCCTGCCGCAGGGCTCGGTCCACCAGGGCGTCGCGGTGCGGGGCGCCGTGCTGGCCGACGCCGAGCTCGCCGATTTCGAGCCCAGGGCCGGCGCGGTGCTGATCATGCTCGACCAGGTGACCGATCCGCAGAACGTGGGCGCGATTCTTCGGTCGGTGGCGGCGTTCGGCGCCGTCGGCATGGTGCTGCAGGACCGTCATGCGCCCCGCTTCACCGGCGCGCTGGCGAAGGCCGCCGCCGGCGCCGTGGACAAGGCTCCCGTGGCCCGCGTCGTCAATCTCTCCCGCGCGCTGGACGAGCTCACCGCCGCCGGCTGGCGGGCCGTCGGCCTGGCCGGCGAGGCTGAGCGGACCCTGGGCGAGGTTCTGGATGGAACGCCCACCGTCCTGGTCATGGGCTCCGAGGGCGAGGGCCTGCGCCGGCTGGTGGCCGAGCATTGCGACGAGTTGGCGCGCATCACCATGCCGGGCGGCTTCGAAAGCCTGAACGTCTCCGCTGCCGCCGCCGTCGCCCTCTATGAGGCGGCAAGGCCCCAATCGGCATGACGCTTCCCGAGGTTCTCACCACTGGGGCCGCCACGGCCTTCTTCCAGGTGGTGTTCATCGACCTGGCGCTGGCCGGCGACAACGCCATGGCCGTCGGCATCGTCGCGGCCAGCCTGCCGAAAGCCGACCGCCGCCGGGCTATCGTGCTGGGCCTGGGTGGCGCGGTGGTGATGCTGATCGGCTTCGCGCTGATCACCACCCAGCTCCTGAAGGTCGTGGGCCTCTCGGTCGCCGGCGGCTTCATCCTGCTTTGGGTCTGCTGGAAGATGTGGCGCGACCTGCGTGAGCAGGGGCAAAAGCGGATCTCGCGGGGAGAGGCGGCGCTGGAGGGCGAGCCGATCGCCGCACACGGCCCGCCGGCCAAGACGCTGGCCCAGGCGCTGCGCCAGATCCTGCTCGCCGACCTCGCCATGTCGCTGGACAATGTGCTGGCGGTCGCCGGCGCGGCGCGGCAGCACCCGGTGGTGCTGATCGGCGGCCTGCTGCTCTCGATCACGCTCACCGGCCTGGCGGCGAGCTGGATCGCCAGGCTGCTGCACCGCTTCCGCTGGATCGGCTATCTGGGCCTGGTGATCGTCATCTGGGTCGCCGGCCACATGATCTGGGAAGGCACCCGCACCGTCGCCATCGATACCGGCCAGACCCGCCTCTACAACGACGCCATGCCCGACATCTTCGACATCCACCCCGCCGAGGTCGCCAAGCACAAGGCGCGGTAGCCCGCTACGCGGCCTCCGGCCCGCCGAAGCGGTCGCGCCACTCGGCGACCTGGGCGTCCTCGACCTTGCGGAACAGCACGTCCGGCGCCTTCACCACGCGGCCCGGCGGCAGGATGTCCAGCAGGCCCTTGCCGTCGAGGCTCGGCCAGCGGCCCGGGAACGCCTCGCCCACCGACTGCGCGATGGTCTCGCTGGCGAACGGGATGAACGGCTCGGAGACCTTGGCGAACAGGGCGACCAGGTTCAGGCCCGTGCGGACCGCCACCGCCGCCCGCTGCGGATCGGTCTTGAACGCCGTCCAGGGCGCGGCCTCGGTGAGGTAGCCATTGCCCAGCACCCACAGCTGGCGCAGCGACGCGCAGGCCTTGCGGAACTCGCGGCTCTCCAGGTTCTCGGTCAGCTCGCGCAGCTTGGCCAGCACGTCGGCGTCCAGCTTGGCCTCTAGCGGACCCGGCGCGCCGCCGGCCGGAACCACGCCGTCAAACCGCGTCTCGGTGAACTTCAGGATGCGGTTGACGAAGTTGCCCAGCACGTCGGCCAGGTCGGCGTTGGTCTGGTCCTGGAACTGCTCCCAGGTGAACGAACTGTCGGCGCTCTCCGGCATGTTGGCGGTCAGCCACCAGCGCCAGTAGTCCGCCGGCAGCAGGTCCAGCGCCTGGTCCATGAACACGCCACGCTTCTGCGAGGTCGAGAACTTGCCGCCGTAATAGTTGAGCCAATTGAGGCCCTTGAGCTGGTCCACCAGCTTCCAGGGCGCGTTGTTCGACGGCGTGAACACCCCGTCGGCCGACAGCGTCTCGTTGATCCCGAACAGGGTGCAGGGGAAGCCCACGGTGTGGAAGGGCACGTTGTCCTTACCCATGAACTCCACATAGGTGACGTCCGCCGCGGCCGGTTGGCGCCACCAGCGCTCCCACTCGGCGTCTTCCGGCGGATCGCGGCCTTCCTCGGCGGCCCGGGCGTCGGCCCATTCCCAGGTGGCGGCGACATATTCGATCGGCGCGTCGAACCAGACGTAGAACACCTTGCCCGCCAGCCCTTCGATGTCCGGCGTCTGGCCGTCCGGGTTCGGGCCCCATTCGAAGGCGTTGACCGGCACGCCCCATTCCAGATCGCGGGTGATGCCACGGTCCTGCAGCCCCTCGTCCAGCCACTTCAGCGCGATCGAGGTGACCAGCAGCGGCCAGCGGTCGCGCTTGGCCTCGATCCAGGTCCGCAGTTTCCCGGCGAACAGGCTCTGGCGCAGGAACAGGTGCTTGGAGCCCCTGATCTCGATGTCGGTCGAGCCGGAGATCGCCGAGCGCGGCTTGATCAGGTCGGCCGGGTCCAGCACCCGGGTGCAGTTCTCGCACTGGTCGCCCCGCGCCGCCTCATAGCCGCAGTGCGGACAGGCGCCGATCACATAGCGGTCGGGCAGGAAGCGTTTGTCTGCGTTGGAATAGACCTGCTGGGTCACCCGCTCCTCGATGAACCCGGCCTCCCACAGTTGCTGGGCGAACCGCTGCGTCAGCCTGTGGTTCTGCGGCGAGGACGAGCGGCCGAAATGGTCGAACGACAGGCCAAAGCCCCGGCCGATGGCGTGCAGGCGGGTGTGCGCCTGGGCGCAGAAATCCGACACCGGCAGGCCGGCGTCGGCGGCCGCCAGCTCGGCTGGCGTGCCATGCTCGTCGGTGGCGCAGATATAGAGCGTCTCGCGGCCCCGCGACCGCTGAAACCGCGCATAGACGTCGGCCGGCAACATGGAGCCCGCCAGGTTCCCGAGATGCTTGGCGCCGGCGGCGTAGGGCAGCGCGGACGTGATCAGGATACGGGACATGACGGCTCTCGAAATGGGGAGAAGGCGCGGCTTATAGGCGAGAAATCAGCGGAAGGGACCCTTGAAGACGAAGAAGGCCCCCAGCGCGATGAAGGCGAAGCCGACCGCGTGGTTGGCGGTGAAGGGCGCCTTCAGCCAGGTCACCGAGAACACCGCGAACACCGAGAGCGTGATCACCTCCTGCATGGCCTTCAGTTCGGCCGGGCTGTAGACGCCGCGGCCGATGCGGTTGGCCGGCACGGCGAGGCAATATTCGAAGAAGGCGATGCCCCAACTGATCAGCACGATCAGCCACAGCGCCCGGTGCTCCACCTTCAACTGGCCGTACCAGGCGAAGGTCATGAACACGTTGGACGCGACCAGCATCAGGATCGGCGCAAGGGCGGTCAGGGTCGGCGACATCGACGAAGGGTCCGGAAAGCTTGAGGCGAAACGCCCAGCTTCCCCTGCCCTGTCGGCTCTTGCCAGTCGAGAGGCCGTTGCGCCGGAGGTCCCGGCCTCGGCGGCTTTAGGCCACGCGAACCTTGCGGCGCTCGGCGCGCACGGCCGAGCCCAGGGCGCCGAAGCCGACGATCATCAAAAGCCAGGACGCCGGCTCCGGCACGCCGCCAGGCCCCGGCGGATCGTCGCCGCCCGGCGGGTTGTCGCCGCCGCCGACAATCGGATCGGTCTGCCCGGTCTCCGCCGGTTGCTGGCCGCAGGCGTTGAAGGCGGTGACCACGCAGCCCTTGCCGCCGCTGCCGCCGGCGCCCCCAAAGCCCCCGGTCCCGCCATTGCCGCCCGCGCCGCCGTTACCGCCGCTACCGCCATTGCCGCCGACGCCGCCAGTCCCACCGTCGCCGCCGCCATTGCCGCCGGATCCGCCCGTGCCGCCGTTCCCGCCGGCGCCGCCATTGCTTCCGATGAAGCCTCCGTCGCCGCCATTGCCGCCGGCGCCCGCGCCACCACCGCCGCCGCCGCCGCCGCCAAAGCCGCCGTTCCCCCCGGAACCGCCGCTGCCGGCCTCACCGCCGCCGCCCGTGCCGCCCGTGCCGCCGGACCCGCCGTTACCGCCAAAGCCGGTATCTCCCGACGGCGCATTGCCCGGCATGTGATCGCTGTTGTCGTTGCTGTTGGTCCCGCCGCCACGACCGCCGGCGAAGGCGGCGAGCGTCATCAGCCCGTCCTCGCCGTTCGGCATGAAATTGCCGGAATGCCAGCCGTCATGCTCGTCGCCCGGGCCATAGCTCCGGTTGGGCGCGCCGTTTGTGGCGTTCTGGGATCCGCCGCCGGAGCTTCCAGCGCCGCCACCACCCCCGCCGCCGGAACCCGAACCCCCACCCGCGCCGCCACCCTCGGAATCGTTGGCCGCGTCGCCGCCGGAGCCCTCGTTACTGGCCACCTGGTTGTGCTTCGCCTCATCCTGGTGCGGGTATTGTCCGCCATTGGAATAGGCCATGGCGCCCGCCGCGACGAAGGTCGCGAACGCGGTGGCCAGCAAACGCTTGGCGTGTCTCGTTCTTGGACGGGTCGGAATCATGGTCGGCACGATGCAAGTGTCGTGCAGAAACGCGAAAAACTCAATTATGAGGGGTTTATCAGAACGGCGTTTCCTTCTTGGAAATGCTGAATAGACACACCGTTAACCTTAATAGAGAGCCCCGCTATTCCCGTCGCAGGTGAATTATTCTGACCCAGTTCCCCTCACAGGGGAGCGACCCGGTCGAACCACGGACGCGCCTGCTCGAGCTGTCCGGCCAGCTGGAACAGCGTCGCCTCGCCCCCCATCCGGGCCACGAACTGCATCCCGATGGGCAGGCCCGAACGGCTCCAGGCCAGCGGCACGGTCATGGCCGGTTGTCCCGTATTATTAAAGGCTTGGGTGTTGGGCATGAAGGCGAATAACCGCTCGCCGATCAGCTTTGTGTCCTCCAAGACCCAGCCGATCGGGATCGCCGGACTGCCCAGCGTCGAGAGCAGCAGGACGTCGTACTTTTCGAACAGCTGCGCCTGCGCGCGGGTGTAGGCGTGCATGGCTTGCAGGCCGCGCACGTAGGCCGTCGCAGTAACGCCGGCGCCGCGACGATAGGTCGCCATGGTCAAGCCTTCGACCTCGCCCTCCGCGATCGGCCGTCCGCGCCGCTCGGCTTCGGCGTCGAGACTCGCCGCCACGCTGGCGGAGATCACCGCCCCGGCGGCGGCCTGCATGGCGGCCACGTCGCCGGGAATCGCCGCCTCTTCCACGTGGTGGCCCAGGGCCTCGCAGAGCCGCGCGGTCTCACGCACCGCCTCGGCGCATTCCGGGTCGATGGCCGGGGCCTGCATGGCGCCGGCCATGAAGGCGATCTTCAGCCGGCCAGGCTCGCGCGCCGCCTCCTCGGCGAACGGCCGCTCCGGAGGACTGAGGAAATAGGGATCGCCAGGCTGCGGGCGGCAGGAGATGTCCAGCAGCGCCGCCGAGTCGCGCACCGAGCGGGTGACCGCGTGATAGACCGAGGCGCCCGCCCAGCCCTCGCCGGCCGGCGCGTAGGAGATCCGCCCGCGCGACGGCTTCATCCCGAAGAGGCCGCAGCAGGAGGCCGGCGTGCGGATCGAGCCGCCGCCGTCGCTGGCCTGGGCCGCGGGCACGACGCCGGCCGCCACCGCCGCCGCCGCGCCGCCGGAGGAGCCGCCCGGCGTGCGCTCCAGGTCCCAGGGATTGCGACAGACGCCCAGCAGGTCCGACTCGGTGAACGGCCACAGGCCGAATTCCGGCGTGTTGGTCTTGCCGAAGATCGACAGCCCCGCGCTCTTGTAGGCGGCGACCAGCGGACTGTCGGCGGCGGCCACGTTGTCGGCGAACAGGCGCGAACCCATCGTGGTCGGCGTGCCGGCGAGCGTCACGCCCAGGTCCTTCAGCAGGAACGGCACGCCGCTGAAGGCGCCCGACGCGTGGGTCTCGCCCCGCGCGCGCTCGGTCAGGTCCTGGGTCACGGCGTTGATCTGCGGATTGACCTTGGCCATCCGCGCCGCCGCCGCGTCGAGAAGTTCGCCCGGCGTCACCTCGCGGCGCGCCACCAACTCGGCCAGCCCCACCGCGTCGTGGCGGCGATAGTCCTCGAAGTCCATCCGGCTCACCCTGGATTTGCTGCGCCCCAAGGCAAAGCACAGGCGCGCGCGCGAACCAACCCTGCCCTTGCGTCGGCCTGCCCGCGGACCGGCCGAGATCGGATCACGACGGCTGACATCGCCGCCGTTCGTGGCTAAAGCCCTGGCCACGGCGCCGGATTAGCTCAGCTGGTAGAGCAGCGGTTTTGTAAACCGAAGGTCGCGGGTTCGAGTCCTGCATCCGGCACCGTCCTCTTTAGAGTCCAGTCATGCGCATCTTCATCGACGCCGACGCCTGTCCGGTGAAGGACGAGACCTACAAGGTGGCCGCCCGCTATGGCCTCACCACCATGGTGGTCTCCAACAGCTTCATCGCCATTCCGCCGTCCAGGCTGATCGACCGCATGATCGTCGACGCTGGCCCCGACGTGGCCGACGACTGGATCGCCGAGCGGGCGCAGCCGGGCGACATCGTGATCACCAACGACATCCCCCTCGCCGACCGGGTGCTGAAGGCCGGGGCCGTTGCAATCGCCCCGAACGGGCGGCTGTTCACCCCGGATTCGATCGGCGCGGCGCTGGCCTCGCGCGCCATCGGCGAGCACATCCGCTCCATGGGCGAGATGACCGGCGGGCCAAGGCCGTTCGCCGGCGCCGACCGCTCCCGCTTCCTGCAGGCGCTGGACGAGGCGGTGAACCGCGAGAAACGCCGGCGGCGCTAGCGCCTTGCCTCGGCGGCCCCGGCGCGAGTAAGGGCAAGGCCCCGCACCGGCCGTTTCTGAGGAGATTTCGCAAACCATGCGCCACCTGGGTCTGACGCTCATCGCCGTGGTCCTGGCCGCGACGCTCGCCGGCTGCAACAAGTCCGCCACCGCCCCGCCAGCCGAGCAGCCCTCCACCGCCGGGGCCCCGGCCCCGATGAGCGACGCCGACAAGGCCAAGGCCCTGGCCGCCCTGCCGGCGCCCTACAACACCGCCGACCTCTCCAACGGCGAGTCCAAGTTCGCCCTCTGCTCCACCTGCCACACCATCACCCCTGACGGGCCCAACATGACCGGGCCGAACCTGCACGGCATCTTCGGGCGCAAGGCCGCCAGCCACCCTGGCTTCAGCTACTCCGACGCGCTGAAGGGGACCGGCTGGACCTGGGACGCCGCCCACATCGACACCTGGATCACCGATCCCAAGGCGACGCTGCCGGGCACCAAGATGACCTTCGCCGGCCTCAAGGACCCCAAGGACCGCACCGACGTGATCGCTTATCTGATGGTGATGACCGGCTACAAGCCGTAGGGGCGAGCGTCGACGACCAGCGGATCGCTCCGCCGCCGGAGTAGAGTGGATCCGCAAAGCGCAACCTTGACGGGTGTCATGCGACGGCGCATCTTGCCGGAGCCGCCAGCCCGGGCTCGACCCTGGAGGCCAGGCGGCGTCCCACCCGGCGTGTCCCCATTCGCGTCGGCCTGCGCAGAACGGGCACGACGTCCCCCACGTCCTCTCCTGGCGCGCAGCCTTCAGGCCTTCCCCGGCGACGGGGAAGGCCTTTTTCGTCGGCTTTCGGCGGTCTCGTCCTTAAGCGTCGTAGCCCGGCAGCTCGCGGTCGAGCTTGCGCAGGCAGCCCGGCCAGGCCAGCGCCCCGCCGATGCCGCGGGCGACCTGGCTGCGAACCTCGGCCTGCGAGGCCTCCGGCGCCACCAGCACGCCTTCGGCTCCGCCGGACAGCGCCTTCACCTGCATGGTGCAGGCCCGTTCCAGGTAGTACATGCCGACCCAGCAGTTGGCCGCGCTGTCGCCCACCGCCAAGGTGCCGTGGTTGCGCAGCAGCATCAGGGTCTTGTCGCCGATGTCGGCCACCAGCCGCTCGCGCTCGTCGTGGTTCAGCGCGATCCCCTCGTACTGATGGTAGGCGAGCCTGGGCAGCACGATCAACGAATGCTGCGTCAGCGGCAGCAGGCCCGACGCCTGCGCGGCCACCGCGACCCCGTCGTCGGAGTGGAGGTGCATCACGAAGTGGGCGTCCTCGCGGTTGGCGTGGATCGCCGAGTGGATGGTGAAGCCCGCCGGATTGATGAAATACGGCGTCTCCTGGAGGATGTTGCCGTCCAGGTCGATCTTCACCAGCGAAGACGCGGTGATCTCCTCGAACAGCATGCCGTAGGGGTTGATCAGGAAATGGTGCTCCGGCCCCGGGATGCGGGCGGAGATGTGGGTGTAGATCAGGTCGTCCCAGCCATGGAGCGCCACCAGGCGATAGAGCGCGGCCAGGTCCACGCGGGCCTGCCACTCCTCGGCGCTCACCTTGCCCTTCAGGGACACAACGCCGGCCACCGATCCATCCGCCATGGGTCTCTCCGTCTTTTTCCGCAGCCAGACTCCTCTTCGCGCGGCGGCGCGTCAAGTTGGCGCGGGGAGCCCAGCAAGAGTCTGTCGCGGCTTAAACATGTTTTCACCCCCGTCGCTCATGGTCGGATTTTAGAGCCAAACCTACAGAACGGAGGGGCAGGCTTGAACGTCGCGATAAGCAGCGAAAGCCTGCTGGAACTCGCCAAGAGCCGTGCGCCCGCGGACCGCGAGCGCCTGCTGCTGGGCATTGTGGAACTGTGCGACGCCGGCGACGGCGGCCCGGCGATGATCTCGCCGCAGATCCAGGTGCTGCTGAATTCCATCTTCCTAGGGCTGGTGGCCGGCGCCGAGCGGGAGATCCGCAAGCGGCTGGCCGAGAAGCTGTCCACCGTCGACTGGGCGCCGCCGGCGCTGATCAATGTGCTGGCCCTCGACGAGATCGAGATCGCCCGGCCGGTGATCGCCGCCAGTCCCCTGCTCACCGACCCCGACCTCATCCGCCTCCTGGTCGAGGCGACCATCGAGCACCAGATCGAGGTGGCGCGCCGCCCCAACCTCGGCCCCAGCGTCGTCGCCGCCATCCTGCAGGCCGCCGAGCCCGCGGTGCTTTCGGCGCTCGCCAGCAACCAGTCCGCCGAACTGGCGCCGGTCGATATGAAGCGGCTGGTGGACGCCGCCCGCGAGATCGCCGCCCTTCGCCTGCCGCTCGCCCGCCATCCCAAGCTCACCGACGACCTGGCCCTGCAGCTCTACGTCTGGGTCGGGCATGCGCTCCGCCAATCGCTCGCCGACCGGTTCCGGCTGGATCCCAAGCTGATCGAGACCGCGCTCACCCAATCGGTTCACGAGGCCCACCTGGGCGTCTCCACCGGCCAGGGCGCCGTGGTGCTGGCCCGCGACGGCGAGCGCGAGGCCATGGAGGAGCGGCTGATCGAAAAGCTGCACGCCGCCGGCCAGCTTCGCCCAGGCTATCTGGTCCGCGCCCTGCAGGAGGGCCGGCTGTCGCTGTTCACCGTCGCGCTCGCCACGCTGGGGCGCTTCGAGACCGGCCATGTGCAGCGGGTGATCGACAGCGACCGCCCCGAACTGCTGGGTCTCGCCTGCGCCGCGATCGGCATCGACCGCAGCGTCTTCCCCTCGATCCTGGAAATGATCCGTGGGCTGAACGGCGGGCGGCCCGGCGGCGGGGTGGACGGCGCGCGCCGCGCCATCGGCGCCTTCGGTCCGGTCAGCGCCGACGTGGCCGCCAACGCCTTCCGCCAGGCGGCGCTCTCGGTTTGACAAGCCGCTGAGCTTGACTGCTTCTGGCGCCGACGACCTCAGAGCCAGGGCCCCTCTTCGTGACCCGCATCGCCTTCGCCGCCAGTGAACGCCCCGAGGCCCAGGAGGGCCGAAGCCGCCTCGCCACCCGCTATGGCGATACGCCCATCGAAGACGCCGAGGTGATCGTCGCCCTGGGCGGCGACGGCTTCATGCTGGAATGCTTCCACGACCACATGGAGTCCGGCCTGCCGATCTACGGCATGAACCGCGGCTCGGTGGGCTTCCTGATGAACGACTACAGCGAGTTTGGCCTGCTGGAGCGGATCGCCGCGGCCGAAAAGGCGGTGATCCATCCCCTGCGCATGACCGCCACCGACGTCCACGGCAAGAGCCACGTGGCCCTGGCGATCAACGAGGTCTCCCTGCTGCGCCAGACCCGCCAGGCGGCCAAGCTGCGCGTCTCCATCGATGGCAAGCTGCGGCTGGGCGAGCTCTCCTGCGACGGGGCGCTGGTCTCCACCCCGGCCGGATCGACGGCCTACAACCTCTCGGCCCACGGCCCGATCATCCCCCTGGACGCCCGGGTCCTGGCGCTGACCCCGATCAGCGCCTTTCGGCCGAGGCGCTGGCGGGGCGCGCTCCTCGCCCACACGGCCAAGGTCACCTTCGAGGTGCTGGAGGCGGGCAAGCGGCCGGTCAGCGCGGTCGCCGACAACATCGAGGTGCGCGACGTCATGGACGTGCACATCGCCGAGGACCGCGGCGTCGAACTCAACATGCTGTTCGACGAGGGCCGCAGCCTGGAAGAACGCGTCCTGGCCGAGCAGTTTTCCGCCTGATCGGCGTTCTCGCCGTCCTCGAAAAGCCCGCCAAAACCGTGAGTTGCTTCTCACCGGTTATTAACAGGTTGGGTGTAGCAAGGCGCGTAGTCACTCGGAGGGCGTGTTGTGAGCCAGCAGAATTCCGGTCAAATGATCCAGCCGAACAACGCCCTGCGCCTGAAGGTCGGCGGCGGTCGTCTGGGCGCGATCGACCCGGCCGCGATCGCCAAGGCCGAAGCCGCGCTGAAAAGCCTGGCCAGCAACTTCTCCCAATGGCTGAACGACGAGATCGTCAAACTGGAAGCCGCCCGCCAGCAGGTGAAGTCCGAGGGCGTCACGCCCGAGACCATGGAAAACCTCTACCTGCGCGCCCACGACCTGAAGGGCCTGGGCACCACCTACGGCTATCAGCTCATCACCCGCATCGCCGGCTCGCTCTGCCGGATGATCGACGACAAGGAAAAGCGCGCCTCGGTGCCGCTGGAACTGGTCGACGCCCACATCGACGCCATCAAGGCGGCCGTCCGCGACGATATAAAATCTGACGAACACCCCGTCGGCCGCGTGCTGGTCGAAGAGCTCGAGCGCCGCGTCAAGGCGATGACCGCCTAGGACGGGTCCACCGATGGATCGGCCTACCGGATCTGCGAGACCGCGCCGCCGCCGTGGATGCTTGAGCTGACCGCCGGGTGGCCCGCGTAGCGGATCACGCCGCCGCCCATGATCTCGGCGGACAGGCTGTTCTGCGCCGTCACATAGATCTTGCCGCCCCCGTGGATCGCCGCCGAGGCCGACTGTGCCGGCACGTCCTTCATATCGATATCGCCGCCGCCGTGGATCTCCGCGGAGACCGCGGTCTGCGCCGGGAAGGCGCCGTGCGCGGTGATGTGGCCGCCGCCGTGGATGGCGATGCCGTTGAGCACCGGAGTCTCGATCTCGACCTCGAAGCGATGCAGCCCCCAGCAGGTCCCGTCGCAGGGGCTCATCACCAGGCGCCCGCCGTGCTCGCGGTCGACCACCTCGAACCTCGCGCGCTTCGCATCGCCCTCGATCAAGGTCACGCGCTGCACCGGCCCCTGGCGGATGCTGATCGTCCCGCCGCCGTGCAGGTCGATGGCGGTGAACCTGTCCGTCGGGATGACGGTCTGCGCCAAGGCGGCGACGGGCGCGGCGATGGCGATAATCGCCGCGGCGGCGAACAGAGGGGCGAAGCGCATGGGTGGGTTCCTTCGATGTCCCTTGGAAGACACCAGCCCCACGCCACGGGCACAACTTAAGCTTTGGTCATGCTCGCGCCGCCAAGGGCGCGTCTCACATGACGTTTTCCAGCGGCTCGGCCACCGCGCCATAGCCGGCGTCCGGCGGCAGCACCAGCACGCGGCCGCCCTCCCGCTGCTGGATCTGCGGCTGCACCGTGACCAGCTTGCGCGCCGCCGCCCGCGCCACCGCGTCCTTCGCCCCGCTCGCCTCGGCCAGCAGTTGCAGGTTCATCCGCGTGGGAAAGATCACCTTGCGCTCGCCGGCCGCCGCCAGCCGCAGCGCCTCCTTGGGCGCGATCCATTCGGCGTCCACCGTCTCGCGGCCGTCGCAGGCGGCAAGCTGCTCGGCCGGCGCGCTCACCGCATAGAACCAGGTGTCGAACCGCTTGGGCGTCAGAGGCGGGGTGATCCAGCGGGCGAAAACCGTCAAGGCGTCCAGGTCGAGATAGGCGTCCAGGCTGGAGACCACGTCGATGAAGCGCTTTGTACCCGCATCCACCGCCAGGCGCACATCCATCGGGCACGCTTCGCCGCTCATCGGTTGCCCGTCGCGGCGGCGCGCCAGCAAGATGCCGGCCTCCTCGAACACCTCCCGGATGGCGGCGATGCGCAGGGTCCGCTGCTCGGCGTCATAGGCTTCCCAGCCGACGGTATGGACTTCCCAGTTGCGGTCGGTGTCGCCGGCGTGGCTCTTGCCGCCCGGAAACACCAGGGCGCCGGAGGCGAAGTCGATCTGATGGTGCCGCTTGACCATCAGGACCTCGAACGCGGGGTCGTCGCGCAGCAGCAGGATGGTGGCGGCGGGCTTTATTTCAGCAGTGCTGGCGGGTTCGGGCATGCGCGGGAGCTTGGGGCGGCGAGACCGCCGGCGCAAGCGGCGCGTCAGGCGCTCTCGACGGCCTCGGCTTCGGTGCGGGCCTCGCCCGAAAGCTGGTCGAGCTTGTCCAGCAGGTAGTCGACATCCTCGCGGGCGGCGGCCTGCGGCTGGGTCAGGAAGCGTTGCAGCATGTGGGTCTGGAAGCGCTCCACGTCCCGCGTTCCGCCGTCGTATTCCATCGAATGGTAGGTATCGACCGCCACGCGGAACGCCGGGAACAGCCGCGCCGGCAGCCCGGCCCGCTCGTAGATCGCCCGCAGGCCAAGCGGCCCCGCGTCATGGATCATCAGCCAGGTGCGATGATGCGGCACGCCCGCCAGCTCGGCCAGGCCCCACTCGAAGAAGGTCATGTGCCCCTGGGTCAGCCCGCGCAGCAGCAGCGATGCGGTGAGCCGCCCCTCCGCCGCCAGGTGCCCGGCGAAGGCCTTCACGTCGGCGGCGCGCCCGGCCTGGTCGACCAGGTCGACGGTGGCCCGCTCGGCGGCGCCCATGGCGATGGTGAGCGCGATCTCCGGCGAGACCCCGTGGTGGCTGATCAGGTGGTCGCGCAGCTGGTCGCCCACCAGGGTCACCAGCTTCTCGGAGACCGACAGCGGCAGGACGTTGCGATAGGCGACCGCCGCCAGCACCTTCTCGTGCGTCTCGAAGCGCGCCATTACCTGCTGCAGGGCGCTCTCGGCGAAATCGGCGTTGTCGTTGGCGCAGGCCGCGGCCACGGCGCGCTCGCCGCCGTGCTCGCAGATGGCGTCGGTGACGCTGCGCGACAGCCTGGGCCGCCGCGCGATCGCCAATTGCCGCACCGGCCCGCCCAGGCGGACGATGTCCACCAGGTCGGAATCCAGGAACACCGGCGAGCAGTTCAGCATCGGCAGCGAGATGGTTTCCACGTCCCGCGCCAGCTTCAGCGCCACGTCGCGCGGCACCAGCGGGGATTCCTTCAGCGTCACCGCCAGCGCGCGCCGCACCAGCTCGGCGGCGTCGCCGGCCATGACCCGCAGGATTTCGGCCGCGGTCTCCCGCTCGGTGTCGGTCAGCGGGGAGGTGTCGATGGCGCGGCACAGCTTGTAGGCGGCGGCGGCGCGGTCGTCGGCGCTGACACCCTTCACCAGCGTGCGGATGTCTTCTTCCGTCAGCGCTGATCGTGTCGTCGCCATGGCGTCCCTAGGATGGGCGAAGGAGGGATGGACGAAAGAGCCACCCCTGGCCTTCAAGTCCCACGAGTCTGACTGTCGGCGATCATGCTTAACGCCAAGTTAGGGACTCGAATCTGTGGATTAAGGCGTTCCCGCCTCCCGCCGCTGCCCCTAGACTGCGCGGGCTTCACTTCGAGGGGACTGCGCCACGTGCTGCTCAAGGGCCTGAAGGTCGTCGATTTCACCGCCTACATCGCCGGCCCCGGCGCCGCGGGCATCATGGCCGACTGGGGCGCCGAGGTGGTCAAGGTCGAGCGCCGCGAGGGCGACACCATGCGCCACGTCTTCGCCGACCTGAAGAACGACATCGGCGCCAATCCGACCTTCGAACTCGACAACCGCGGCAAGCGCGGGATCGTCCTCGACATCACCAAGCCGGCCGGCCGCGATGCGCTGGCCAGGCTCGCCGAGACCGCCGACGTGTTCCTCACCAACACCCGGCCCGTGTCGCTGAAGAAGTACGGCCTGGACGAGGCGACCCTGCGCAAGGCCAACCCAAGGCTGGTCTACGCGGTGATCACCGGCTACGGCCTGGAGGGCCCCGACGCCCACCTGCCCGGCTTCGACGTCACCGCCTTCTGGGCGCGCTCGGGCATCGGCTACATGACCGCGCCCAAGGGCGTGGAACCGTTCATGCGCACGTCAGGCATGGGCGATCACTCGACCTCGTTGGCCACCGTCTCGGCGATCCTGGCGGCGCTCTACGAGCGGGAGCGGACCGGCGTTGGGCGCATGGTGCAGACCTCGCTCCTGGCCACCGGCGTCTACCTCTGGGGGTCCGACCTGGCGGTGCAGTTGAAGCTTGGGCGCGTGGCCTCGATCCGCGCCCGCGAGAACCCGATCAACGCCGTCGCCAACCACTTCAAGAGTTCCGACGGCCGCTGGTTCGTGCACAACCCGCGCGGCGGCTCGGGCGGCTGGGAGAAGTTCCTGGGCGTCGCCGGCCGCCCAGACCTGGTCAGCGATCCGCGCTTCGCCACCGGCAAGGAACGCCGCGCCAACGCCAAAGACCTCGCCGCCGAGCTGGAAGCCGCCTTCGCCCAGCTCCCCTTCGAGGAGATCGCGCGCCGCCTCGACGAAGCCGACCTCGTCTGGGCGCCCTTCCAGACCCCGGCCGACGTGGACGCCGATCCGCAGGTCGCCGCCGCCGGCGGCTTCGTGGAGGTCGATGACGGCCAGGGCGGCACCTACCGCTCCCCGGCCAGCCCCGCCGTCTTTCCAGGCGAACCCCAAACGCCCCGCCCCCGCGCGCCACGCCTGGGCGAACACACCCGCGAAGTCCTGGCCGAGATCGGCTATTCCGAAGCCGAGATCGAAGCCATGTTCGCCGCCGAGGCCGCCGCCTAGTCGCTCCCCCTCTGGGGGAGCTGTCAGCGAAGCTGACTGAAGGGGTCATCCACGGTCTGAGCGGACCCCCTCCGGCCCTTCGGGCCACCTCCCCCGAAGGGGAGGAACTGAGAGTCACGGAATCAGCTCTTCCGGGCTTCCGCCAGCACCTTGAGCATCTCGCTGGTGAACAGCGAGCCGGTCAGCCGGCTGCCGAGACCCATCTCGTCGGTCCCCTCCGCGCCCTTCAGGATCAGGTTGATCAGCTCTTCCTGCTGCACCTTGTGGTCCTCGTTGCGGGCCGAGGCGTACTGGATGAAGCCGCCGTCTTCCGAGGGCTGCGCCGGCGCGGGCTCGATGGGCGCCGCTGAGCCGGCGGTCTTGGTGAGGTTGGCGTAGACCTGGCCCACGGTCGCGGCCTGGCCGCCGGGATAGAAGATCGCCTTGTTGGCGTGGGCCGCATCGGGGAACAGGTGGGCGGCGGTGGCGCCTGGCTGGCGTTGCGCCGCCTCGATCAGCTTGGCCGAGCCCTGCGGCCCCAGGAAGTGGGCGGCGTAGAGTTCGCCGGCGGTCGGGCTGCGGCCGGTGCGGCCCTTCAGATAGGCGGCCGAATCGGAGGTCAGCTCGCCGGCCATCAGGGCGGCGGCGTGCGGATCGAGCCGCAGGTCCATCACCGCCTTGTGCGCCTCGCCGCCGGCCACGTGATAGCGCCCGTCGCCGCCCTTCGCGATCAGGTCGGCATAGCGGGCGTAGCCGTACTTGGCGCCGTGTTGCTTCAGCGTGGAAAGCCAGGTCTGCTCGACGAACTGGAAGAGCCCCGCCGCCGAGGAGGCGCCCGACTTCGCCGTCGGGTTCAGCCCGCTCTCGCGGCCGGCAGTCTTCATCAGGAAGGAGAAATCGACGCCCGTCGCCTGGGCGGCGCGCTGGATCGCGCCCTCCACGACTCCCCGAATGCCTGCGATCGCCGCCATGCCACGAGGTCTGAAGGATCGTGGTTAATGCGCCGCTAACCACGATGCAGTTTTTGCCTACCGCCCGGCAAGATCGTCCATCTCGGCGATCTGTTCGGCCAGCCGCTTCGCCTGGCGGCGCTGCATGGGGATGACGGCCAACCACCAGGCGATGGCCAGGAGCGCGACCGGCAGGGCGTTCGCCAGGCTGATGTTCGGGCGCTGGATATGCAGGCCGATCACGGTCACGACCATCCCGGCGAACACCGGCGCGGTGGTCACCGCCACCCAGGTGAAGTTGGTCCGCTGACGCTCCAGTTCGGCGCGGTGGAACTCGATCAGCGCCTTGGGCGAGGCCTCGGCCGGCGGCAGCCGCCCCGGACGCTTGCTGACGATGCGCCAGGTCATCCAGCCGACGCCGGCCAGGATGACCAGCCAGCCCGCCCGCAGGACCTCGTTCTGCGCTTTCCAGGCAAAGGCGCCGAAAATCAGCACCTCCGCCGCGGCGATGGCCACGCCGAGCCAGATCCGGCCGCGGAGATTGTCGCCATAGTTGCGCGCCAGGGCGCGGATCGCGGTCGCGGTCATTTCGGGGGTCTCCGTTTGCTGGCCCTGCCATAGGGCCTTCAGTTGGTCGTCAGGCGGCTGGCTCATGCGCGGCCTCCTTCCGCAAAACGCCGGGCCAGCAAGGCCTTCAGGCGGTGGATCTTGGTGGCGACGGCGCCGGGCTTGAGGCCGGTGATCTCGCCGATGGCCGCGGCGTCGAGGTCTTCCAGGTAGAGCAACGCCACCTGCCGGTCGGGCGGCGCCAGCGCGTGGATCAGGGCCATCAGCCGCGTCAGCGCCTGGCGCTCGCCGGCGGCGGCTTCCGGATCGTCGGCGTCTGGAACATCGGCCAGAGCCTCCAGTGTCGCGCCGCGTTCCGGCCGCCAGCGCCGGCGTTTCTGCACGTGGCTGGCGGCGGTGTTGTGCGCCACGCGGTAGACCCAGGTGCGCAGCGAGCAGCGGCCGTCGAACCCCGCCAGGCTGCGCCAGAGCGCCACGTGGATGTCCTGGATCAGGTCCCGGCGCGGGTCGGCCTCGGCCTCATAGGCGCGCGCCAGACGCTCGATCGCCCCGCCGAATTCCGCGGCAGCGACGCTGTAGCGCTCGTCCTGTCCGGCCTGTCGATCCAACGCCAACCCCGTCCGTTCGAAAGGATAGTCGGACGGGCCGGCGAAAACTTACAGGCGCGCGGCTATTTCTTCGGCTCGTCAGGCTTGGGCTTCTCGGGATGCTGGGCGGCCTGGGCGTGCTGCGCCGCCGCGTGCTGCTGCTGGACCGCGGCCTGGGCATGCTGGGCCGCGGCCTGGGCGTGTTGGGCGGCGGCGTCAGCCTGCTGCCGCTGGGCGGCCATCTGCGCCTGCTGCTGGTGCTGTTGCGCCGCCTGGGCCTCGCGGCTGGACGCCTCGCGCGCGCGGTTCGCCGCCTGCGCCTGAGCCGCCTGCTGATGCTGCTCCGCCTGACGTTGCTGCTCGGCCTGCCGGGCCTGAGCTTGCTGGGCCTGGGCGTGCTGAGCTTGCGCCTGATGGGCCTGCGCCTGTTGAGCCTGGGCGCGTTGAGCTTCGGCCTGATGGGCTTGGGCCTGCGCATGCTGCGCCTGCGCCTGATGGGCCTGAGCCTGTTGCGCCTGGGCGCGCTGAGTTTCGGCCTGATGGGCCCGCGCCTGCTGAGCCTGCGCCTGGCGCGCGTTGTCGCGCGCGTGGTTGGCGGCCTCCGCCTGCGCCTGCTGCTGATCGCGGGCCTGCGCCTGTTGCTGGCGTTGCACATTGGCCTGGGCGCGTTGCTGGTCGCGGGCCTGGGTCTGGGCCTGCGCCTGACGTTGCTGGACCTGGCGTTGCCCCGCCTGTTGCGCGGCCAGCGCCTGGGCGTGCTGCTGCTGTTGCTGACGCTGCTGGGCGG
Organism: Phenylobacterium sp.; assembly: GCA_036268175.1. GTDB lineage: Bacteria > Pseudomonadota > Alphaproteobacteria > Caulobacterales > Caulobacteraceae > Phenylobacterium. The sequence goes on along the minus strand of DATAUR010000086.1, from coordinate 21,493 downwards.
CGGTCTGCGCCTGCTGCGCGGCCTGGGCGTGCTGGTCGCGGGCGGCGGCCTGGGCTTGAGCGTTGGCCTGTGCCCGCGCCTCTTGCCGATTGCCTTCCTGGCGGCCGGGAACGGCGGGCGCGGCGGCGATCACCGGGGCGACGCGGGCGGCGTAGGTCTGGCGCTGCGAGCGTTCCTGCCGGAGCGCCGCCAGTTGCGGTGGCGGGCGCTGGACGCGCTCGTCGTGCACGCGCCGCCAGTCGGGGTTGCGCTGCTGCTCGGTGGCCCACTGCTGCTGCGGCGCGAGCACCGCCTGGCGCCGCGCGCGCCAGTCGGCGGCGTAGGCGGCCTGCCGCTGATCGTGCACCGCGGCATAGTGCAGGTGGCGGGCGCGGAACAGGTAGCGCGCGGCGATCTCGAGCACGTCGGGGCCATAGTTCGGGTAGGGCTGGCCGTCGCTGTCGTAGACCTCCACTAGGTCGCCGGAGTCGTCGTAGGCGTAGCAATAGCGGTTGTCGCGGACCAGGAACGGATAGTCGCTGTCGCCGCGGTAGAAGTACTCGCGCTCGCCGTCGGGGGTGTCCTCGACCACCCGGTACTCGCCGTCGCTGGCGCGCCAGATCCAAGGGCGCTCGCCGTTGTAGTCGACGGTGTAGTCCGGCGGGCTGTCGGCGAAGGCGTCGCTCAGCGCATAGGCGTCGTCGACGTAGCTGTAGACCGACTGCGACGGCGCGGCGACGCGCCGCAGCGGCGGCGCGGCCGGCAGGGCGTTCGCATAGGGCGCGGGCGTCTCGGCGGGCGGGGCGGCGGTGGCCAGCGGCAGGCTGGCGATCGGCGCGCCGCTCACCGGACCGGCAGGCTTGGGGGAGCAGGCGGCCAGCGCCAGGCTGCTGGCGGCGGCGGTGAGCAGGAGGCGGCTATAGGTCATGGCTGTGAAAACCCGTGACAAGCTTCGCTGTTCCTAAGGCAGCCGAAAGAACCTGGCTCATCGAACATGAATGGCTGCGGAACGGGCGGCGATCACGACGCCGAGAGCCCGGCGAAACGCCACTTGACGCCTGTAATTTTCAGGAGAATATCACGAATGTAATTTGTGTCGCACCGGAAACATCGCTCCGGCCCCAGTTCGGGAGCCCGCCCTTGGTCATCCATCAGGTCCTTCCCTTCGGCTTTACGCCCCGCGCCACGGCGCGCCGCATCCCGCCGCACATCCGCTCGGCCATCGGGGTGTCCATCGCGCTCCACCTGGGCGTGCTGGGCTACCTCGCCTACGCGAAGTTCAGCCCGCCGCATCTCGTCCCAACGCCTGAGGATCCGACGGTCCAGGTGGACATCTTCACGCCCAGGAAGCCGCCGCCGCCCCTGCCGGTTGAAAAGCCGAAGCTCGTCCTGCATCCGCCGGTGATCGAAGATCCGCCGCCGCTGCCACCCCTGCCGGCCGACCCGCCGCCCCGCACCGCCCAGCCGTTCAAGCTCGCCCAGACGATCGCGCCGTTGCAGCCGCCACCGCTCGATCCCCCGCCGCAGGCCCGCCACGAGGTCCGCAGCCCGACCTGGCTCCGCAAGCCCACCGGCGAGGAAATGGCCAACGTCTATCCGGAGCGCGCCCAGCGAATGAACCTCACCGGCTCGGCCACCCTCACCTGCGCGGTCACCGCGTCCGGCGCCGTGCGCGACTGTCAAGTGGCCGCCGAGACGCCCGTCGAGGCCGGCTTCGGCCCCGCCGCCCTGAAGCTCGCCCGCTTCTTCCGCATGAGCCCGCAGACCCTGGATGGCCAGGCCGTCGACGGGGCGACCGTAAACATCCCAATCCGGTTCGCCCTGCGGTGACCTTAAGCCCCCAGGTCTACCGGGGCTGGGCGCCGCCGCTATTGCCGGCTGCGGCGTCCAGCTTCCGGGTCAGATACTCCGCCGTCGCGGTGTCGGCCTTCAGCCACGACGCATAGCGCAGGAAGCCGTGGATCTCGTCGGGGATCACCAGTTCCTCGAAGTCGACCCCCTTGGCCGACAGCCGCCGCGCCAGGTCGATGGTCTCGGCGAAGTGGACGTTGCGGTCGTCGTCGCCCTGGATCAGCAGCACCGGCGAGGTCCAGGTTCCGATGTCGGCGTCCGGCGAGGCCTTGAAGGCCACCTCCAGGGCCTGGGACAGGTCGCCCTTCTCATAGCGGTCGGTGCGCGCGCCATATTGCCGGGCCACCGACCGCGACCAGTCGTGGACCCCGTGGAAGTCGACGCCGGCCTTGAAGATGTCGGAGTTGCGCGCCAGGCCCAACGCCGTCAGCAGCCCGCCGTAGGAGCCGCCCCAGATGCCGATCCGCTTGGGGTCGACGCCCGGGACCTGCTGCAGGAAACGGCCGCCCGACGCCACGTCCTGATATTCCGAACTGCCCGCCGCCCCGCCGTGCTCGGCGTGCTGGAAGTCCCAGCCATAGCCGATGCCCAGGCGATAGTTCACCGACAGCACGGTGAAGCCGTGCGCCGCCAGGTACTGGTTCATGGCGTAGGAGTTCGAATAGTAGTCCATGTAGGACCAGCCCAGCATCATCTGCCGGGGCGGCCCGCCGTGGACGAAGATCACGCCGGGCGTGTTCCTGGCGCCCGGCGCCTGGAAGAGCTGGCCCTCGATGGTCCAGCCGTCCGGCGCCTTCCAGCTCACCTTCTTCGGCGTCACGAACTTCGCCCCGGCGAACTCCGGCGGCGGCGCCTGGCCGGCCAGTTCGTGGCGCCCGGAGCCGTTGGCCGCCATCAGGTCCACCGCCGGCGGCGCCTTGGCGTCCGCGCCGATGAAGGCGACGCCGCCTGAGACCGTCGCCGGGCTCCACTCGATCGCCGCGCCCGAGGTCAGGGCCACCGGCGCGCCGCCCTCCACCGAGACGCGATAGAGGTGGCGGCGCTGATTGTCGTCGGCGGCGTTGCCGGTGTTGGCGGAATAGACGATCGCCTTGCCGTCACGGGTGCGGGCCATGTGCTCGACCATGAAGGCGCCGGGCGTCAGCAGCTTCGCCGCCCCGCCCTTCGCGGAAACCGCATAGAGGTGCGGCCAGTCGTCGGCCTCGGAGAGGAAGGTCAGTTCCCCGTTCCCCGCCCAGTCCAGGTTCGCCTGGCCGGCTACGTCGGGATAGGAGCCGTGCAGGTCCTGGCCGCTCTTCCAGACCGGCTTGCCGGCGCCGGTCGCCACGTCCGCCGTCCAGATCGCCCAGGGCCTGGGCTGGCGCTCCAGGATCGGCGGCGGCGCGCCGCCCCGGCCTGGCTGGCGGGTGAAGGCGACGGTGCGGCCGTCCGGCGACCAGACCGGCTCGCGGTCGACGCCGGTCGAGGGCGTCAGCCACTCCAGCGGCTGGCTCTCGTTGGCGAAGACGCCGATGAACGCGTGGTCGCCGTCCCGCGAGGAGGCGAAGGCCAGCCTGGCCCCGTCCGGCGACCAGGCCAGTTCGCTGTCCTTGCCGCGGTCGAAGAACAGCTTCTTCGCGTTCGTGCCGTCCAGCTTGGCGGTCCAGACCGCGCCCTCCTTCACATAGGCGAGCTCGCCCCGGGACGAGACCGCCGGCGCGTCGCCCTCGGTGATCTTCGCGGCCGGCTTGGCGCCGGTGGGATCGGCCAGCCAGAGGGTGATCTTGGGCTGCTCGGCGCTGTGGTCGGGATCGGGCGCCAGGTTGCCGGCCGCCGGCCAGTTGGCGTCATGGTCGCCGCCGCGCACGAAGACCAGGGTCTTGCCGTCCGGCGAGAAGGTGAGCTGGGTCAACTCCTGGCCATCGTCGGCGGTGAACTGGGTCACCTGCCTGGGCGCGTAGTCCGGGCCGCTCGCCGCCCAGACGTTGCGCACGCCCTTCACCACCCGCACCCAGGCGATCGTGTCGGCCTTGGGCGCGCTCACCAGGCCAAGGGTGAAGGGATAGGCCAGCGCGTCGGCGACGCTGAAACTGTCCGCCGCCCGCGCGGCCGGGGCCCACAGAAGCGCCACGGCCGAGGCCGCCAGAAGAAATCTCCGCATGTCCTTGTTCCCCCTCAATAACTCTTCGGCAGACCCAGCACTCGCTCGGCGATGAAGTTGAAGATCATCTCGCGGCTGACCGGCGCGATCCTGGGGATCATCGCCTCCCGGAAGTAGCGCTCGACGTCATATTCCTTGGCGTAGCCCATGCCGCCGTGCGCCATCACCGCCGCCTCGCAGGCGTGGAATCCGGCCTCGCCGCCCAGGTATTTCGCCGCATTGGCCTCGGCCCCGCACTCGCGCCCGGCATCGTAGAGCGCAGCCGCCTTGAAGGCCATCAGGTTGGCGGCCTCCAGCTCGGCCCAGCAACGCGCCAACGGGTGCGCCACCCCCTGGTTCTGGCCGATCGGCCGACCGAACACGATGCGCTCCCTGGCGTAGCCCGCCGCCTTCTTCAGCGCCGCGCGTCCCAGCCCAACCGCCTCGGCGCCGATCAGGATGCGCTCTGGATTGAGGCCCTCCAGCAGGTAGTGGAACCCCCGGCCCTCCTCGCCCACCAGGGCGTCGGCCGGGACCTGCAGGTCGTCGATGAACACCGCGTTCGATTCCACCGCCTTGCGCCCCATCTTGGGGATCGGCGTCGCGGCGATCTTCTCGCGGTCGAAGTCGACGTAGAACAGGCTGATCCCGTCGGTGGCCTTCTTCACCTGCGCGCGCGGCGTGGTGCGGGCGACGATCAGCATCTTGGTCGCCCGCTGCGCCATGGTCGTCCACATCTTTCGGCCACGGATGACATAGCCGTCGTTGGTGCGCGTCGCCTGGGTGGTCAGGCTGGTGGTGTCGAGGCCGGCGTCCGGCTCGGTGACGCCAAAGCACATCTTGTCCTCGCCGGAGATCAGCCGGGGAATCAGTTTCTGCTTCTGCTCAGGCGTCCCGAACTTCACCAGCGGCATGGGGCCGAAGATGTTCAGGTGCAGGGCGCTGGCGCCGGAAAAGCCGGCGCCGCTTTCCGCCACCGCCTGCATGGCGATGGCGGCCTCGGTGACGCCCAGGCCCGATCCGCCCAGCTCCACCGGCATGGCCGCGCCCAGCCAGCCGGCCTGCGCCATCGCCGCCACGAAGGCCTCCGGGAACTCGCCGGTCTCGTCGGTGCGCCGCCAGTAATCGGCGTCGAAACGGGCGCAGAGCCGCAGCACGCCCTCGCGGATCGCCTGCTGCTCGTCGCTGAACCAGAAGCCGTTCATGCCGCCCCCTCCTCGAACCGCCTCGGATCGAGTCGCGTCGCATAGGGACCCGCATCTCGCCCCGTCACGCAAGCCGTCACGAGGCGCGCCACCAGCGGGGCGAGCAGCCAGCCGTTGCGCCGCGCGCCCGCCGCCAGGATCACGCCGGGCGTCCGCGAGCGCCCGACCAGCGGCAGGCCATCCGGCGTCGCCGCCCGCACCCCGGCGGACGCCGCGTAGCTCGCCCCTTTGAGCCCCGGAAACAGCCGCCCCGCCGCCTCGACCAGCGGCCGCAGCGCCACTGGATCGACTTGCGCGTCGTCCCGCCCGGGCTCCATGGTCGCGCCGACCGCCAGGCCGTCCGCGCCACCGGCGGCGTAGCAGGCCTCGCCCCGCAGGCTGAGCGGTCCGCCGCCGACGCCTGCGAACCGCAGGATCTGGCCCTTGATCGGGCTCAGCCGCGCCAGCTCCGGGGCCTCCCTTGCCAGGCCTTGCCCGGCCCCGGTGGCGGCCACCAGCCAGTCGGCGTCGCCGCGCTCCGTCACCGCCTCGGTGCGGAACGCCACGCCCGCCGCTTCGCCCGCCTGGCGGAGCGCCGCCAGCGACGGCCTGGGATCGAGCCGCCAGTCCTCGCGCACCAGCACCGCCTCCAGCCCCGGCGCCACGCCCGGCGCCAAGGCCTCCAGCATCGCGCGCGGCAGGTCGGCCCCGCGAACGCCAAGCCCCGCCAGCCGCCCACGCACCTTCGCCAGCCAGGCGTCCGATCCCACCGCCGCCGCGCCCGATCGGTCGAGCACGACGCCGCTCCGCGCGGCCAGCTCCGGCCACAGGTCGCGCGCCGCCAGCAAGAGATCGAGGTGGTCGGCGGCCTGCGCGTCCAGCGCGGCCTCGAACACCGGCGCCAGCATCCCGGCCGCCACCGCCGAGGCCCGGCCCTCGCCCTCCGGGTCGCGCACCGTCACCGCGCATCCGGCCCGCGCCAGCTCCAGCGCCACGCTGAGGCCGAGCGCGCCCGCGCCCGCGACGATCACCTTGGCGCCTCGGTTCATCCGCCTAACGAGCCGCCCCGCCCGGGAAAATCAAGCGGAACCGGGACTGTCCCCGAGGGTTCTGCCGGTGAGAGCGGGGACCGTCTTCCCTCATCTCTCACCCGGAGACGATCATGGCCGCCGCCATCTATTCCGCAGCCAGCCCGGGCGCCGCGGCCCATGCGTCACGATCCGCCGGCAAGAGCGTCGACGCCATCGCCCTGTTGAAAGCCGATCACCGGGCCGTCGAAAAGCTGTTCGTCAAGTTCGACAAGGCGCGCGGCGACGCCCGCCGCAAGGCGCTCGCCGACCGCATCTGCCGCGAGCTACGGCTGCACATGCAGATCGAGGAAGAGGTCTTCTACCCGGCCAGCCGCCGCTATCTGAAGGACCAGGCCATCGTCGACGAGGCGGTGGTCGAGCACGCCGCGGCCCGCGACCTCATCGGCGAGATCGAGGCCATGGCGCCAGGCGAGGAACTCTACGACGCCAAGGTCACCGTGCTCTGCGAACAGATCGACCACCACGTCGAGGAGGAAGAGGCCGACTATTTCCCCAAGGTCCGCAACACCGGGATGGACCTGAACGCCATCGGCGCGCGGCTCCAGGCCCGCAAGAACGAACTTATGGCCGAAACCCGCCCCATTCGGACCACGCCCGTCCACTAGGCAGAGCTGTTCCCAGTCGAGTACGCGTCATGTCCGAGTCCCACGATCCCGCCCTGCCGCCGTACGTGGAAGACCTCGCCCAACGCGTTCTGCGCGAGGTCTTCGAGCGGGACCTGAAGCTGGCGACGGCGGAAAGCTGCACCGGCGGCCTGCTCGCCTCCCTGCTGACCGACGTTCCCGGCATGGGCCGGGTGTTCGAGCGCGGGTTCCTGACCTACACGCCGCAAGCCAAGACCGAGATGCTGGGCGTCGAGCCGCGGATGATGGCCGCCGACGGCGAGGTCTCCGAGGCGGTGGCCCGCGCCATGGCCGAAGGCGCGCTGGAACGCTCCAACGCTGACCTCGCCATCGCCATCACCGGCTATACCGAAGGCGCGCCCGGCCGACCCGCCGGCCTGGTCCACATCGCCTGCGTCCGCTGGAGCCGCCCGACCGCCCACCGCCGGCTGGAGCTGGGCTCCTTCAGCCGCGCCAGCATCCGCGCCGCCGCCCTGGAAGCCGCCCTCGACCTGCTCTCCGAACAGCTGTCGCGCCGCGCCGGCGAGGCCCGACGCCGCGAGGCGCCGGCCGAGGGCTCACGATCCTGGGCCGCGCGTAAGCCCGTGCGCCGTCAGCCAGCTCGCGAGAAGCGCGAAGTACTCCGCTGAATCCGGCGCCAGCTTCGCAAAGCCGGCCGGATCGATCTCGTCCTTTGGCGAAGTGGTCAGCGACATCTCGTGATCGGCGCCGGCCACCACCGCGGTGGTGATGTTCGGATGCTGCGCGGCGCTGGCCCGCAGCGCCTTCACCGACACCGCCACCGGCACCCAGGGATCGGCCGCGCCATAGATGATCAGGGTCGGGATCTTCACCTTGTCGAGCGTCTTCAGCGGATCGTTGCGCATCTGCCGGGCCCAGTCCGACTGGGCGGGATCGTGGAAGGTCTTGCCCAGGTAGATCAGGTCGAACCACGGCTTCTTCGCCGCGGCGTCAATCCGCGCCTGGGCGGTGGCGCGGTCCAGCTTGCCGCGCTCGAAATCGTCCAGCGCCGTGCGCGCGGCCACCGCCTGGTCGATGTCGGCCTGCGAATAGCCGTCGATCCGCAGGATGTTGGCGGCCGCGAAGCTCATCTGCACGTCGGCGGTGGTCAGCGGCGCGGAAACGGCGATCGCGAAGGCCGCCGGGGGACTGTGCGCCGCCGCCAGCAGGGAAAGCCACCCGCCCTGGCTCAGCCCCCAGAAGCCGATGCGTTTGGGATCGATCCGCGGATCGCGCGCCAGCATGCGCGCCGCCGCCACCCCGTCGTCGGCCAGCATGTCGAAGTCGCCATTGTTGCGCGCGCCCACCGACTTGCCGCTGCCGCGCCGGTCGAACACCAGCACCGCGATCCCCAGGGGCGGCAGCATCTGGATCAGGTGGCGATAGAGTTCGGAGTCGCGGGACGGCTCCGACGCGCCATGGAACACCACGACGGCGGGAACCTTGCCACGACTGACCGGCGCATAGAGCGTGCCGCTGAGCGTCGCCCCGGCGTTGCTGAAGGTCTTTTCCTCCCGGATCACCGCGCTGCTGGCCGGCGCGCTCCAGGGCGCCGCCGCACCCGCCGCCGCACCCGCCGCCGGCGTCACGGCCAGCGCTCCGGCCAGCGCCGCGCACAGGGCCATGACCACAGGGTTCTTCAGGGGCATCGGCAACCTCGCACACATCGCAGGTCCCCGACCTTCGACCTCACCTTGGCCAAATTTAGTCAGTCGCGGGAGGGTCTCACGGCCACCGCGCCGCCAGCCCGTTCCAGGAAGGACTCGAAATCGCCAGCCGGCTTCGTATCCTGAACCATGATCTCCTACGTCACCGTCCGCTACGAACAGCACCCGCGTGGGCGCATCGCCTTCGTCTGCATCGACAACCAAAAGAAGCTGAACAGCCTCTCCTCGGCGGTGATGGCCCAGCTCACCGACCTGTTCCACGGCCTGGCCGCCGACCTGGCCTTGCGCGCCGTGGTCCTCACCGGCGCTGGCGACAAGGCCTTCATCGGCGGGGCCAGTATCGACGAGATGGCCAAGCTTGCCTCGCCCAAGGCCGCCCGCGCCTTCATCCTCAAGGTGCACGGCTGCTGCCAGGCGATCCGCGACACGCCGGTCCCGGTGATCGCGGCGATCAACGGCTGGTGCCTGGGCGCGGGCCTGGAGGTCGCCGCCGCCTGCGACATGCGCCTTTGCGCCGACACCGCGGTGCTCGGCATGCCGGAGGTGAAGCTGGGCCTGCCTTCGGTGGTCGAGGCCGCCCTGCTGCCCTCGCTGATCGGCTGGGGCCGAACCCGCCGCCTCCTGATGACCGGCGAGACCTTCGGCGCGGCCGACGCGCTCGCCTGGGGCCTGGTGGAGGAGGTGCATCCGCCGGCCTTGTTGTTCGCCGCGGTCGAGGACCTGCTGGACAAGCTGATGGAGGCCGGGCCCCGCGCCGTGCAGATCCAGAAGGCCCTGATCCGCGCCTGGGAAGACCTGCCCATCACCCAGGCCATGGCCGCCGGCGTCGACGCCTTCGAAGACGCCTGGACCACCGACGAGCCCAAGGCCGCCATGGCCCGCTTTCTCGCCGACCGCGCGGCGGCGAAGCGCGGCTAAGGGAACCGACGCTATTGGCAACCTGATTTCGGACGAGGTGCGAAGCTTCTCCTACGACGCAGAGCACCACGTCGTCCGCCAGACTCAAGAACGGCGAAAGGAAGGCCCAGACGGATCCAGACCCTCCTCCGAAGCGACGCCGCGGAGACCGTCAAGGCGCGGCCCCCGGTCGACGCAAGGCTTTGATCAGCGCGGCGGCGTCGAGGCTGCGCCGGCGACGGCTCCTGTGCCGCCACCCACGGCGGCGCCAACCGCCGCGCCGGGACCACACCCGATCGGAAGCGTCACGATGCAACCGATCGCCGCGCCGATCCCGGCGCCGGTCGCCCCGACCGTCAGAGCGCGAGCGCCCGGATCGGAGCGCCACCGCCCATCCCGCTCATAATAGCCGCGGTCGTTGTCCGGGTCGGAGCGCCAGTGCACATGCTCGTCACCGCGGTGGGAGTCATACCAGTCGGAATTGTAGTAGGTGATCGGTGCGTCGGCCCCATAGGCATACCGGTGATGCACCCGCCAGCAGTCGCCGTACTGGTTGCAGGCCACATAGGTCCGATCGCCCGGCTGGGCGTTCGCCACCGTGGGGGCTATCGAGCTTGCGCCGGCCGTGGCGAGAAGCGAACTCAGCGCGAACGCGGTAAATTTCTTCATTGGATCACCTCACATCACGACGGTCCGGGTGGCCCGCCAGCTGTCAGTCGGCTCCAACGGCAGGGTAAAGACTTTGGTTCCGGCGGCGGACGAGGGACGCGAACCGCATTTCCTGACACGCGAGAGCGGCCCGCGAATGTCGGGCGTCGGGAAAAGAGCCGAGTCCGCTCCTGGTGCATTGCATCTCTAGGGGCAGGTCGTTTGAACGTCCGCATTCCATCTGTGGCGGACCCTCAGCCCATCCGCTTTGCGGCCGCACCGCTCAACCGCTGAACTTCGCCTCGCCCCAGCCCTGGTGCCACTCCGGCTCGCCGGCGTAGCGTTCGGCCAGGAAATCCACGAAGGCGCGCACCTTGGCCGCCAGGTGCCGGGCGTGCGGATAGACCGCGTGCACATGGATCAGCTGGGCCTCGTAGGCGCAGAGCAGCGGCGTCAGCCGCCCGGCCCGCAGGTCGTCGGCCGCCGCGAACGCTGGCGTCCGGGTGATCCCGAGCCCCCGCCTCGCCGCCGCCACGCAGGCGTCGGCCCCACCGAACTTCAGGCGGCCGTGCACCCGCACCTCGAAGCTGTCCCGCGCCCCGCCATAGGTCCAGGCCGTCGGATCGCGCATGTTGTTGTCGAGGATCGCCTCGTGCTTGCTGAGGTCCTGCGGCGTCGCCGGCATGCCCGCGGCCTGCAGATAGGCCGGCGCCGCGCAGGTCACCATGCGCACCGCCGCCAGCTTGCGCGCGATCACCGAGGAGTCCGCCAGCTGGCCGATGCGCACGCCCACGTCGAAGCCCTCCTCCACCAGATTGACCATCCGGTCGGTGGCGGAGACGTCCAGCGACACCTCCGGATAGGCCGCGGCGAAGTCCAGCAGCGCGGGCGTCAACTGCGTCGCCCCGAACGACACCGGCGCGGAGATCTTCAACAGGCCCCTGGGCCCGCTCTGGTCGCGCACCGAGCCCTCCAGCGCCTCGAAGTCCTCCAGCAGGCCCCGCGCCCGCTCCAGATAGGCCCGGCCGGTGTCGGTGAGCGAGACGTCGCGGGTCGTGCGGTTCAGCAACCGCGCCCCCAGCCGGTTCTCCAGTCGCGCCACCAGCTTCGACACCTGCGCGCTCGACACCCCCAGCCGCCGCGCCCCTTGCGTGAAGCTGCGCGCATCGGCCACCGCGGCAAAGGCGCTGATCTCGTCGAACCGGTCCATGGCGCCGCGCTCCGATTACTTCCCAATCGGAAACATAATTGTTCGCGCGAGCCGGATTATCAACGGGGCGGCGTGGGCGCACTTAGCCATCACACCATTCCCAAAGGGACCCCATCCATGTCGAAGCCCCGCAAGATCGCCGTCATCGTCGGCAGCCTCCGCAAGGAGTCCTTCAGCCGCAAGCTTGCCAAGGCGATCGCCGCCGTCGCGCCCACCGACCTGACCTTCGACTTCGTCGACATCGGTCAGCTGCAGCACTTCAACCAGGACCTGGAGGCGACCCCTACCGCCGAATGGACCGCCTTCCGCGAACGGGTGAAGAGCGCCGACGCGGTGCTGTTCGTGACGCCGGAATACAACCGCGGCATTCCGGGCGTGCTGAAGAACGCCATCGACGTGGGCTCGCGCCCCTATGGCGCCAGCGTCTGGAACGGCAAGCCGGCCGCGGTGGTGTCAAATTCGCCGGGCGCCATCGGCGGCTTTGGCGCCTATCACCACCTGCGCCAGTCGCTGGTGTTCCTGAACATGCCCACCGTGAACCAGCCGGAGACCTATGTCGGCGGCGTGGCGGCGATGTTCGACGAGAATGGCGAGCTGACCAACGAGGCCACCCGCGAATTCCTCACCGGCTTCGCCCAGACCTTCGCCGACGGCATCGAGCGGCACCTGGCCTAGCCGCCTCATGACGCTTCCCACCCTGTTCATCCCGCACGGCGCGGGCCCCTGCTTCTTCATGGAGTGGACGCGCGGGCCCGCCGACACCTGGGCGAGGACTGCCGCCTGGCTGAGGGGCCTGGTGGCGGAGCTGCCGGAGCGGCCCAAGGCGATCCTGGTGATCTCCGGCCACTGGGAAGAGCCGGTGTTCACTGTAGGATCCTCGCCCAAGCCCCCGATGCTGTTCGACTATTACGGCTTCCCTGAGGAGACCTACCGCCTGCGCTTCGACGCGCCCGGCTCGCCGGCGCTCGCCGCGCGGGTGCGGGCGCTGCTGGGCGCGGCGGGGTTCCCCACGGCGCAAGATGACAGCCGGGGCTACGATCACGGGGTCTTCGTCCCCCTGCTGCTGGCGACGCCGGAGGCTGACATTCCAGTGGTGCAGCTCTCCCTGCGCCATGACCTCGATCCGGCCGCGCACCTGGCCGCCGGCCAGGCGCTCAAGCCCCTGCGCGACGAAGGCGTGCTGATCGTCGGCTCGGGCATGAGCTGGCACAACATGCGCGGTTTCTCGCCAGCCTTCACCGCCCGGTCGGAAGCCTTCGACGCCTGGCTGGGCGGCGCCATCGCCGCCCCGGTCGCGCGGGACGAGGCGATCCGCCACTGGGATCAGGGCCCCCACGCCCGCGACGCCCACCCGCGCGAGGAGCATCTGGCCCCCCTGTTCGTCGCCGCCGGCGCCGCGCAGGGCGAGCCCGGCCGCGTGGCCTTCCGCGACATCGCCATGGACGTGGCGATCAGCGGCTACCGGTTCGGTCTTTGATCTGAACGGCTAGGCCGCGGATGCCGCCGCCGCCGCCGCCGCCGCGGCCTCGGCCACCGCTTTGCGGCGGGCTTCCAGCGCGACGTTGATCGCCTCGAACAGGCGCGCCGCCTCGATGGGCTTGGCGACGAAGCCGTCCATGCCCGCCTCGGCGTATTCCGCCACCTGATGGGCCATGGCGTTGGCGGTGAGCGCGACGATGGGGGTGCGCGCGAGGTTCGCGGCCCGCTCCCGGGCGCGGATGATGCCGGTGGCGGTGGGACCGTCCATCTCCGGCATCTGCACGTCCATCAGGATCATGTCCCAGGGCTCGCTGGCCCAGGCCTCCACGGCCTCGCGGCCGTTGCCGACGATGGTGGGCTCGATGCCCACGTGGGCCAGCAGGGTGCGCAGCACGAGCTGGTTCATGCCGTTGTCCTCGGCGGCCAGCAGGCGGACCGTGGCCCCCTCGTCCACCCCAGGCGCCTGCTCGCCGGCGGCGCGCGAGGTGCGGTCCGGGGCATCGGCGATGCGCTCCAGCGGCAGGTCGACGGTGAAGGTCGCGCCCTGGCCCGGCGCGCTCTCGGCGCGGATCTCGCCGCCCATCAGCTCGGCGAGGTCCCGGCAGATCGCCAGGCCCAGGCCCGTGCCGCCATACCGCCTCGTCGTCGAGGCGTCGGCCTGCTCGAACTTCTGGAACAGGTCGGTGAGCTTTTCGGTGGCGATGCCGATGCCGGTGTCGGCCACCCGCAACCGCAGCCGCCGCCCGCGCCGCGACAGGGTCACCTCGACCCCGCCCTTGCCGGTGAACTTCAGGCCGTTGGAAATCAGGTTGTAGAGGATCTGGCGGACCCGGACGCTGTCGCCGATGTAGACCCCGCGCGCCGTCGGCTGGACGTTCAGCGTCAGCGCCAGCCCCTTGGCCTGGGCGGTGGCGGCGAAGGCGCTGAGCGCCCCCTGCGCGGTCTCCTCCAGGTCGAACTCGGCCTGCTCCAACGCCAGCTTGCCGGCCTCGATCTTCGAGAGGTCCAGCACGTCGTTCAGGATCGCCAGCAGGCTCTCCCCGGACTGGCGGATCACGTCCAGGCGTTGAAGTTGCTCGGCGTCGAGCGTCCCCGCGGCCATGGCCTGCGCCATGCCCAGCACGCCGTTCAGCGGCGTGCGGATCTCGTGGCTCATGGTCGCCAGGAACGCGCTCTTGGCGAGGGTGGCGGCCTCGGCCTCCTCCTTCGCCTGCACCAGGGCGCGCTCGCCGGTCTTGCGATCGGTGATGTTCTGCAACGCCCCGATCATGCGCAGGGGCCGGCCGTCCTCGTCGGTGAGGTAGCGCACAGCGCCCTGCACCCAGACCTCCTTGTCGTCGGAACGTCGGACCCGGTACTCCGGCCGATAGGGCGCGCCCTCTTCCTCGTGGCGACGCCACTCTTCCATGACCCTGGGCAGGTCGCGCGGGTCGATCGTCGACCAGATGTCCCGGGCGAGTTCGCGATAGCTGATCGGGTCGGTGTAGAAGGTCGCCTCCGCGCCCATGGTGATCATCTCATGGCGGCGGTAGTCCAGCTCCCAGACGTGCATGTCGGCGATCTCGATCGCCAGCCGCAGGCGCTCCTCGGAGCGCTCGGTGCGTTCCAGCGCCGCCACCATGTCGGTGACGTCGTGCGAGGTGATGATCAGGCCGCCGATCTCGCCGGAGGTGTCGCGCCAGGGGGTCAGCTCGACCTGCAGCCAGATCACCGAGCCGTCGCCGCGCAGGAACTCCACGCGGTCGGCGTGCACCGACTCGCCGGCCAGGCAGCGGTCGTAGACCGGCCGCCACTTCTCATAGGTCGAGGGGAACAGCTCGTAGAGCGAATGGCCGACGACCTCGCGGTCGCCGAACTGGCGGCTTTCGATCCAGCGGGGACTGGCCGAGACGACCCGCATCTCCAGGTCGGTCATCAATAGCGACAGCGGCGCGGTCTCGATGATCTGGGCGACCATCCGCTGGGCGACGTCGCTTTCGCGCCGGGCCGTCTCGCGGGCGATCCGCGCCTGCACGCGGCTCCATTCGTCGGCCACGCCGTCGGCGAGATCCTGCAGCCGGTCGGCCAGTTCCGCATCGAAGGGACGCGGGGTCAGGCCCACCACGGCGAAGGCGCCGGGGATCGAACCGTCCTCCAGCCGGATCGGCGCGGCGGCGTAGAACCGCACATGCGGCGGCCCCTTGACGTTGCGCCGCTCGCGGAAGCGAGGGTCCTGGCTGGCGTCGGCGACCCACATCAGCTCGCCGCTGTCGACCACCAGCTGCGCCACCGGCGCGTCGGGCGGCGCCTCGCCGGTCGGGTTGTGGCTGCGCCAGGTCTCTCCGTCACTCAGCAGCACCACCGCGGCCTCGACGTCGCTGAACAGGGTGCGCGCGAGCCGCCGCGCCCGGTCGAAAACCGGACCCGATCGCTCGAGCCCACTCGGCTCATGAGGACGACGTTCGTCGGCCATGTTCCCCCCGGGAAAAGAGCCGAAAACCGGCCCCAGAGACGAGATTGCTCCGCCTTCCCAGCAGGTTGCACACCGACGGGTTAAGAAAGGGCTTTAAGCACACACGGTTCGGCCGGACGAAACCGCGATCCGGTGCAGCACCACCCCGCTGGAAGTGGCGACGTTCAGCGAGTCGAAACCGCCGGCCATTTCGATGCGCACGGTCTGCGCCTGGGCCAGCACCGCGGCCGGCAGGCCGGGTCCTTCGGCGCCGAACAGCACCGCGGTGCGCGGCGCGGGCGAAAAGTCGCTCAGCGCCACCGCTCCGCTAGGCGAGAGCGCCACCACCGCGAAGCGCGCCGCCGCCAGCCGCGCCACCAGCGCCCCGGCCGGTCCGGCGCGGGCGAAGGGCGTGGTCAGGGCCGCCCCCACCGAGACGCGGATCGCCTTGCGATACAGCGGGTCGCAGCAGCCGTCGTCCAGCAGCACGGCGTCGGCGCCAAAGGCCGCGGCGTTGCGGAACAGGCCGCCCATGTTGTCGTGGTTGGCGATGCCGACGAGACCGACCACCAGCGCCGCCGCCGGCAGGCCCGCCAACAGCGCCTCCAGCTCCGGCTCCGCGCGCCGCCCTGCGGCCAGGACGCCGCGATGAATCGGAAAGCCCGCCACCGCGTCCATCACCGCCTGGCCCGCCGCATAGACCTCGACATCCGCCGGCAGGCCCTCCAGCCGCGCCAGCAGCGCCGTCAGGCGATGCTGCGCCACCAGCACCGAGCGCAGCGGATGGCGGCCGCCGGCGATCAGCTTTTCCAGCACCACCACGCCCTCGGCGATGAAGCCGCCCTGGCGCCCCACCAGGTCGCGCTCGCGCACTGCCCGATAGTCGGCGAGCCGCGGATCGTCAGGATCGTCGACAAGGATGACGCGAGGCAGGGCTGGGTCTGTCACGCCCCGGTTCTGCCACGGCGGTCAGCGCGGCTCCAGCGGCTCGGGTGGTCGAGGTCGAGCCTAGGCCACCGCGGCGAAGGCGAACGCCGGCTCTTCGATGTCCAGCTCCGGGATCGGCGTGGCCAGGGCGGCGTCGATGGCGGCCATCAGCGCCGGCCCGGCGATGGGCTTGGTCACGTGGCCGCTCATGCCGGCGTCGGCGAACGCCGCCCGGTCGGCGGCCGTCGGATGGCTGGCGAGCGCCACGATGGGCGTGGCGGTCCAGCGGAACTTGGTCTCCACCGAGCGGATCATCCGCGCCAGGGCCGCGCCGTCGATGTCAGGCATCTGCGCGTCCAGCAGGATCAGGTCCCAGGGCTCGCGCCGCCAGGCCTCGATCACCAGGGCGCCGTCGGCGACGATCTCCGGCTGGATGTCGGCCTGCGCCAGCAGGGTGCGCAGCAAAAGCTGGTGGACGCCATTGTGCTCGCCCACCAGCACCCGCAGCGGCCGGACCGGCTGGAAGGCGGGCGTGGCCTCGAACGGCTCTGGCTCAAGCTCGGGCTCGGCCAGGGCTTCGATCTCGATATCGGCTTGGACGGCCGCCTCGATCGGGGCATTGGCCGCGACCCGGACCTCGACCTTGGCTTCGACCGGCCCGGCGATCTGCAGCGGCGGCATGTCGACCGCGGCGGCGGCCTCGTTGGGGGCGGTGACGATCTGTTGGAGAATGGCGACCGCATCCTCGCTCGCGGCGCCGAGCGCCTTGAGCCGGCCGCGCACCGAGGGCGACAGCCGGCGGTCGGCGGCCATGACCTTCGCGGCGGCCAGCATCTTGCCCAGCGGCGGGGCCACCTCGTCGCGCAGGGCGTCGAGAACGCCGCGCGTGGCGGCGGCGGCCCGGTCGATGGCTTCGGAGGCCTCGGCGACGGCGGCTTCGGCGCGCTCCGCTCGCTCGGTGGCGCGCTGCGCCCGGACGAACCCCGCGGCCGCGACGATCTTCACCGCGATTACCGCGGCGGCGACCAGCGCCAGGCTCACCCCCCGCACGTTCGGCGCGACCACCAGGCCCAGCACCCCGACGACGAAGCCGGCGAGCATGAGTTCGGCCACGTAGCTCTTCACACCGGCGGCGAGCCGCCGCGCTTCCGTCCCTACCGCCATCACCAACCCCATGATTTTGCTTAAGCCTAACCGTGGTTCACCAAAGTCAGGTTAATGGCTCACCTCCCCCGCGCAGCGGCGGGAGGGGGACCGTCAGCCGACCCGGCGAAGCCGGGGAAGAGCTGATGGTGGAGGGGGCAAGCCCCAAGCTCCGCGCATCAGCCTATGGGTCTTGCGAAGCCTGCGCGTCTGAAGTGTCTGCGCACCGCTCGCCCCCTCCACCACACCCTCTGCGGGGCGTGATCCCCCTCCCGCCGCTTCGCGGGGGAGGTAGATTTCCCTTACCGATCGTGCGTCGTCTCCCGCACCCGCACGATCAGCGATTGGCTGGCGGTGGCCATCAGCTCGCCGTCCTGGGCGAACAGGTACATGGCGCCGTGGCCGAAACCGCCATGGACGCCCAGGATGCGGATGTCGCACAGCACCCAGTCGGTGGGCACGATCCTGCGGATGCGCAGGGTGTTGTCCAGGCTGTTGCCGCCGGCGTTCTGGCCCAGCGCGTTGCCGATGCCCGACGGCACGTGGTCGGCGAACACCGCCAGCATCGCCGCGTCGATGGCGAAGTCGCCCTTCGGCCGCAGCCACATCAAAAGCCGCCCCTCCGGTTCGGCCACGCCCACCCGGTCGAAGCCGTAGTGGCCCTTGGCGACCCGGATCTCGATCCGCCCGTGCAGGCCCCCTTCGTCGCCCCGCCAATGCTCGGCGGCCTCGCAGTCCTGTGGCGGCGGGACGTCGGGCATGGTCAGCCACTGCTTGGACATCTCGCTTGGCCGCGCGCCCAGGGCCGCATTGACCGTCAGGATCTCCTTGTCGCCCACATGGCTGATCACCCGGGCCTGGGTGTTGTACTTGCCGACGCTGGGCGTCCACACGTCCAGGTCCACCACATGGGGCGGCTGGGCGTAGGAGAGATACTGCGCCGTCGCCCAGACCAGCGGCCGGCCGGTGGTGCGCTCCATGGCGGCGATCGCCGAGGCCAGGCCGACGCCGCCGAACATGAACATGTCGCCCGGCCGTCCGACGCAGATATCCGGCGTCAACGGCAGGTACCAGCGGTGCGGATTGTGCGTCGCGCGCAGGTCGAAGAACAGCCGGTCCATGGCCCTCTCATGACCTCACCGCGCCCAGCTTCGCAAGCCCGCGAAACCGCCTATATGGACGCCCATGAGCGTCAAGACCGTCAAAGCCCTCCACGCCGCCCAGCGCGACGACATCGGCGACCTGATCACGCGCCGCCCGGTGCCGGGGCCCGGCCTGGAGCAGGTCGACCCGTTCCTGTTCCTCAACCACCACGGCCCGCAGACCTACGGTCCGAACAACGCAGGTCTGCCCTTCGGTCCGCACCCGCACCGCGGCTTCGAGACG
Organism: Phenylobacterium sp.; assembly: GCA_036268175.1. Taxonomy (GTDB): domain Bacteria; phylum Pseudomonadota; class Alphaproteobacteria; order Caulobacterales; family Caulobacteraceae; genus Phenylobacterium. Next base: position 2,858 of record DATAUR010000086.1, on the reverse strand, counting down.
GTGACCTTCATCCTGCAGGGCGAGCTGGCGCACCGCGACAGCGCCGGCCACGAGAGCGTCATCCGCGCCGGCGGCGTCCAGTGGATGACCGCTGGCTCCGGCCTGATCCACGCCGAGGTCTCGCCGGAGGATTTCCTGCGCGATGGCGGCCCGCTGGAGCTGCTGCAGCTCTGGGTCAACCTGCCCGGCCGCCTGAAGATGAGCCCGCCCCGCTATGTGGGCCTGCAGGCCGATCAGATCCCCGCCGTGCCGGTGGACCAGGGCCAGGCCACCGTGAACCTGATCTCCGGAACCTGGGGTGGCCATGTGGGCCCGATCCCCTCGCTCACCGGCGTCTTCATGACCACCATCGCCTTGAAAGCCGGCGGCAAGGCGGGGTTCGGCTCGCTCGCCGGCCGCAACGTCTTCCTCTACGTGGTCTCCGGTGAGGTGAAGGCCAACGGCGCCGGCATCCCCGCCTGGAGCCTGGCGCAGTTCGACCTGGCGGGCGATGTGCTGGAGATCGAAGCAGCCAAGGACTCGTTCGTCCTCTTCGTCCATGCCGAGCCGATCGGCGAGCCGGTCGTCGCCCACGGCCCCTTCGTGATGAACACCCGCGAAGAGATCGTCGACGCCATCCGTGACTACAACGCCGGCCTGTTCGACAACGTCACCGCTGCTTGAGGGCGCCTAGTTGCGGGTGAAGATCGGGTCGCGCCGCTCGCGGAAGGCGGCGACGGCGGCCTTGTGGTCGGCCGAGCGGCGCAGCACGCGCAGCTCCGGCGCGGCCATGGCGTTGGCTTCTTCCGGCGACAGGTCCGGCGCGCGATTGGCGGTGCGCTTGGTGGCCTCCACCGACAGCGGCGCCCGGCTGGCGATGCGTTCGGCGAGCGCGATGGCGGCGTCGCGCAGTTCGTCCGGCGCATGCAGGCCGGTGACCAGGCCATAGCGCTCAGCGGTCTCGGCGTCATGCGGCAGGCCGGTCAGCAGCATCGCCTTGGCGCGGGAAACCCCGATCAATCGGGGCAGCCGATAGGTCGAGGCCATCAGCCCGACATTGACCCCGGCGCAGACGAACCGCGCCTCGGTGGACGCCAGCCGGATATCGCAGCAGCAGGCCAGCTCGAACCCGCCGCCGACGCACCAGCCGTTGATCGCCGCCACCACCGGAACCCGCGTCGCCTCCAGCCGGTCGAGCAGTCGGCCGAACCCCGCCAGGTCCTCGCCGCCGGGCCCGGTGTTCTTCAGGTCGTCGCCGGCGCAGAAGGCGCGGCCCTTGCCGGTGACGATCAGGCAGCGCAGCGCATCGTCGGTCTCCACCTGATCCAGCGCTTCCATGAACGTCTGGCGCATCTCGACGCCCAGCGGGTTCATCGGCGGGTTGTCGATCTCCAAGAGGACGACCGCGTCGCTGATCGGATGGACGTGGACCGCGCCGCTCATGCCGGGACCTCTTGCTTGCGTTCAGTCGCCGCCGCGCCCGTCGAAATCAGCGCGTCGATATCGGCGGTGGAGAAGCCGGCTTCGGCCAGCACCTCGCGGGTGTGTTCGCCGACTTCCGCAGGGCCGCGCTTCAGCGCCACCGGCGTGTCGTGCAGCTTGATCGGCGTCCTGACGAACCGCCGCCCGTCCACCTCCGCCAGCAGGCCCCGCGCCTTGATCTGCGGATCGTCCCAGGCCTGGGCGATGTCGTTGAGCGGTCCGGCCGGCACGCCCTTGGCCTCCAGCTTCAGGACCCAGTTGGCGCTGGTGTCGCGCGCCAGGATCGCCTCCAGCCGCGCCTGCAGGGCGTCGCGGTGCTGCATGCGGCCAGCGGCGCTGTCGAAACCCGCCTCCTCCGCCAGGCCAGGCTCCCCCAGCGCCTCGCAGAAGCGCCGCCACAGCCGCTGGGAATTGACGCCCACCACCATGTGGCCATCGGCGGTCTTCAGCGCCTCGTAAGGCGCGGCCAGGCGGTGACGGGTGCCGGTGCGGACCGGCAATTCGCCAGTGGTCAGGAACCGGCCTGTCTCCCAGATCGTCGCCGCCATGGCCGACTCGAACAGCGAGGCCTCCACGTGCTGGCCCTGGCCGCTCGCCTGCCGGCTCTGCAAGGCGGCCAGCACTCCGATCGCCCCGAACAGGCCCGCGTTCAGGTCGCTGATCGGCACGGCGGTGGAGCACGGCGCCGCGCTCCCCTGCTCGCCCACGAAGCTCATCAGCCCGCTCATCGCCTGGGCGATCAGGTCGAACCCGCCACGCTCGCGGTAGGGCCCGTCGCCGCCGAAGCCGGAGACCGAGCAATAGACCAGCCGAGGATTGATCTTCGACAGCTGCCCATACCCCAGGCCCATGCGGTCCAGCGACCCTGGACGATAGTTCTCCACGAACACGTCGGCGGTCTCGGCCAGCTTGCGCACCACGCCCGCGCCCCGCTCGGTGGCGAGGTCCAGCGCGATGGCCCGCTTGTTGCGGTTGACCACGTCGTAGGCCCGGAAGCCCCCCCCCCGCATGGCCCGCGTCGACTCCCCCGAGGGCGGCTCGATCTTGATCACGTCGGCGCCCAGGTCCGCCAGCACCAGCGAGCAATAGGCGCCGGCGATCACATGGGTGCAGTCCAGCACCTTCAGGCCTGTCAGAGCCGCAGCCATGGCGTTCCCCTCGTTTCGCCAACGATAGAGGGCGAGGGCCCCAGGCGCCTAGGGCGTGGTCGTGAACTCAGCGAAGGTCCGCGATCGGGCACGAAGCCCAAGACCGCCTTCGACCGAGGCTGTGTAAAAACGCGAAGCAGTTCAAGTTGCTGACATCGCCGCATCGGGGGTGTTGGGATGAACCGCTTCGTCGAGGGTGAGGATCGCCGTCAGCCGACGCTGCTTCCGAGTTGCCTGGACGACTACGTG
>DATAUR010000085.1:0-2611 GCA_036268175.1 Phenylobacterium sp. | reverse complement strand
CCTGGCCCCGGGCGATGAAGCCGTCGGCCACGTTCAGGCCGTAGACGAAGCCCGAGCACACCGCCTGGATGTCGAAGGCGATGCCGATCGGCGCGCCCAGCTTGCGCTGCACGGCGACGGCGGTGGCGGGAAAGGTCAGGTCAGGCGTGGTGGTGGCCACGATGATCAGGTCCACGTCCTGGGGCGTGCGCCCGGCGGCCTGCAAGGCGCGGCGCGCGGCCTCAACGGCCAGGTCGGAGGTCACCTGCCCGTCGGCGGCCCGGTGGCGGGCCTTGATGCCTGTGCGCTCCTGGATCCAGGTGTCGGAGGTGTCGACCACCTTCTCCAGGTCGGTGTTGGTGACCACGGTCTCGGGAAGATAGCCGCCGACGCCGGTCACGGCGCTGCGTGTCACCGAACGCCCAGAACTCTCAGAACTCACTGTGTCTCCTCCGGCGCGGACGCCGGGCCTTCCGCTGGTTCGCCCCCGGGCAGGGTCGCGGCCAGGTGCTTCAGGTTGCGATCGATCTGGGCGGCGTAGCCGCTCGCCGCAAGGTCGTAGGCAATCTTGATCGCGTTGGCGAAGCCTTTCGCGTCGGCGCCGCCGTGACTTTTGATCACAAGCCCGTTCAGCCCAAGAAGCGGGCCGCCGTTGACCGAGGACGGGTCGAGCCGGTTGCGGATTTGCCTCAGCGCCGGCCCGGCGATCATCGCGCCCAGCTTGGCGCGCCAGCTGGAGGTGAAGGCGTCGCGCAGCACCTGGCGCACGTACCGCGCCAGGCCCTCGGCGGTCTTCAGGGCCACATTGCCGGTGAAGCCGTCGGTCACCACCACGTCGACCGTCCCCTTGGCGATGTCGTCGCCCTCCACGAAGCCGCGGTAGTCGATGTCGAGTCCGCTCTCCTGCAGAAGGCGATGCGCCTCGCGCACCTCCTCATGGCCCTTCTGGTCCTCCGACCCGACGTTCAGCAGACCGACCGATGGGCGCTTGGAGCCGTACACCGCGCAGTGAAAGGCCTCGCCCATCACCGCGAACTCCACCAGCTGGCCGGCGTCCGATTCGATGTTGGCGCCCACGTCGAGCACCGCCGTCCACCCGCGCATGGTCGGCCAGGAGGCGACGATGGCCGGGCGATGGATTCCGCCGGTCATGCGCAGGACGAGCTTGGAAATGGCCATCAGGGCGCCGGTGTTGCCGCCTGAGACGGCCGCATGGGCTTCGCCGGCCTTCACCGCCTCCACCGCGTTCCACAGCGTCGAGCCCTTGCCCCGGCGCAGCGCCTGGCTGGGCTTCTCGTCCGAAGCGATGACCTTGTCGCAGGCCCGCACCTCACAGGCCGCCTTGGCCTTGGGATGCCGGGCGAGTTCGGCGTTGATGGCGGCTTCGTCGCCGAATAGCAGGAATCGCGCGCGGCCAGAGTCTGCGCCGATGCGCTCCAGCGCCAGGGCGACGCCGGGAACGGCCACCGCCGGGCCATGATCGCCGCCCATGGCGTCGATGGAGATCACGATGGAATCGGACACGCGGCCTTAGGCCTCCCTTATGAATCGGACCCTACAAGCCCGCGCCCGTTGTGCAAGCGCGCCATGACAGGTCACGCGTCGGGGGCCCCGCCCTTCAGCTTGGCGAGCACGGCGAAGGGCGACAGCTCGCCCTTGTCCTGCGGCGCGGCGAACGCCGCGCCCGGCTTGCGCGGGAAGGGATCGATGGCCAGCGACAGGTCCTCGACCACATAGGCGCCGAAGTCGATGCGGTCGCTTTCCAGCACGTCGGGCGGATCGTCGGCGTCCGGATCGAGGTCGAGCTCGCCGCCCGATTCGTCGGCCCCCCCCAGCGCCGCCGAACCCTCGGGCAGGGCCCGCAGGTGGATTTCGCCGGAAAGTTCGCTTTCGAACGGGTCCAGGGTCACCCCGCAGATCTGGCCGACGCGCGCGCTCCAGCGGCCGCCGATCTCGACGCCGTCGAGCCAGGCCCTGGCCTGGATCTCGGCCTCAAGCCGGCCGAGCGATTCGAGGCCGAGCGCCTTGGCGATGCGCGCCCGCGCCATCTCGTCGGCGACCAGCGAGCGTTTGACCGTCCCGCGCTGGACCTCGGCCAGGGTGGTCAGGTTTTCGGCGGCCGGCCAGGCGGCCCGCACGTCTAGGGCGTCGGCCATGAGGCGTCTCCTTGCAGAAGGTCGCCCAGCGGCTGGGCATCGAGGGCGGCCATCGCGGTGGTCGCATAGGCCACGAACCGCTCCGGATCGGCCTCCGTTTCGGCCATCAGCACGGTGCGGCCGATCATCGCGGCCAGCTGAGTCTTATCCGGCAGCGCGCCAAAGGCCTCGTCGTAGTTCTTCACCCGCCCGTAGAAGGCCTCGCCCAGCTTTCGCATCTTCTTTCCGACCGACAGGTCGCCCACGCCCATCTCGCGCAGGGCGTGGTCCAGCGATTTCACATAGGCGTCGAAACAGCCCTGCGCCGTCTCGGCGGCCTGGGGTCCCTGCCCCTTCAGCCGGCGCAGCACCAGGGCCACGTGCAGGGTGTAGAGCTCGAAGCGCCCCTCCGCCGTGTCGGGCGCGCCCATGGCCGCATAGAAGGCCCGCGCACGAGCCTGGGCCGCCGCCGAAGCGTACAGCCTCTGGCCCGCGAG
>DATAUR010000084.1:0-20323 GCA_036268175.1 Phenylobacterium sp. | reverse complement strand
AACCACGAATGAAATCGGGCGGGCGTAAACCGTCTCCAGCAGGGCACTTTCTGTGAAGTCGGCGAAGTTGCCCGTGCTGCGTTTCAGGGCCTCATATCCGGCCTCGAATGTCGGGTAGTCCACGAACCCTTCGCCCTTGGGCATAACTAAGAACGAAGACTTCAATTCCGAGAACACCTCGTCGATATAAGAATCGTAGTTGAGCTGCGGATCCGAAAAATCCGCTTCAAAACGCGACGGCATCGCGATCTTCGCTCAGTGTTTCGCGGAACCCATCCTGGTTCTCACTGGGGGTTTCCCCGAACAGATCGTCGCGGCGTACCAGGTGGATCGGATCGTCGGTCAAGTTCATCTTCACCTCTGCGAGCGAACCCAGCAATTCAACCGTTTGCATGAAGATCGCGAGCTTACGTTCCGTTGGTCGATCCGCATCCCAATCAGAACGGAGCCTCCATACAGCCATGCGAGTGAGATGTCCGTAGACGATGCAGCGAATATCTCCGTCTGTCGGTCGCATTCCTGCCCCCCGCAGCGCGGCGAGCTCCGCAGATACGATGCGGGCCAAGCCTTTTGAGTTCTCGAATAGCCAGCCGGCCCTTGTCTTCCCGTGTTCACGGCAGACGAACACCGTGTCCACTATTGAGGAGCCCGTGCCGTGAATGTGAATCGACCCGCCCATTTCCGCGGGACACGGCAGTGAGGCCGAACATGTGAGGCCCGTATCGAGCATCGCGACGCCGATGGCACCATACGCGTCAAGCTTGTTGTGATGGTAGGTGAAAACCAACGGCGCGCCCGACTTAAGGGCGCCGGCGCCCTTGCCGAACACTGCGGCTAGTCCACTTGTAAATTCCGCTAGGCCCCGTTCGGCGGTGTTGTTGCCCGTCAATTCCGCCTCATGGCGGGTGGTTTGGTGGCCCATCGCGTTGAACTGATCGGGAGCCAAACGGGTCAGCCAGACGTAGCAGAACTCCATCAACTCGCCGTACTGCACCATGCCGAAGTACGGGGGGTCTGTGAAAATCGCATCGAGCGAGTTCGCCGGGAGTTGCACCGCGGTCGATGAGGCGCAGCGCAAATCTACGCGGCGCGGCGACGCGCCGGGGCGCTGCTCTCCGATCCACTCGCCGCGGATCGGGACCTTCGTTTTACGACCGCCGCGGGAGACGACCTCGAACGGTGCATCGCAGTACGCCTTCGCCTTGGCGTACTTGTCGGTGATGTTGACCCAACCGCCGGATCCGACAGGCACACCCTTCTCGCTACGAATACCGAGGATGTTACTCTCGCACTGGACATAGCCCACGGGAAACCCATGGACGGAGAAAATGTCCAGGGACTTTAGGGCCATCGTATCGTAACGACACAGCATGTTCTGATAGCGCAGAAGATCGGAGAGATTCGTCGCGAGTGCGTGCCGCAGCCGCTGGTCGTTTTGCCCCGCAACGATCTGCGCGCTGGCTTCCAAACCGAAAAGTTGCCGCTCGTTGAACAGCTCCCTCCAATACCGATAACCCCAGCGGATGAGCCTGTTGGTCTCGTCGCCCGCCGGGATTGCTTCGGTGGGCACGAACTCGGGCGAGGTCTCACCCCACTGTCGCCGTGCCTTCATGGCGCGCGCCAGGTCGTCGGCATCCGGGCGCTTGAACAGCCTGCCGGGGCGTGGCTTTGGGCCAGCGGCGATGTACTCGATGGCGAAGAGCCGGTGTCCAGGCGGACCCTCACCGTGGAAGGGCGCGCTGTTCGTGTGCCCACAGTGGCAGCACGTAGCCTTATTGCGGTGGACATTGCCCTTAAGCTTGATTTCCACCGAGCACGCCGTGCACGACCCCGGGCTTTTGAGGTCGGTAACCTCGTTGAGTTCGCCGCAGCACGAACAAACCACCACGTTCGCGATGTGGCGAGTGTCGTCGGCGAGCAGGTAGCCCTGGAACAGATCAAAGTCTTTCTCGCAAGCCTCACACCGCCCCTGCTTCACCCAGAGGAAGTACTTGCCGGTCGCCTCTTCTCCAGTGTGAATACATCGGGTGGAATACAAATCGCCCACCTTGGCAGCCAACTGCTCAATCAACGAGTTGGACGCGGCCTCGTAGGCTGCGAGGTCCAGGTGTTCAATCTCTTCGCCCACCACCCATGCGGCCATCGGATTAATGTCCACGCCGATCACGTCGCAGCCGACACGGTTTGCCTCCAGCAATGGCGTGCCGCCGCCCATGAACGGGTCTGCAACCGTTCGACCGGCGAAGGTGTGTGGCTGATAGAAAGTGTCCTGAACGGGAGCGCCCGCGAACTCTGAAAGGATAAGGCTGCGGAACAGCGTGCCAGGCCGCCGTGCGAACCACTTGTGCACTGCGATAATCGGACGATAGTTCTGCTGGATTTGCTTCTCCCGCAGGGCCAGTTCGGCAACGAAGCCGATGTTATAGTGGCTCTCGATGGTCATGTGCCGCTGGCGAAGGAATCGATTGGAGGGCAGACGTAACCCATCTTGCTGGCTACGGCTCTCATGACAGTAGGACAAAGCTGCATTCGGAACAATAGCGGAACATCGAGTGCGCCGAGGCTTTCATCTTAGATGCTGGGCTTTGCCCCGCCGCGGAGCGGTGCCCTAAAGAGCGCCGACCTTGACTTGTCGAGGCCGGAAGTCACGCATCTGCCGTGAGATTTAGAGGCGGCGCTCGCCGGAGGGCGTGGGCGCATAGAGGTCCGCTCCTCGCCCGGACGCGGAGCCCCGTGGGAGAGGAGCAGATTTTTGCGCGAATATTTGACTCTCGCCGATCTTCATGTTCTTGTTTTGTTCTTGTCGTGTCAAGCGGAGAAACGGGCCCGGGCGGAGGCCATGCTGGGCGAGCTCGCCGAGCATGCGCTTGTCGTCGCCAAGGACCTCGCCGTGCGGCTGCGCGAGTGCGAGGACACCGACGAGGCCGTGGCCTTGGCCGACGCCTTCCACAAGGCCTCCCGCGTGGTGCGCCTGACGCTCGCCCTGGACTTCAAGCTGGACCGGGACGCGGCGCGGGAGGATCGCGAGGCGGCGAAGCTCGACGCGGAGGCGAAAGCCGAAGCCATCCGCGCAGCGCCGAAGCCGGCGCCTGAACCTCGCGCCCCCGATCCCGTCGAGGCCCGCAAGGCGCGGGTCGGCAACCTGCTCTATCGCCTGCTCTGGACCGAGTCCGAGGGCGACGCCGAAGAGTGCGACATCCTGCAGGAGGACCTGCGGGTCCGCCTCGACGAAGCCGCCCGAAGCCCCGACTTCGAGACGCTCCCCATCGAGACCCTCTGCCGCCGACTGATCGCCGACATGGGGCTCTCGGGGGAGCTGAAGCTCAGCGTCTGTGAGACGCCCGCCAGCTCCACCCAACCCGAACGCCGCTCCTCCGCCTGAGTCCCCTACCTCCCCCGCGAAGCGGCGGGAGGGGGACCATCGGCCGAAGAGCCGATGGTGGAGGGGGCAAACCTCAGGCTCAACAGATCAACCGGGCCATCCAAAATCAGTGGAGGCGGCTCGCCCCCTCCACCCCTCGCTCTTCGGCGAGCGGTCCCCCTCCCACCGCTGCGCGGGGGAGGTAGGGCGATCCCGTGCACGCCCGTGTCTGGCCATCGGGGCGTCTTGCGCCTATGGCCTCGGGGCATGGATTATGGCGACTATCTGCAACTCGGCACCCTGCTCAGCGCCCAGACGACGGCGACGGGCGAGCATGACGAGCTGTTGTTCATCGTCATCCACCAGGCGACCGAGCTGTGGCTCAAGCTGTCGGTGCACGAGATCCGCAGCGCCTGCGGCGACATCCGCGGCGATGACCTGCAGCCGGCGTTCAAGACGCTGGCGAGGGTGGCGCGCATCCAGGCGCACATGATCCAGGCGTGGGAGATCCTGGCGACCATGACGCCGTTCGACTACGCCAATTTCCGCGAGAGCCTGGGGGCCAGTTCCGGCTTCCAGTCCTTCCAGTACCGGCAGCTCGAGTTCCTGCTGGGCGCCAAGGACCGGCGGATGCTGGAGCTGCACGACGCGGGCTCGGCGCGGCGGGGCGACCTCGAGGCGATCCTGGCGGCGCCCAGCCTCTATGACGAGGCGCTGCGGCTGTTGGCGAGGCGCGGCTTCGACATCCCGGCCGACCGGCTGGAGCGCGACTGGCGCGAGCCCTATGCGGCGAGCCCGGCGGTCGAGGCCGCGTGGCTCAAGGTCTATCGCAACGCCGCGCAGTACTGGGACCTCTATGAGCTGGGCGAAAAGCTGGTCGACCTGGAATATCGCCTGCAGCAGTGGCGGTTCACCCACATGAAGACCGTCGAGCGGATCATCGGCTTCAAGCGCGGCACCGGCGGCTCCGAGGGCGTTTCCTACCTGGTCAAGGCGCTGGACCGGAAGCTGTTCCCGGAGCTGCTGACCCTGCGCACCGCCATGTGAGGCTGCCGGTTTTGGCTGGGTTTTCGCGGGGATTTGACGCGCCGCGCCGGGCGGCGAAGCGGGGCTAAACAAATCGCCGGTTAATCGTTGTTTGCGATCATGCGCCCGTGCGGGAGATCGCGATGATCTTGAGTTTCTTCGATTCCGGGCTCGACGAGATGGCGGCCGGCGCGCGCGCCACCATCGTCGCGCGGGTCGTCGCGACCCTCTGCGTCGGCGCGATCGCGCTGGCGTTCCTGCCCCTGCCGGTGTGCCTCGCCTGGTGCGCCGTGGTCGGCGGGCTCGACATCCTGAGCTGGTTCGTGACCCGCGATCAGGCGCTGGGCCTGCCGGTCAGCATGGGCAAGCGCCTGCAGCACGTCGGCTGCCTGGTGGGCGGGGTCACCGGCTGGGTGACCCTGGGCGAGCTGTTCTGGCGCACCGGCACGGCGGGCGGCGCGGTCTGCGGCGTGGTCACCTGGATGGCGGTGGTGGGCTTCGCCCAGGTCTACGCCTACCAGTCCCGCGCCGGCTACCTGCTGGCCGGGGTGATCCCGGCCGCCGCCCTGATCCTCACCCCGCTGGTGGCGCCCAATCCGGCGCTGGGCGTGGTCTGGCCGGTGTGGCTGATGCTGGTGACCACCTCGGCCTTCGCGGTCTCCAGCGCGCGCCAGACCATGGTGGCGCGCCGCCGCTACGAGCAGGCCACCCAGGACCTGCGCGACAGCGAGCAGAGCTACCGCCTGCTGGCCGACAACGTCACCGACGTGATCTCGCTGGCCTCGGCCGACAACGAGCGGCTCTACGTCTCGCCGTCCATCGAGAAGGTGCTGCGGTTCTCGCCGGGCGAACTCCTGAAGGAGCCGAACTACAAGTACATGCACCCGGACGACACCGAGATGGTGCAGGACTTCATCGTCGGCACCACCGAAGAGACCGGTCCCAGGACCATCGACTATCGGGTGTTCGCCCAGGACGGGACGGTGGTCTGGGCGGAGACCACCTTCTCGCGGCTGAACGACGGCTCGGGCCGGGTGCTTGGCGTCTCCCGCGACGTCGGCCACCGCAAGGCGCTGGAGGCCGAGCTGAAGGAGGCGCTGGCCCGCTCGGAAGCCGCCGCCGCCGCCAAGACCGACTTCCTGGCCAACATGACCCACGAGCTGCGCACGCCGCTGACCGCGATCCTCGGCTTCGCGGGCGTCTTGCGGCAGTCCAAGGCGCTCTCCAAGCAGGACGCCCACCAGATCGGCCTGATCCATGACGCCAGCCAGACGCTGCTGGGGGTGATCGGCGACGTGCTGGACTTCTCCAAGCTGGAGGCCGGCGCCTTCGAGCTCGATCCGGCGCCGTTCGATCCGGGCGCGGCCGTCCGCTCCGCCGCCGAGATCGTCGCCCAGCAGGCCGCCGCCAAGGGCCTGGAGCTGATCACCCGCATCGAGGCGCCCGACTGCGCGCCGGTGCTGATCGGCGACGCGCCCCGGCTACGCCAGGTGCTGCTCAACTTCCTCTCCAACGCCGTCAAGTTCACCCGCGAGGGCGGCATCACCCTGCATCTCTCAGGGCGTCTCGAGGCCGAGCGCTGCCATCTGCGGATCGCGGTGACCGACACCGGCATCGGCATCGACGAGGCGCAGCTCGGCTCGCTGTTCAGCCGCTTCACCCAGGCCGACGCCTCGGTCTCGCGCCAGTTCGGCGGCACGGGCTTGGGCCTGGCGATCTCCAGGCAGATCGTCGAGGCCATGGGCGGCCGGATCGGCGTCGACAGCACCGTGGGCGAAGGCTCGACCTTCTGGCTAGAGATCGACCTGCCGGTCGCCGCCGACGACGCGCTGGGCGCCGAACCGGAGGCCGCCGCCGCGGTCCTGGAGCGTCCGATCCGCTGCCTGGTGGTCGAGGACAACGCCGTCAACCGCGAGCTGATCACCATCCTCCTGAGCCCGTTCCCGATCGAGATCGACACCGCCTGCGACGGCGCCGAGGCGGTGGAGGCCGTGGGCGGCAATCGCTACGACGTGATCCTCATGGACATGCAGATGCCGGTGATGGACGGCCTCGCCGCCACGCGCCGCATCCGCGACATGGCCGACCGCGGGGCCGCCGCGACGCCGATCATCGCCATGACCGCCAACGTGCTGCCCGAGCAGGTCGCCCGCTGCTACGAGGCCGGCATGGACGACCACCTGGGCAAGCCGATCAACCTGCCGCTGTTGCTGCAGGCCCTCGACCGCTGGACGAGCCCGGCGGCCGACGAAGGCGCAGAGAAGACCGGTTCCTAGCCCAAAACCGTCCCGCGCGCCCTTGCAAAGCCGGCCAAAGCCTAGGCCAAATGCCGAGCAAGTCAGGCGTATGGGGGAAGGTTGAGATGGCCATATTCGACGGCAATGGCGAGCCGCTTTCGGCGTCGGGGATCAGCCGGCGCAGGCTGATCGGTTCGGCCTTCGGTCTGGGCGTCGGCGCGCTGGCGAGTTCGGCCTTCGGCGCGCCGCGCAAGCTCGCCCCCAGCGACCGGGTCAACATCGCGGTGATCGGCTGCGGCGGCCAGGGCGCCTCGAACATGTCGAAGCTGACCGGCCAGAACATCGTCGCCACCGCCGACGCCGACTACGACCACGTGCTGGCCGCGCTCACCGACAGCAAGACCGGCAAGCTCAGCCGCCCGGCGCTAAAGGCCGCCTACGACAAGGCCGAGCGCTTCACCGACTACCGCAAGATGCTGGACAGCCGGAAGGACATCGACGCGGTCCTGATCGCCACGCCCGACCATCACCATGCGCCGGCCGCGCACCGGGCCATGGAGCGCGGCTACCACGTCTTCGTGCAGAAGCCGCTGACCTACAGCATCGAGGAAAGCCGCAAGCTCGCCGAGATGGCCAAGGCCAATCCGAGCCTGGTCACCCAGATGGGCAACCAGGGCCACTCCGGCGACGACGGACGGCGCGTGATCGAGCTGATCCGCGGCGGCGCCATCGGCAAGGTCTCCGAGGTCCACGTCTGGACCAACCGGCCGGTCTGGCCGCAGGGCGTGCCCCGGCCCGCCGCGGTGCCGGCGCCCGCCAGCCTCGACTGGCAGGTGTGGCTGGGCCCGGCCAATGTCGACTGGGGCTACAACCCCGACTACGCCCACTTCAACTGGCGCGGCTGGACGCCGTTCGGCTCCGGCGCGCTCGGCGACATGGGCGCCCACCTGGTGGACTTCCCCTTCTGGTCGCTGGACCCGGGCCTGCCCACCAAGGTCGAGACCCGCCACTCCCGCTGGGCCGGCAACAAGAGCCTGTGGGACACCAAGCGCCCGGCCGAGATCACCAGCTATCCGCTGGCCAGCATCACCCGCTACGAGTTCGGCAATGGCAGGAACGCCTGGATCAAGCCGGGCGCCCCGCTGCACATGACCTGGTACGACGGCGGCCTCTTGCCGCCCACGCCGCCGGGTTTCCCCGACACCATGAGCATGAGCGGCGACGGCGGGGTGCTGTTCATCGGCGAGCACGGCATGTTGATGCACGAGACCTATGGCGAAAAGCCGGTGCTGATCGGCGAGGGCACGGACGCGCGGGCCAAGAAGATTCCGATCTCGCTGCCGCGCATCCAGGGCGGCATCGGCGGCCATGAGAACAACTGGATCCGCGCCATCCGCGGGGAGGAAAAGATCTCCTGCCCATTCGAGTACGCGACCCGGCTGAACGAGACCATGAACCTGGGCGTCGTCGCCCTGCAGGCCGACCACTTCATCGAATATGACGCGGCCAGGATGGCGGTGACCAACATCGCCGACGCCAACCGCTATCTGCGCCGGCAATATCGGCCGGGATGGGAACTCTGATGCGCCTGGGACTTGCCGCGAGCCTCGCCGGCCTCGCTCTCTTCACCGCCACCTGCGCGCTCGCGCAGGCGGTGCCGTCGCCGACGCCGGGCGCCAAGCCGCAGGACACCGAGCAGTGGACGCCGGTCCCGCCCGTGGTGACGCCCGCGCCGATGGCCGACAAGCCGGTGGCGCCGCCATCCGACGCCATCGTGCTGTTCGACGGCAGGAACCTCGACCAGTGGGTCAACACCAAGGACAAGCAGCCGGCCGGCTGGACAGTGGCCAACGGCGTCATCGTCGTGGGCAAGAAGACCGGCAACATCGAGACCAAGCGCAGCTTCAAGAACTACCAGCTCCACCTGGAGTGGCGCGAGCCCAAGGACGTCACCGGCAGCGGACAGGGCCGCGGCAACTCCGGCGTCTTCCTCGCCTCCACCGGCCCGGGCGACGCCGGCTACGAGCTGCAGATCCTCGATAGCTACAACAACCCGACCTATGTGAACGGCCAGGCGGCCAGCCTGTACAAGCAGAGCCCGCCGCTGGTGAACGCCATGCGGCCCGACGGCCAGTGGCAGACCTATGACGTGATCTGGACCGCGCCGACCTTCAGCGCCGACGGCAAGCTGGCGACGCCCGCGCGGGTCACCGCCTTCCACAACGGCGTGCTGGTGCAGAACAATTTCGTCATGACCGGCGAGACGCTCTACATCGGCAAGCCGTTCTATCGGCCCTACGCCTCCGCGCCGATCAAGCTGCAGGCGCACGGTGACCCGAGCCCGCCGCTCAGCTTCCGCGACATCTGGGTTCGCGATCTGCCGTAGAGCAGGCGACCTTCAGGTCGGGACGGTCGCCGCGATCTTCGCTTCCCGGGCGCCGTTCCGCCCGCGTCGCCGACGGCCGGCGCGCCTTCACATTTTCACGATTGGGGCTCGCGCCCACGTCGCCCGGCGCCCATCTGTTTCCTGTGTAAAAACAAGCGGCCGCTTCCCCTCTGGGGCGGTCGCGCAACCTAGGAATTGGAGGATGAAAGCCTTAGCTGCCTGGGGCGGTCTCTGCGGCGCTCTTGCGCTCTCTGCGATCGCCCCGTCCATCGCCGTCGCGGCGGCAGCCGCGCTGCCGATGGATGGTTTCAACGACGCCTTCTACACCTGCGACAACGGCGCCGCGTTCACGATCTTCTACGACTCGAGCCAACCCTCGACCGCGACCATGACCACCAGCAACAACAACGCCCGCCACGACCTCAAGAAGACCAAGGTCGCCCGGGGCGAAGAGTTCGCCGGCGGCCCGGTCACCTTCTGGACGGATGGCCAGAGCGTCGTGGTGAACGCAACCTCGACGCCCTTCCGGGACTGCAAGTTCAAACCGAGCTGACCCCGCCAGGCGCCTCTCCGACCTTGCGGTTTGCGGAGGACGGGCGGCTGGTCCTAGATAACGCCGCCCCGCCGTGAACACGGGGTCGACAACTGGGGGGAACGCCCGTGCTGAACGATCTTCGCGCTCCGAGAGCCGCTACCGGCGTCGCATTGGCCCTGGTCCTATTGCCGGGCGCCGGCGCCTGGTCGCAGCCGGCGTCCGCGCCCGCGGCCACTCCGTCCTTTCCGCCGGGCCCGGACTACGCCGGCGTGGCCGGCTCGCATGCGGAGAACCAGCGGATCGCCGGGCTCTGCGGCGCCAACCGCAACGCCAAGGACGGCTACGATCCCAAGCCGCTGATGGCCGACCAGACCAAGGCGCCGCAGATCAAGAGCAAGCAGGCGTTCGCCGTCGAGGTGATGGCGACCCTCGACCGCTCGGTGGGCATGGCGTTCCTGCCGAACGGCGACCTGCTGGTCTCCCAGCGCGCCGGCGGCCTGCGCACCGTCAGCCCCAAGGGCGTGGTCTCCGCGCCGCTGAAGGGGACGCCGGACATCGCCGGCGTCATGGGCACCAGCAACACCGGCCCGGTGCTCGACCGCGACTTCGCGAAGACCCGCACGATCTACTACGGCTACACCACCGCGCCGCCGGCCAAGGGCCAGCCCTACGTCGGCAAGATCATGACGGCCAAACTCTCGGCCGACGGCACGGCGCTGGAAGACGCCAAGACCATCTATGAGGCCCAGTACCTCGCGCCGCGGCGGATCGTTCAGGCGCGCGACGGAACCCTGCTGATCGCCTCGGCCGAGGTCGCCGACCATGGCCCCAATCCGCAGTCGATGACCGATCCGCGCGGCAAGATCCTGCGCATCGCCGCCGACGGCTCGATCCCCAAGGACAACCCGTTCCTGAAAACCGCCGGCGCCGATCCGGCGCTCTATGCCGTCGGCTTCCGCGACGTGCAGGCCGCGGCGTTGAACCCGGCGACCGGCGAGCTGTGGGTCGGCGAGAACGAGCCCATGGGCGGCGACGAACTCAACCGCATCAAGCCCGGCGGCAACTACGGCTTTCCGGTGATCAGCTATGGCCGCCGCAACAACGGCCAGATGATCAATGACGGCAAGACGCAACAGGCCGGCATGGAACAGCCGGTCTACTTCTGGACCCCGTCCATCGCGCCCTCCGGCATGACCTTCTATAGCGGTAAGGCCTTCCCAGCCTGGAAGAACAGCATCTTCGTGGGCGCCATGTCCGGTCAGCAGCTCGTCCGCCTGGAGATGAAGAACGGCCACGTGGTCGGCGAGGAAAAGCTGCTGCTCGACCGCTGCAAGCGCACCAAGGATGTACGCCAGGGCCCCGACGGCCTGATCTATGTGATCACCGACGAAAGCCCCAGCGAGATCCTGCGCCTAGTACCGGCGAAGAAGTAAGCGGATCGTTTGGCGCGCTAAGCGCTGAACGTGGCCCGCCCGGCCTCGATCCGCAGGCTCACCCCCAACGGCGCGCTGAGGCCCACCATCCGTTGCAGGATCGCCGCCGCTGCCGCGCCCCTGGCGAAGCTCGGCCGGCCGGCGGTGTCGGCGGGGCCGGTTGGCTCCAGGAGGATGGGCGTTAGCGCCGCGCGGCGGAACGCGCCGCCCTGGAATTCGCACTCGGCGATCACGCCCTCGAGCGCGCGGGCGCCGTAGCGGTCGTCGGTGGTGCGGCTCTGGAAGATGAAGTCGCCCAGATCGTAGAAAATCGGCCGGCCGCGGTAGAGCTCGATGCCCTGCAGCAGCGGCGCGCCGTGGCTGACGAAGACGCCCGCGCCGGCGTCGATGGCCAGATGGGCCAGGTCCTTCTGCCAGGGCGGAATGTCGGCGCTGTTTGGCGCCCACAGGTGATTGTGCTGATAGAGGATCACCAGGTCCGATTTGCCGGCGGCGTCCTTCACCGCGCCCAGGATACGGGCGAGATCCTCGCCGTTGAAGCCGGCGGCGTCGCGGCGCAGCTCGTTGACGCCGGGCTGCGTGGGCGTGGCCGCCGCGTCCGCGTTGACGCCGCCGCTGGCGAAGGCGACCAGGGCGACCTTGCCGTGCGGCGTCACCTGATAGGCGGGAGCCGCGGCCGAGGCCAGGTCGAGGCCCGTGCCGGCGAAGGTCAGGCCGCGGTCTCGAAGCGGGGCAAGACCGGCGGCGATCCCCGCCGAGCCCAGGTCCCAGGCATGGTTGTTGGCGGTGGCGACGGCGGTGACCCCGAGCGATGTCAGGCTGTCCAGGACCTCCAGCGGCGCGGCATGCAGCACGAGGGGCGCGCGGGTCGGCGCCCCGGCGCCCGGCGCCTGCAGGGCGGTCTCCAGGTCGGTGAACACCAGGTCGGCGCGCTTCAGACGGGCGGCGAAGGCGGCGCGATCCGGCCACCGCTGCGGGCGCAGATCATGCAGGATCAGCGACTGGCCGAGCAGGGCGATCCGGAGGGGCGAGGGCGCCGGCGCCGCGGGTCCTGCAAGCCCCGCCGCGAGACCGCCGCTCAGCACTGTGCGTCGATCGAGGATCATGCGGCCAGCTTAGCCTTAGATTCGGCGGGCGCACGTGCTCTTCAGCCCTCCTGTGGGTGAGCGCCTGGGATCGGCCCGGGAGTGACGTTCGGGAGGTGGCGGCCGCAGCCTCGCCACCCCGTGAAATAAATGTCTCAATGGCCGCGCATACCGTCGGGTCTTGCCGTTGCGGCGCCCGCGCCTGAGTCGCCAGGAGATCAGATGTTCCGACCCTTTTGCATCGCCGCCACCGTCGCGGCTGGGCTCGCCGCATCCGCTGCCCTGGCCGCGGGGTCGGACGCCGGTCTGCGCCTCAACCAGATCCAGGTGATCGGCACCCACAACAGCTATCACGCCGGCCTGACGCCGGGGGTCGCCAAGCTCCTGAAGGCGACCAATCCCAAGGCATTCGATGGTCTGGACTACAGCCATGCGCCGCTGACCACCCAGTTCAACCATGGCATCCGCCAGATCGAGCTCGACGTCTATTCCGACGCCAAGGGCGGCCGCTTCGCCCATCCGTTCGGAGCGACGCTGAACGAGGGCGGGGCGGCGGGCTTCGATCCGGGCCACGTCTTCGCCAAGCCTGGCTTCAAGGTCATGCACGTGCAGGACATCGACTACATCTCGACCTGCCAGCCGTTCGTCGGCTGTCTGAAGGAGATCCGCGCCTGGTCGAAGGCGCACCCGAACCACGTGCCGATCTTCGTCCTGGTGGAGACCAAGACCCAGGATCCGATCAAGGCCGTGCCCGGCATGGCCGACTACGAGCGCTTCACGCCGCAAGTGCTGGACGCGCTGGACGCCGAGATCCGCTCGGTGTTTCCGGAGAACGAGCGGATCACCCCCGATCAGGTGCGCGGGCGTTATGCGACCCTGCCGGAAGCCGTGGCCGCCAAAGGGAACGGGGGCGGCTGGCCGACCCTGAAGGCGGCGCGCGGCAAGGTCGTGTTCCTGCTCGACCAGACCAACATCACCCCCAACTACGTGGCCGGGCATCCGGCGCTGAAGGGCCGGGTGCTGTTCACCAACGCCAAAGCCGGCGCGCCGGACGCGGCCTTCGTCGAGCACAACAACGCCGACCCGGCGGAGATCGACGCCCTGGTGAAGCAGGGCTACATCGTCCGCACGCGTTCCGACGCCGACACCAAGGAAGGCCGCACCGGCGACACCTCCACGCGGGACAAGGCGCTCGCCAGTGGGGCCCAGATGGTGAGCACGGACTATCCTTGGTACGAGCCGTCGCGCTGGACCGGCTATACCGTCAGCCTGCCGGGCAAGGCCTCGGTGCGCTGCAATCCGGTGACCGCGCCGAAAGGGTGCGTGGAAGCAAGTATCGCCGACACGCCTGTCGCACCCTGAGCCCACGCTGTGGCGCCTTGGCCATAGCGGACCCGCCTTCGCCATCTCCCAGGTTTCCCGACCGGCGAACCTTGTGCATAACGCCGCCATAGCGGGGGATCGATTCCGGAGCGCCAGACCGCTTCGGTGGCTGGGAGGACGGCATGAAGATTCGCACCCTGCTGGGCGGCGCCGCGATTGGCGCTGTCCTGATCGCCAGCAACGCCTGGGCGGCCGATGCTCCGCCGACGCACAGTCCGGCGGCGCACAAGAAACATCCGCACAAGGCGCCCATACCGGCGGCCGCGTCGAAGGACGAGGTCAGCGCTCTGGCTGGCGAGGTCGAGGCCTTGAAGCAGAGCCTGGCCTCGGAGACCGCCGCGCGCGAGGCGCTGCAATCGCAGGTGCAGACCGCCGCCGCCCGGGCCGACGCTGCCGAGGCCGAGGTCAAGACGACCCGCGCCCAGCTCGCCGCCGCGAACGACGCGGCGATCAAGACCATCCCGGTGCAGGTGGCCGATGAGGTGAAGAAAGAGCAGCGGTCGGCCGACGGCCTCTACGTCAAGGGCCTGAAGATCACCCCCGGCGGCTTCCTCGAGGCGGCGGAAGTCTATCGCCAGCACGACACCGCCAACGACATTTCCACCGCGCTCAACACCATTCCCTTCCCGCAGACCCGCCAGGGCCACGCGGAGGAATATCTGTTCACCCCACGCCAGAGCCGCGTCTCGGCTCTGGTCGAGGGCAAGCCGACCTCGGACATCACGCTCAGCATGTACGGCGAGTTCGATTTCCAGGGCAACGCGCAGAGCGCCAATTCGAACGAGTCCAACTCCTACAATCCGCGCGTCCGCCACTTCTACGGAACCATCGACTGGGCCGATTCCGGCTGGCATCTCCTGACCGGCCAGACCTTCTCGCTGGTGACCCTGGATTCGAAGGGGATCACGCCGCGCAACGAGGTCACGCCGCTGACCATCGACGGCCAATACCATGTGGGCTTCACCTGGACCCGCCAGCCGGTGGTGCGGCTGACCAAGGACCTGATGGACAAGCACCTGTGGATTTCTGTCTCGGCGGAGAACCCGCAGACCACCTTCACCGGGACCGTGCCGGCCGGGGTGATCAACAACATCAACAACGGCCAGGGCTTCTTCGCCGGGGCGACCAATGCGCTGGCGCCATCGACCCAGTCGCTGAACCACGTGCCGGACTTCATCGCCAAGGTCGCCGTGGAGGAGGATCTCGGCGGCCACCATCTGCACGCGGAGCTGCTCGGCCTGGCGCGGGACTTCTACGTCCAGGACGCGACCTTCGCCGACAAGGACACCTGGACCGGCGCGATCGGCGGCGGGTTGTCCTTCCAGGTGGTGCCCGGCCTGTTCGACATCCAGGCGACGGGCCTCTCCGGCCGTGGCGTCGGCCGCTACGCGAGCGGCCAGTTGCCGGACGTCACCTTCTCGCCGGACGGGCGGGTACAGCCGATCCGCGAGAACATCTGGCTGCTGGGCGCGATCCTGCACGCCACCAAGGACCTGGACGTCTGGGCCTATGCCGGCCAGGAACGCGACGAGCGCGCCGCCTTCGGGGCGATCGGCTACGGCAACCCGCTGTTCGTCAATTCCGGCTGCGACATCGAAGGCTCGGCGCTGACCTGCACCGGCAACACCCGCGCGCTCACCGAACTCAGCGCCGGCTTCTGGCAGAAGTTCTATTCCGGCCCCTGGGGCCACGCGCAGGTCGGCCTGCAGTATTCGCACATCGAGCGGGACGCCTTCTCCGGCGTCGGCGGGGCGCCGGAAGCGCACGAGAACATGGTCTACACCAGCTTCCGCTACTATCCGTTCCAGTAGGCGGGCCAGCAGGCGGGCGACTTCCCCCTTACCGGGGGAAGCCGTCAACGGCTAAGCTCGGCGGAACGAAGCGCCAGCGGGCGCGCTGGATTCTCCGATGAAGTCGCTGCCCAACATCCTGACATCCATGCGCCTGGTCCTGGCGCTGTTCATGTTCCTGGCGCTCGCGGCGGCCGCCGGCGCGGTGCCCGGGCTGGCCAACCGGTTGACCCCGCCGGTGCAGTTCGGGCTGGAGCGCTGGGCGGTCTACGCCTTCGTGATCGCCGCGGTGACCGACTTCTTCGACGGCTGGCTGGCGCGCAGGCTGCACGCCGAAAGCGTCTGGGGCGCGATCCTCGACCCGATCGGCGACAAGGTGCTGGTCTGTGGCGCGGTGCTGGGCCTGATGGCGCTGGGGCCACAGCCTATGGTGCTGCTGCCCGCCGGCCTGATCCTGTTCCGCGAGTTCACCGTCAGCGCCCTGCGCGAGGTCGGCGCCGGCAAGGGCGTGAAACTGCCGGTGACCATGCTGGCCAAGTGGAAGACGACGCTGCAGATGACCGCGCTGACCGGCGAGCTGGTGGTCGCCGCCTGGGGTGCGTTCCCGCTGCTGCCGCAGGATCCTGGCGTTCAGGGCCCGGTCGCCATCGGCGTCCACGCGCTGTTCTGGCTGGCCACCCTGGTCACCCTGATCACCGGCGCCCAGTACTGGGAACAGACCCGCAAGGCGCTGGGGGCCTAAGGCCGTTCAGCACTGTCGCCCCGGCGAGGGGTTGTCAGCGGCGTGCAGGCTTGATACTTAAGTGATTTGTTAAGTGTTGGAGCGGACGCATGTCGCTGACCCTCTACTATCACCCGCTGTCGTCGTTCTGCTGGAAGGCGCTGATCGCGCTCTATGAGGCGGAGATCCCGTTCGAGCCGCGGCTGGTCAACCTCGGCGATCCGGCCGACCGGGCGGCGTTCCAGGCGGTCTGGCCGCTGGCCAAGTTCCCGGTGCTGCGCGACGAGGCGCGCGGCGAGACCGTGCCGGAATCCAGCATCGTGGTGGAGTATCTGGCGCAGCATTTCCCGGCCGCCGCGGGGCTGGTCCCGGCCGACCCGGACCTGGGCCGACAGGTGCGTCTGTTGGATCGGCTGATCGACAGCTACATCCACCATCCCTTCCAGGGGATCGTCAGCGAGCGGATGCGGCCGGAGGGCCAGCACGATCCGTATGGCGTCGAGGCGGCGCGGGCCAAGATCGCCGAGGGTTACGGCCTGATCGCCCCGATGATCGCCGGGCGGTGGGCCGTGGGCGAGGCCTTCACCCTGGCCGACTGCGGGGCGTTGCCGGCGCTCTACTACGCCGACTATGCGGCGTCGCTGGACGCCTTCCCGAGCCTGCGCGCCTATCTCGACCGGCTGAAGGCGCGGCCCAGCGTGGCGCGGACGCTCGCCGAGGCGGAGCCCTTCTTCCAGTACTTCCCGCTGAAAGACGGCTGAGCGGCGTGAGCGCTTCCCAGCTCGACCTGACCTTCCATGCGCTCGCCGACCCCGCGCGCCGCGCCATGGTCGAGCGCCTGAGCCGCGGGCCGGCTTCGGTCAGCGAACTGGCCCAGCCGCTGACGATGTCCCTGCCGGCGGTGGTGCAGCATCTGGCGGTGCTGCAGGCCTGCGGCCTCGTCGCCTCGGAGAAGGTCGGGCGGGTGCGGACCTGCCGCATGCAGCCCGCCGCCATGAGCCTCGCCGAACAGTGGATCAACCAGCGCCGCACCGACTGGGAGGCGCGCCTCGATCGCCTGGGCGAACATCTGAAACAGTTTCCGGACGGAGAACCCACATGACGGCCCAAACCACTGTCGAGCGCAACGTCGCCCACGGCAGCTTCACCATCGAGCGCAGCTATCCCGACGTCTCGCCGCACCGCGTCTACGAAGCCTTCGCCACCGAGAAGGGCAAGGACAGCTGGTTCTCCGGCCCCAACGATTCCTGGGTGAGGGCGGAGCGTCAGTTCGACTTCCGGATCGGCGGCAAGGAGCGGTTGGTCGGCAAGTGGGCCGACGGCAAGGTCACCGAGTTCGACGCCACCTTCTGGGACATCGTGCCGGGCGAGCGGATCATCTACGTCTACGAGATGCACCTGGACGGGAAGAAGATCTCGGTCTCCCTGGCCACGCTGGAGTTCAAGGCGCATGGCGCCGGCACGCGCTTCATCCTGAACGAGCAGGGCGCCTTCCTCGACGGCTTCGAGGACGGCGGCGGGCGCGAGCGCGGCACCAACGAGCTGATCGACAAGCTGGGCGTGGCGTTGAAGGGCGCTTAGGCCAACGCCCGATAGGCCGCGGCCCAGAAAGCCTTGTGGATGGCCGGCGGGTCGGGATTGTCGAACAATCGCTGGGTCATCAGGATTGCGGTGAGATCGCGGCCGGGATCGGTGAACCAGGTGGTCCCAAAGCCGCCGTTCCAGCCATAGGCGCCGGGCGCGATCCCATCGGCATTGGGCTCGGCCACCACGGCCAGGCCATAGCCCCAGCCGCGGCCGGGGCCCAGGATCATCCGGCCATCGTCCATCTGGGCCCGGGTCAGGCGGTTGGTGGTCATGGTCCCGAGGGATGCCTCCGACAGCAACCGCTCGCCGTCGGAGCTCACGCCGGTCCGCAGGAACCGGGCGAAGGTCGCGAAATCATCGGCGGTGGAGACCAGGCCGCTGTCCCCGGCGGGGAAGGCCGGCAGGCGGGCGTACATGCCGTTCGGCGGGTCCCAAAGGGTCAGCTTGCCGTTCTCGGGGCGATAGCCGGTAGCGAGGCGTTCGACCTTCTCCGGCGAGGCGAAGAAGCCGCTGTCGGCCATGCCGAGGGGCCGCAGGATCCGATCACGGATGAAGTCCGGCAGGCTCCGGCGGCTGACCCGCGCGATCAATACGCCGAGGACGTTGGAGCCGGCCGAATAGAGCCAGCGCTCCCCCGGTTGCGCCATCAGCGGCAGGGCGCCGATCCGCGCCATCCATTCGTCCGGACCCATGGGGTCGGCGGCGTTGGGCATGCCAAAGCCATGCAGGCCCTGCGCCGCCTGGACGATCGGCCAGTCCTGCTCGAACAGGACGCCCAGGCCGAGCTTGAAGGTCAGCAGGTCCTCCACGGCGATCGCCCGGCGCGCCGGCACGGTGTCCTCCAGCGGCCCGTCGATCCGTTTCAGCACGGGGCGGTCGGCCAGCTCCGGCAGCCACCGGTCCACGGGATCGTCGAGGCGGATGACGCCATCCTCGATCAGCATCAGGGTCGCGGCCGCCGTCACCGGCTTGGTCATCGAGGCGATGCGGAAGATCGTGTCGCGCCGCATGGGCGCGGGGTCGCCCAGCGCCTTGGCGCCGACCGCGAAGACCTCGGTCTGGCCGCCGCGCGCCACCAGGCCGACCGCGCCGGGCGCGACGCCCTCGGCGATCTTCTCCTCCAGCGCCTCTTGCATGTCAGCCAGGCCGGCGGCGGTGAATCCGGGGTTTCCCATGACGGATCTCCATCGTCTCTTCAGCCCTAGGACGCGCCGGCGGTGGCCGATCCAACATCGGCGACGTCAGCATTCCGCGAGATTGACCGCCAGGCCGCCGAGCGAGGTTTCCTTATAGACCGCGCTCATGTCCTCGCCGGTTCGTTTCATGGTGGCGATCACCTTGTCGAGGCTGACGGAATGCTGGCCGTCGCCCAGCAGCGCGAGGCGGCAGGCGTCGATCGCCTTCACCGCCCCCATGGCGTTGCGCTCGATGCAAGGGATCTGCACCAAGCCGCCGATGGGGTCGCAGGTGAGGCCCAGGTTGTGCTCCATGCCGATCTCCGCAGCGTTCTCGATCTGGGCGTTGGTGGCGCCGAGCGCGGCGGTCAGGCCGGCGGCGGCCATGGAACAGGCGACGCCTACCTCGCCCTGGCAGCCCACCTCGGCGCCGCTGATCGAGGCGTTCTTCTTGTAGAGCGCGCCGATGGCCGCCGCCGTCAGCAGGAAGGTGCGGCGTCCCGCCGGCGTCCCCTGATGGAAGCGGTCGTAGTAACGGAGCACCGCTGGCACCAGGCCCGCCGCACCGTTGGTGGGGGCGGTGACCACCTTGCCGCCGGCGGCGTTCTCCTCGTTTACCGCGAGCGCCCAGAGGTTGACCCAGTCCAGGGCGGCCAGGGGGTCGGCGATCCGCTTGTCGGCGTCGCACATCAACGACCGGTGCACCTGATAGGCGCGGCGCTGCACCTTCAGGCCGCCCGGTAGGACGCCAGGCGTCTTCATGCCGCGGTCGATGCAGGCGTACATGGCCTGCGCGATCTCATCGAGGCCGGCGTCGATCTCATCATCACTGCGCCGGGCGCGCTCGTTGGCCCGCATCAGCTCGGCGATGGTCAGGCCCGCGCCGGCCGCCAGGGCCAGCAGTTCCTCGCCGCTGTCGAACGGGTAGGGGACCTCGACCAGGGCCGCGTCCTCGGGCGGGGTGTTCTTGCCCATCTCGCCCTCGTCGCGCACGAAGCCGCCGCCGATGGAAAAATAGGTCCGCTCGGCCAGGACCTCGCCGGCCGCGTCGAAGGCAGCGAACTTCACCGCGTTGGGGTGCTGGGGCAGGCGCGTGCGGCCTTCCCAGAGGAGGTCCGTGGCCTCGTCAAAGGCGATCTCGTGCTGGCCGGCGAGATTCAGCCGCCCGTCGGCGCGGACGGCGGCCACCAACTGATCGGCGTGATCCGGATCCAGCGTCCGGGGCTCGAACCCCGCCAGCCCCAGGATCACCGCCCGGTCGGTGGCGTGGCCCCGGCCGGTGAGCGCCAGCGACGCATAGAGGATGATCCGCACCCGCGCGGTGCGCTCGATCTTGCCGTCCAACCGTTGCAGGAACCGGCCGGCGGCGGTCATCGGGCCCATGGTGTGCGAGCTGGACGGACCGATCCCCAGCTTGAAGAGGTCGAAGGCGCTGACGTTCATGGGCGGAGATGTAGCTAGTTCCGGCGCCTAGAAATAGGGCAGGTATTTTTGTAGTTACGGATATTGACGAGAATAATTTTTGTAACTACATAGTCCTCGGCTTTCGGACTGACCGAGGGCGATCGATACGGCAGAGGCCGCGTCCCCCAACTCAAAATGAG
>DATAUR010000083.1:0-30540 GCA_036268175.1 Phenylobacterium sp. | reverse complement strand
GCGGCCTCCGCCGAGGAAGCGGCGCGGGCCGACTAGCGCGGCTCAGCCGTACAGCACCGAAATCGTCTCGGCGACGCAGGCGGGCTTGTCCTCGCCTTCGATCTCGATGGTGCATTCGTTCTTGATCTGCATGCCCCCCGCCTTGGGTTCGACGCCGATCAGCTTCTGGCGCATGCGAACGCGCTTGCCGACCCGCACCATGTTCACGAAGCGCACCTTGTCGGAGCCGTAGTTGATGCCCCGCGTCACGCCCTTCACCGGCAGCATGCCCTGGCCCAGGAACGGGATCAGCGACAGCGTCAGGTAGCCGTGGGCGATCGGGCCGCCGATCTCGCGGGTGGCGCGCTCGACGTCCACATGGATCCATTGGTGGTCGCCGGTGGCCTCGGCGAACATGTTGACGCGTTCCTGGGTGATCTGGACCCAGTCCGAAACGCCCACCTCCGTCCCCACCAGGCCGGGCAGGTCCTTGATTTCCACCGGGTTCATTCGTCGCTCCCTCTTGATTGGATGGGCTGGCCCCTCTTGATCGGATAAGCCGGCCCGTCTTGATTGGATAAGTCGGAATGCGGTCTAGCATCCCGTCGCGCGCGGGCAAGCCGCATAGGAGGCGTCCATGGCCGACTTCATCTACCTGATGCATGAGGCTGAGCCTGCCGATCCGGCCGCCTGGGAAGCCTATGTCGGCGAGCTCAGCGCCAAGGGCGTGCTACGCGGCGGCTCGGCGATCGGCCGCGGGATGTGCCTGCGCAAGGGCGGCGCGCCGCCGCCGATCAGCTCCCACATCGTCGGCTATGTGCGCATCGAGGTCGAGGACATGGCCGCGGCGCAGGCGCTGCTGGCCGGCAATCCGGTCTACGAGGCCGGCGGCGTCATCGAGCTGCGCGAACTGCCCCGCGCGATAGGACCCGCGCAGGACTAGGCGATGCGCGCGCCGTCCTTGCCCCAGTAGGCGTCGCGGATCAGGCGCTTGTAGAGCTTGCCGGTGGCGTGGCGCGGCAGCTCGGCCATGAAGTCGATGACCCGGGGGCTCTTCACGTGGCTGAGGTGCTGGCGGGCGTAGGCCATCAGCTCGGCCCGCAACTCGTCCCCGGCGTCGGCCCAGTCCATGGGCTGGATCACGGCCACCACCTTTTCGCCCATCTCCTCGTCCGGCGCGCCGACCACCGCGGCGTCGGCGACCTTGGGATGGCCGATCAGCACGTTCTCGAGCTCCTGCGGATAGATGTTCACCCCGCCGGAGATGATCATGAAGCTCTTGCGGTCGGTGAGGTAGAGGTAGCCTTCCTCGTCCAGCCAGCCCACGTCGCCCAGCGTCGTCCAGCCGTGCTTGTTGCGGCTCTCGGCGGTCTTGGCCGGGTCGCCATGGTACTCGAACTGACCGCCGCCTTCGAAGAAGACCAGGCCCTCGCTGCGCGGCGGCAAGACGTTGCCCTCTTCGTCGCAGATCTTCACCTGGGCCATCAGGCCACGGCCGACCGAGCCCTTGTGGGCCAGCCATTCCTCCGAATTGATGATGCAGAAGCCGTTGCCCTCGGTGCCGGCGTAATACTCGTGCACGATCGGGCCCCACCAGGCGATCATCTGCTCCTTGACCGGGACCGGGCAGGGCGCGGCGGCGTGGAACACCGCCTTCAGCGAACTTACGTCATAGCGGCGCCGCGCCTCTTCCGGCAGCTTCAGCATGCGCACGAAATGGGTCGGGACCCATTGGGCCGAGGTGATCTTGTACTGCTCGATGAAGCGCAGCGCGTCCTCGGCGTCGAACCGCTCCATCATCACCACCGTGCCGCCCATGGCCTGCACCGCCGTCGACCAGCCGAGCGGGGCGGCGTGATAGAGCGGGGCGGGCGAGAGGTAGACCGTGTCCGGCGTCCAGCCGTAGAGCGCCTGGCCCAGCGTCGCCAGCGGGTTGGGCTGGTCGATGGCGTCGTCCGTCGCCGCCGCGGCGATCCGCTTGACGCCCTTGGGCCGGCCGGTGGTGCCGGAGGAATAGAGCATCGGCCGCCCGGCGCTCTCGTCGGCGATCGGCGTCTGCGGCATCGCCGCCCGCGCGTCCTCGAAGCTCCGATAGGGTCCGGCCACACCGCCCACCATGTAGAGCGACACCCCCGGGATCGACGGCGCCACGGCCAGCGCGGTCTCCGCGGTCGCCACCGAGGCGACGAACACCTTCGCCTCGCAGTCCTTGACGATATATTCGACCTCGGCGGTGG
Source organism: Phenylobacterium sp. (assembly GCA_036268175.1). Lineage (GTDB taxonomy): Bacteria > Pseudomonadota > Alphaproteobacteria > Caulobacterales > Caulobacteraceae > Phenylobacterium. The sequence continues at coordinate 28,324 of DATAUR010000083.1, read as the reverse complement.
TCAGCTTCGAGGAGAGGCACGTATAGCGCAGGCCCGAACGCTGCGCGGCCCAGATGATCTCGTAGTAGCGCGGATGGTTGTCGATAAAGAAGGCGACGCTGTCGCCGGTCGCCAGCCCCAGCTCGCGGAACAGGTGCGCCCCCTGGTTCGAGCGCGCCTCCAGCTCGCCATAGGTCACCGTCTCGCCGGAGTAGGCCATGATGAAGGCCGGTTTGTCCGGATGGGTCTTGGCGTGGGCCGACGGATGCATGGTCTCGCTCCCGTTGGGGCCGCCTCTCCGCTTTTGCTTCCTGGGGGCAGCCGCCAACTTATCTTCGTTCAGGCGCTATAGCGGGCCTTGACCTACCGTCCGTCAAGCGGGCGGCATGGGCGGCAAAACGGGAGAACGCCATGGCCGCCGCGCCGACCTTCGAGACCCTCACCTACGCCGTGGAGGACGGCGTCGCGACCGTGACCCTGAACCGGCCGGAGAAGCTCAACGCCTTCAACACCCAGATGATGCGCGACCTGATCGCGGTGTTCGATCAGACCGATGGCGACGACGCCGTCCGGGCGGTGATCGTCACCGGCGCCGGCCGCGCCTTTTGCGCCGGCGCGGATCTCTCGGCGGGGGCCCAGACCTTCGACTACGACAAGCGCGGCGGCGAGGCGATGGCGGCCCGCACCGTGGAGGGCGCGCAACGGGACGGCGGCGGCCTGCTGACGCTGCGCATCTTCGAGAGCCTGAAACCGGTGATCGCCGCGGTGAACGGGGCGGCGGTGGGCGTCGGGGCGACGATGCAGCTCGCCATGGACATCCGGCTGGCGTCCACCGAAGCGCGCTACGGCTTCGTCTTCGCCAGGCGCGGGCTCAACCCAGAGGCGGCCTCGTCCTGGTTCCTGCCGCATCTGGTGGGCGTCCAGACGGCGCTGGAGTGGTGCTACACCGGCCGCATCTTCCCGGCGCAGGAAGCCTTCGACAAAGGCCTGGTGCGCTCGCTGCACGCGCCCGACGACCTGCTGCCCGCCGCCCGCGCCCTGGCTCGCGAGATCGCCGACAACGCGGCCCCCGTCTCGGTGGCGCTGACCCGGCAACTGATCTGGCGCATGGCGGGCGCCGCGCACCCCATGGAAGCCCATCGCGCCGACAGCCGCGGCATCCAGGCGCGCGGCAAATCCGGCGATGCGCGGGAAGGCGTAACATCGTTCCTTGAGAAACGGCCGGCGGCGTTTCCGGATCGAATCTCCAGCGACCTGCCGGATATTTGGGCGCAATGGCAGGCGCCGGATTTCCGTTGAGAACACCCGCCTAGGGTGAGCGCAGCCCAGGTAGAGCGGCTCTGGCTTACTCGATCAAACCGGTTCTTTGAACGTTTCGGCCTGTCTCCACCTCAAAATTCCCGCGGTTACGACGGAAACAGCTCTATTTGTATGCTTGTGCCGTGGATAAGTTCCCTATAATGACGCCGCTACTGATGTTGTGAATCACTTCAGCGCCCTCGAATGGCGCGCTTCCTATGGAAAACAAGAATGGATGAGAAGTCGGAAGTCATCGAGATGACGGCGGATATTGTCTCCGCCTATGTGGGCAACAATTCCGTTACGGCCGCTGATCTGCCGGCCTTGATCCAGAGCGTACACCGGGCGCTGTCCGGCATCTCGTCGGGCGGCGAAACCACGGAAGTCGCGCCGAAGGAACCGGCGGTGCCGATCCGCCGCTCGATCACCCCGGACTTCCTGGTCTGCCTGGAAGACGGCCGCAAGTTCAAGTCGCTGAAGCGGCACCTGCGCACCAAGTACAACATGAGCCCCGAGGAATACCGGGCCAAGTGGAGCCTGCCGAAGGACTATCCGATGGTCGCCCCGAACTACGCCAAGGCGCGTTCGGACCTGGCCAAGCAGATGGGCCTCGGTCAAGGCGGGCGTCAGGCGCCGCGCAAGAAGCGCTAAGCTTTCCAGCGCGACAGGATTGGAGACGCCCGCCGCCTTGGCGGGCGTTTTCATTTGGGGTTGAGGGCGAGCCCAAAGTCGGGTTCAGACGGCGATATGACCGATCCGGACACCAAGACGGTGCAGACACGCCATGGCCCGATGATCGGGCTCGCCGGCGACCGCTACATCACCCGCTCCCTGGAGGTCTACGGCGAATTCAGCGGCCAGGAGTGGGACTTCCTCGCCCAGTTGGTGAAGCCTGGCATGACGGTGGTCGAGGTGGGGGCCAACATCGGCGCCCATTCGGTGCCGCTGGCGCGCGCCTGCAACCCCGGCCCGCTCTACGTCTTCGAGCCCCAGCAGCGGGTGTTCCAGATACTGTGCGCCAACCTGGCGCTGAACGGCGTCAAGAACGCCCTCGCCTATCCCGAGGCCTCCGGCGAGCATCAGGGCTTCGTCGTGGTCCCGCCGCTGGACTACGGCGCGGACTATAATTTCGGCGGCGTTTCGGTGTTGCCGGACAGCGCCGGCGCTCAGGGTCAGAAGGTTCGGGTGACGCCGATCGACAGCCTGAACCTGACGGCGTGCCACCTCCTCAAGGTCGACGTCGAAGGCTTCGAGGTCCAGGTCCTGCGAGGCGCCGCGGACACCATCCGGCGGCTCAGGCCCCTGCTCTATGTGGAAAACGATCGCGTCGCGCACCAGCAGGAGGTGATCTCGCTGATCGCCGAGCTGGGCTACCGAATGTACTGGGACCTCCCGCCGCTCTTTCGCCCGGACAATTTCAACGGCTATCCGGATGACATCTTCGGCAGGGTGTGTTCGCTCAATATCCTGGGCGTGCCGGCGGAGCGGAACACGATGGTGCAGTACATGGAGCTGATCGATCCGGACCATTGGAGTTCGCCGCTCGGCCGCAAGCGCTAAGTCGGACTCACTCGCCACAAAATCGTCCTTCGTTAACCCTTTTCCGCTGGACGGCGATTCGCCGGATCAGCGATAACCGATTCGTTGTGAATCCAACCGGTTGTCGGGGCATCTGCACATGGCGGCGCAGATTGGAGCTCCCGGTGCGGCAGTACGCGCGCACGAGGAACTCTTCGCCTATTGGGCGTCTCTTCGGGATGGCCCCCTGCTGCCTGGACGGCGGCGGCTGGACCCGGCGGCGATCAAGCGCCTGCTGCCGACCATCAGTCTGATCGACGTAGGCTCGCCGCCCCGCGAGGACGCCGCGCCGGAGTTCCGCATGCGGCTGGCCGGCACCGGCCTCTACGGCGTCTATGGCCGCGAGATCACCGGCAAGCGTCTCAGCGACATCTACAACACCGCCGCCGCCGACTACTGGCGGGTGGAACTGGGCCGGGTGGTCTCCGAACGCCGGCCGGCGGTGGGCGTGCACAGCCTGGCCTGGCGCGGCGCCTCGCACCTCTCGATCCTCTGGCTGCGCCTGCCCCTGGCCTCGGACGGCGAGCAGGTGGACATGATCCTGGGCTTCGACGCCGTCGTCGGCATGAGCCAAGGCGTCAGCGGCATCCGCGCCGCCTGATTTCGTCCACGAACCACACGAACCACACGAACGGCGCGCGCTCCCGAGACTCCGCGACAGCGGAGGCTCAGTCAGATTCAAACCACGGAAAACACGGAAGGCCACGGAATCGCCGCCGCGCCTTCCGTGCTCTTTCCGTGTTTTCCGTGGTCATTCCTTAGCTGAAGGCGCCCGTTGCGCGGGCCTTTGCCAGCTAGACCCCGTTCGTGTGGTTCGTGTGGTTCGTGGACGAATCCTAGGCCGCCTGCGCGTCGCGGCGGATGCGGGCGACCATGGAGGCCAGTCCGTTGGAGCGTTGCTGCGAGAGCGCGCCCTTCAGGCCCAGGGTCTCGAAGGCGGCGGGCGCGTCGAAGGCCAGGATCTCGTCCGGCCGCCGCCCGGAGAACAGCCGCAGCACGATGGCGATCAGGCCGCGCACGATGTGGGCGTCGCTGTCGCCCCGGAACCGCAGCGTCCCGTCAGGCCCGAGGCCGCCTGAGGGCTCGGTCACCAGCCACACCTGGCTCGCGCAGCCGCGCACCTTGTTGGTTTCGGAACGCTCGGCGTCGGTCAGGGGCGCCAGGTCCTTGCCCAGGTCGATGACGTAGCGATAGCGCTCCTCCCAATCTCCCAGCACCTCGAACTCGGCGGCGAGTTCGGCGAGTTCGGCTTCGATTGGCGGATGAAGAAGGGGAGCGCCCATGGCCGCGACTTAGGGGGCGCGGCGGCCCGGCGCAACCCGGTGGACCTCAGCCCTCGGCGATCTTCAGGCGCACCCTGGCGCTCATGCCCCGGCCGGGCGCCGAGGTCAGCGTCAGGCGCGCGCCCATGGCCCGGCAGGTGAGCTCGCAGATCGGCAGGCCCAGGCCCGCGCCTTCCACCCGCCGCACCAGCGCGTTTTCCCCCTGCTCGAAGGGGCGCATCAGGCGGGGTAGCTCGGCCGGGTCGACGCCCTCGCCATCGTCCTCGACGTAGAGGTCCACATGGCCGCCGCTCACCTCGGCGCGCAGCCGCACCTCGCCCTCGTCGGGGGCGAACATGGCGGCGTTCTGCACCAGATGGGTCAGGACGGTGCGCAGGCCCCAGGGATCGGCCAGCACCAGGGGCAGGTCACCGGGATCGACGATGCGGGGCCGTACGCCGCGGGCGAAGTCGAGGGCGGCGCTGGCGATGGCGGACTCGAAGGCGGGCTCGATGGCCTCGGCGCCCACTTCCAGCTCGACGCCCTCCAGGCGGCCGATCTCCAGCACCTGGTTCACCAGGCGCAGCAGCTTCTTGCCGCTGCCGCGGATGATCTCGGCGTATTCCTTGTACTGCGGCGCGCCCAGCGGTCCATAGAGTTCGGCCGACAGGATCTCGGAGAAACCGAGGATCGAGTTCAAGGGCGTGCGCAGCTCGTGGCTGACCAGCCGCAGGAAGGCGCGCTTCTGGTCCTCCAGCGCCTTGGCGCCGGCGGAGCGGCGGCGCGCGCGGGGAGCGGCCCCAGGCGCGGCTTCTGGCGCGGCGGGCGCGTTCGCGGGGTCGGCCGCTGGCGGCATGGCAGGCGTCGCGCCCTCGTTCCAGGAGCGCGCAGTTTCGCCGCCGCCGCTTACGATTTCCTTTCGCGGCCGGACGCGCCCGGCCGGCGGCCAGGTCGCGCCACGCGCGAGCGCCCTTACTTGGACTCACCTGGACGGTTAGACTGTCCGACCATGTCCGGCGCACAGATATCCCTGGTTTGACGCTCTCCGGCTCCAAAAGGCGGCTGCGCAACCGCGCGGCGAAGGCCGGGCGGCGCTTCAGCGTCGGGTGGCACCTGGCCTGGCTGCTGGTGGTCGCCGTGGCGGGCGGCGTCCTGGCGTGGCGGATGGGAAGCCCTCCGGCCGCGACCTTGGGCGCGCTCGGCGCCGTGGGCGCGGCGGCGGCGGTCGGCGCCCTGCTGGCGGCGGTGGGCGACGAGGCGGCGGCGGTGGGCGCGACCCTGATCTGGGCGCTGGCCGGAGCCTCGGCCTCACTGCTGACCGGCGGGACCGCCGGACCTCTGGCGGCCTGGTGCCTGGCGCCGTTGGCGGCCAGCGCGGCCTTCCGGCGACCGAAGTTGTTGGCCCTGGGCGCGGCGGCCGGCGTCGCGGCGGGCGCGATCACCGCGATGGGCGCCTCGATCCTGGTCCTGCCCAAGGCGCCGGAGACGCTCTCCACCTGGCTCAGCCTGCTGGCGCTCGGCACCACGGGTCTGGGCTTCGCCGCCGGCCTGGTGGCGCTGCAGGGCAAGGTGCGTGGCGACGACGCCCGGGCCCGCGAGGCGGAGCTGAAGCTGCGCGAGGCGCTCGACCACCAGCCGCAACTCCTGATGTCGCTGTTTCCCGGCGGCCGTATCCTGGAGGCGTTCGGCGAAGCGCCGATCGGGCTGGAGACCTACGATCTCCCCAATCGGAACCTGGCCGACCTGGTCAGCGCCGACCAGCGCGCCGCGGTGGAGGAAGCCCTGATCCGGGCGGCTGCCGACGGCTCGGCCGAGGTGGCCTTCGTCCCCGCTCACGACCCCCAGGGCTGGTGCGTGCTCACCGTGCGCCGGTTGAGCGGCAAGCGGCTGGTGGGCGCGCTTCGCGACGCCCGCGCCCAGAAACGCCGCGAGATCGAGCTGGACGAGGCCCGCGTGGTGGCCGAGCAGCAGAACGCCGGCAAGTCGCGCTTCCTGGCCAATATGAGCCATGAGCTGCGCACGCCGCTGAACGCCATCATGGGCTTCTCCGACATCATGCGGCAGCGGCTGTTTGGGCCGATGTCGGAGCGCTATTCCGAATACGCCGACCTGATCCACGAAAGCGGCGCGCACCTGTTGGAGCTCATCAACGACGTGCTCGACATGTCGAAGATCGAGGCCGAGCGGTTCGAACTGGCGCGGGAGGACTTCGACGCCCGGGAAGCCATCTCCGCGGTGCTGCGCCTGATGCGCGGCCAGGCCGAGCGGGCCGGCATCAACCTGCGAGGCGAGCTTTCGGCGGAATCGCTGGAAGCCGAGGCCGACCGCCGCGCGATCAAGCAGATCGCCTTCAACCTGATCTCCAACGCGCTGAAGTTCACCCCGCGCGGCGGCTCGGTGACCGTCTCGGTCTATCCGGTGGGCGAGGTGCTGGAGATCGCCGTGGCCGACACCGGCGTGGGCATCTCCGGCGAGGATCTGGCCAGGCTCGGCCGGCCGTTCGAACAGGCCGGCGGCGCCGAACAGAAACAGGCGGGCTCGGGCCTGGGCCTGTCGCTGGTGCGGGCCTTCGCGCGGCTGCACGGCGGCGACATGACCGTGGAAAGCACGCTCGGCGAAGGCACCACGGTCACCGTCCGGATGCCGGTGCTGGTTCCCGCCCCGCCCGTCGCCCGCGCGGCCGAGGCCTAACGCCCGGAAACCTGCAGGAAGGCGCGGCCGGCGGCGAAGTCGCCGACCTCAACGTAGGCGCGCCGGGTGACGTCGCCGGCGAACAGGAAGTCGATGGCCACCGCTTCGCGCGGATCGAGCTTGGCCAGGTCCTGCGACGCCTCGTCGGGGAAGCGGAACGCCCAGCCGGAGGTCGCGCCCTTGGGCAGCAGCTCGACGCCGGCCGGCGCGCGGGCCGCGGCGTTGTAGGCCTTCTGGGCCAGCGCCGGCGGCAGGCGGCGCGCCAGCGGCAGGCCCGCGGTCGAGCCGGCGCTGAACCGGTCCAGATAGGGCTGGCTGCTGCGGGTCTGGTCGCGCAGCACCAGGCGCGCGCCATAGGGCTCTTCCCCGCCGGCGAAATGGGCGACGGCGACCAGCGCCTCGCGGCCATCGCGGCCGGCCAGGCCGAAGGCCATGCGGTCGGGACCGAAGCTGGTCTCCTGCGAGAGCTGCCAGCGCGGATTGCGGCTGAGGTTGCGGTCGGCCTGCCAGCCGGCGATGTCGCCCGCATAGGTCAGGCGGGTCAGCTTGGCGAAGCCGGAAAAGGCGTTCTTCACCCGCGCCGCGGCGGTGGCGATGTCGGGCGAACGGCAGTCGACCGCCGCGGCCTTGGCCTGGGCGGTGCGCTCGGTCCGGCGCAAGACATCGTCGGGGGTTCCCGCGCGCAGGGCCGCGCCGCGCGCTTGCGCGGTCGCCGCGGCCAGGGCGGCGGCCACGTCCGGGGCGAACAGTCCGCAGCGTTGATCCGCCGCCGACATTACCGCACGCTCGTAGAACAGGTCCGCCGGTTGCGCGTGCGCAACGGCGGGCGAAAGGGCCAAGGCCCCCCACAACAACCCCATCCACCGAGACGCGGGCTTCGCGCTTCTGCGCGAGCTTTTCATGCGTCTTCTTTCGCTATGGCCTTGCGACCGGCCCGTGGAGTAGCGCAGCTAGCGTTGCCACTCCGTTAGCGGAGGAACGGATTTTCGCGCCCATGCTGCTCTCCACCGACATCTGGGTCTCCGCCCTGATCCGCCGGGCCGAACTCTCCGGCGCCTTCGGCATGGTGATCCGCAAGGGCGACGCCCGGGCCGGCGCGGTGCTGGTCAAGGTGCTGAACCGGCCCGAAGGCACGGCTAGGCTCTATGCCGAGGCGACCAGGCTCGACGGCGAGCGCGTCTGGATGCAGCCCGCGCGCTCGGACCAGGAGCCCGACCTCGACGCCTATATAGAGCGCGCGGTGCGCGTCGACCCCGACGTCTGGGTGGTGGAGATCGACGACCGCCAGGGCCGCCACTTCCTCACCGAGCCGGTGGAAAAGGGCTGAGCGGCGGCCGACCGCACTTGGGTTTTTCGCCGGTTAACCGCCTTCGTGAACGGGCACGAAAGCCTGGCGGTGCGACACAGGACCACTCTTGGAATTCAGGTTTGCCGCGGCGCCCATGCTCTTCCTGTTGAACGATGTCGTCCTGCGCCTCGACGGCGTCGCCATGGAGGGGCCGTTGGACGCGCCCAGGCTGGAACGGCTGGCCTTTCCCGCGATCCTGCGGATGGGCCAGGAGCTGTTCTCGCGCGAGCCCTTGCTGCAACGGACCAACCCCGAGCGCGCCCGTCGGCTGGGCGCGCTGATCGGCGCCAAGGCGCCGATGATCAATGCCGCGCTATTCGTGGCGCCTTCCCTCGACTGTTCCCCCGCCGAAGTGACCGTGCGCTTTGTCGCCTGCCAGTTCGAGGTGATGGCCGAACTCTTCACCCTGCAACGCGACGGCGATCTCGACGCCGTCAGCGCCGACCGCCGCATCTGGCGCAGGCTGGCGGCCTAGGGACTCTTACCTCCCGCCGGTTCACGGGGGAGGTGGTTGCGGCCGTTGGGAAACTCCGGTTGGAGTCTGCAACCCAACCGCCGGAGGACGTCATGGTCCAGCAGATCACCCCGTTTCTGATGTTCGAGGGCCAGGCGCGAGCCGCGCTCGACTTCTACGTCGGCCTGATCCCGGGAGCCGAGGTGAAGCGGTTCGAACACTATGGCCCCGGCGAGCCAGGAAAGGAGGGCCAGGTGCGCACGGCCTTCCTGAGCCTGGCCGGCCAGCACTTCATGTTCATGGACAGCCCCGTCCATCACGAATTCAGCTTCACGCCGTCGATCTCGCTCTTCCTGGACTGCGAGGACGAGGCGGAGATCGAGCGGCTGTTCGCGGCGTTCTCCGAGGGCGGCGTGGTGCGGATGCCGCTGGAGAACTATGGCTTCTCCCTGCGCTTCGCCTGGGTCGACGACCGCTTCGGGGTGTCGTGGCAGCTCAATCTGCCGGCGTCCTGAGCGCGCATTTTCCCTCTTTCGCTCGTCATTCCCGGGCTTGTCCCGGGAACCTATGAACGCCCCGTCGAAGGATGCGCACGGCGGCGCCGAGCCCTTTTCTGCGCCCGTCGCGGTCCTGGGTTCCCGGGACAAGCCCGGGAATGACGAGCAAGGGGAGAGCTTCGCGCAGGCTGCTCGTCGGCGTCGTCGGCCTATTTTCCTTGGTCCAGAGCCCACTCGTTGCTACCTGCCGCGCCCATGACGACTTCCCCCGCCGCCGAAGCCGCCCGCCGGCGAACCTTCGCGATCATCTCGCACCCTGACGCCGGCAAGACCACGCTGACGGAAAATCTGCTGCTGGCTGGCGGCGCGATCCGGGCGGCCGGCCAGGTGCGGGCGCGCGGCGAGAACCGCCGCACCCGGTCCGACTGGATGAAGATCGAGCGCGAGCGGGGGATCAGCGTTTCCGCCAGCGTCATGACCTTCGATCACGCCGGCCTGATGTTCAACCTGCTGGACACGCCGGGCCACGAGGACTTCTCGGAGGACACCTACCGCACGCTCACCGCCGCCGACGCCGCGGTGATGGTGCTGGACGCCGCCAAGGGGATCGAGCCGCAGACGCTGAAGCTGTTCGAGGTCTGCCGCCTGCGTGACATCCCCATCGTCACCTTCATCAACAAGATGGACCGGGAGGCGCAGGATCCCTTCGCCCTGCTGGACGAGATCGCCGGCAAGCTGGCGCTGGACCCAGCCCCGCTCTACTGGCCGGCCGGCTCGGGCGGGCGGTTCAAGGGCATGCTCGACCTGCGCCGCGAGCAGTTCATCCCCTTCGCCAAGAAAGGCGGCGGTCCGGCGGGGCAGGAGGACGGCCACCCCGACGCCCTGGCGTTCAAGGGCAATTCCATCGCGAGCTTCCTCGACCCCGGCGAGCTTTCCGAACTCACCGATAACGCCGAGCTGGTGCAAGGCGCGTCCAAGCCCTTCGACGTACAGTCCTTCCTGGAAGGCCACATGACCCCGGTGTTCTTCGGCTCGGCGCTGCGCCACTTCGGCGTCGACCAACTGCTGGAGGGTCTGGGCGCCTACGCCCCGCCGCCCAAGGCCGTGGCCGCGGTGAAGGGCGGGGAGGCGACCCACGTGGCGCCGGGCGACCCGGAGGTCTCCGGCTTCATCTTCAAGGTCCAGGCCAACATGGACCCCAATCACCGCGACCGGATCGCCTTCCTTCGGCTCACCTCCGGCGAGTTCGAGCGCGGCATGAAGCTGAAGGTGCAGAACACCGGCCGGCAGTTGTCGGTGAACGCGCCGATCATGTTCTTCGCGTCGGACCGCGAGCTGGCCGAGGAGGCCTTCGCGGGCGATGTGATCGGCATTCCGAACCACGGCGTGCTTCGCGTTGGCGACAGCCTTTCGGAAAGCGGAACCCTGCGCTTCGCCGGTCTGCCCAACTTCGCCCCGGAAATCCTCCAGCGGGTGCGGGTCAAGGACCCCTTGAAGGCCAAGCACCTGAAGAAGGCCCTGGAGGGCCTGGCCGAGGAGGGCGTCACCCAGCTCTTCCGCCCGACCATGGGCGCGGACTTCATCGTCGGCGCCGTCGGCCAACTGCAGTTCGAGGTGATGGCCGATCGCCTGGCCAACGAATACCAGCTCGAGGTGATCTTCGAGGCGAGCCCGTACGCGGAAGCGCGCTGGACCCTTGGCGACAAGGCCGATCTGGAAGACTTCATGGGCAAGCACCGCTCGCAGATGGCCGCCGACATCGACGACCAGCCGGTGTTCCTGGCCAAGACCGCCTGGGAGACCGGCTACGTCAGCGAGCGCTATCCCAAGGTCCGCTTCGAGCGGTCGAAGGAACGGGCCTAGGTGCCGATGGCCGGCGCCCTGATCTACGGCGCCCCCGCGCCGGGCCTGGTGGAGGTCCCGGCCGGCGCCCTGCAGCTCTCGCCGCTGATCCCCGGCTCGGCGGACATCGCCGCCCTGCCGGACCGCTCGGCGGACAGCGCCCTGGTCCTCGCGCCGCCGGGCACGCTAGAGCGGGACTATGTGCTGGCCCAGGCGCTGCGCGCTCTCAAGCCCGGCGCGCCGCTGACCGCCTTCGCGCCCAAGGACAAGGGCGGTTCGCGGCTGAAGAAGACCCTGGAGGCCTTCGGCTGCCAGGTCGGCGAGGACGCCCGCAAGCACCACCGTTTCTGCCACGCGAAGCGACCGACGGAACTGATCGGCGTCGCCGAGGCCATCGCCGGCGGGAGCCCTCGGATCGTGCCGTCGTTGGGCCTCTGGTCGCAGCCCGGCGTGTTCAGCTGGGACCGCCCCGATCCCGGCAGCGCGCGCCTGCTGGAACTCCTGCCGCCGCTGGAGGGCGCGGGCGCGGACCTCGGCTGCGGCGTCGGCCTCCTGGCCCGCGCGGTGCTGGCCTCGCCCAGGGTCACCGCGCTCACCTGCGCCGACCTCGACGGCCGCGCCGTGGCCTGCGCCGAGCACAATCTGGACGATCCGCGGGTGAAGGTGCTCTGGGCCGACCTGCGCCGGCCCCTGGAAGGGCTGAACGACCTCGACTTCGTGGTGATGAACCCGCCGTTCCACGACGGCGGGGCGGAGGATCGCGCGCTGGGCGTCGCCTTCATCGAGGCGGCCGCGGGAATGCTGCGAAAACGCGGCGTCTGCTGGCTGGTGGCCAACCGGCACCTGCCTTACGAGGCGGCGTTGGCATCTGCCTTTTCCAGCGTCGAACTGCGCGGCGAGGGCGGCGGCTACAAGATTTTCGAGGCCCGCAAATGAGCGGCGCCGCCAAGGCTCCCATGGCCCGGCTCGACCGCCTGTTGGCCAACCTGGGCTACGGCTCGCGGCGGGAGGTCACCGACCTGGTGGCCCGCCGGCAGGTGGTGCTGGACGGCGCGACGCTGAGGGACGCTGGCGCGCGGATCGCGGTGACCGCCGACCTGCCGGCCCGCATGACCGTCTCCGGCCAGCCGCTGGATCCGCCCGCGCCGCTGACGATCCTGATGCACAAGCCGCTCGACGTGGTCTGCTCGCACCGCGAAGCCGGGCGCAGCGTCTACGAACTCCTGCCCCACCGCTGGCGGGCGCGGGAGCCGGCGCTCTCCACCATCGGACGGCTGGACAAGGACACCTCGGGCCTGCTGCTGATCACCGACGACGGGCCGTTCCTGCACCGGGTGATCTCGCCCCGCGCCCAGGTGGCCAAGCGCTATGTGGCGACGCTCGCCCGACCGCTGGCCGGCGGCGAGGCCGAGGCCTTCGCGGCCGGGACCCTGATGCTGGAGGGCGAGAAGGAGCCGCTGGCGCCGGCGGTGCTCGAACCGCTGTCGGCGACGCAGGCGCGCCTGACCATCACCGAGGGCCGCTACCACCAGGTCCGCCGGATGTTCGCCGCGGTGGGCAACCACGTCGCCGCCCTACACCGCGACCGGATCGGCGGCTTGGCGCTACCCGGCGACGTGGCGCCCGGCGGCTGGCGGATTCTCGCAACAGACGAGCAGGCCGCAATCTTCGGTTGAAGGCGCCCTTGGGCGCTGATCAATGCCTGTGGAATCCCTGCGGCGCGCCAATGGAACCGCTGATTCCGTCGCGCTTTACTGTGGATCGTAAGACACGGTTAACCATACTTGGGAAATTAACCACTTGTTTACGATCCCGGCTCCGGCTTTGCTCTTATCCGTCAGAGCGCGCGGCCTCCGTCTCATACCGGGACGCTGGCCAGGCGGGAGTGGCGGCATGTTCGAACTGGGGCGGGAATTGATGCGGTTGCTGGGCGGCGAACGCCGGCCGCACGGCGATGGCCTGACCGGCGGCGACGCCACCCTGCTCGAACTGCTTGACCTCAATCTGCTGCAACAGGAAGCCAAGGCGGCCGATGTCGCCGCCGGGCGGATCAGCGCCCATGACCGCGCCCAGCGCCGCCTGGACGCCGCCATCGTCTGGCGCGAAGTGGCCCGCCGGTCCGGCGACGCCGTGGCCCTGCGCAAGGCCGCCTGCGCCGCCGAGACCGCCTGCGCCGCCTTCGATCCCGCCCGCCGTCCCGACGCCTGGGCCCGCGCCCGCTGCGAGCAGGCCTTCGCGGGTCTGCTGGGCGCTGAGCTGTTCGGCGATCCCGGCCTCGACGCCGCCGCGGCCGCCACCTTCCGCGAAGCCCGCGGCGTGGCGCGCGGCGGCCTGGCCGCGCCCCTGGCCGACGTCGGCCTGGCGCTGGTCGAGGCGCGCGAGGAGCTGTCCGCCGGCGACGCGCAGGCCGCCTGGACCGCCGCCGCCCGCTTCAACGCCCCGATCGCCGCGCTCGACGCCATGACCCGGCGCTCCACCGCCGCCCGGCCGCTGGCCGCCGAGGCCCGGCTGATGCGCGCCGACCTGCTCTGCGGCTGGGGCGCCCGGCTGAAGGACGAGACCCTGCTGCGCGCCGCGATCGACGATGCCCAGGCCGCCGCCGACCGCCTGGACCTGGCCTACGAGCCGCTGACCTGGGCCCGCGCCGAGATCCTGCGCGGCCAGGGCCTGGCGCTGTGGGGCGAGGCGGCGGGCGACATCGACGCCGTGGCCGCCGGCGCCACCACGCTGGCCGGCGCGCTCGACCACCTCAGCAAGGATCACAGCCCGCTGGACTGGGCCCGCACCCAGATCGCGCTGGCGCAGGCGCTGCAATGCCTGGGCGAGGCCAGCGCCGACGAACGCGCCTACGAACAGGCGGTCACCTGCTACGACCGCGCCAACCTGGTGCTGAAGGATGCGCCGGCCACCCCGCTGCGCGGCCTGGCGGCGGGCGAGCGGGCCATGTGCCTCGCGCGCTCCGCCGAACTCACCGGCGACCTCGCCGTCCTCGACACCGCCCAGGCGGCGCTGAAGATCGAACTCGCCGGCCTGCAGCCGCGCCGCGATCCGGTGGCCTGGGCGCTGGTGCAACTGCACCTGGCCCGCCTCTACGAGGCCCGCGTGGACATCACCGGCAAGGATCGCGGCGAACGCGCCGCCGCCGTCATGGCGCTGGACGCCGCCCTCGACGTGTTCGGCGACCACGGCCTGCGCTCGCTCAGCATCATGGCCAGCGAGGCGCTGGAGCGCCTGCGCGCCGGCCCCGCGGCCAAGCGCACGTCGGTCTAGAGCTTCTCAAGACCGGTCAGGGCGTGGCAAGCTCCCGCAAAATGGGAGCGCCCGTGATGTCCTCGAAGATCGTCGTCCTGTTCGCCGCCGGGGCCGTCGCCGCCTGCGGCCTTCCCTCCGTGGCGGCCGCCCAGAACGGCCCGGCGTGGGCCGAGGCGCCGACGGTGGCCGACATCGCCGCGGCCTATCCCGCCAAGGCCAAGGCCGCCAACAAGGGCGGCACGGTGATGCTGACCTGCGAGATCGGCCAAGACCAGCGTCCGCGCGATTGCGCCACCTTGAAGGAAAAGCCGGAGCTCTACGGCTTCGGCCCGGCCGCCCTGAAGCTGGCCGAGAAGCTGAAGGTGGATACCTCTTCGATGATCGGCCAGAACATCTTCATCCCGGTGACCTTCGACCCCGCGGTGCTGACCGGCAACGCGACGGTGACCAAGCCGGCCTGGGTCGAGGCGCCCAGCATCCAGGACTTCCAGGCGACCTTCCCGAAAACCCAGAACGGCGTGAACGACGTGCGCGTGGTGCTGGGCTGCACGGTGCAGGCCGACGGCGGGCTGGGCGGCTGCGCGGTCGCCCAGGAGACGCCGCCCGGTCAGGGCTATGGCGATGGCGCGCTCGCGCTCGCCGCGAAGTTCCGCATGTCGCCGTGGAGCACCGATGGCGCGCCCACGATCGGCGCCAAGATCAAGCTGCCGATCCACTATGTCCTGACGCCGGTGAAGCCTGCGCCGCAGGGCAAGCAGCCCTAGCCTAGCGGCCCCGCCACCAGCGCAGGCCGGCCTTCTCCGCCGCCTCCAGCACGGCGTGCAGCACCGCGCCCAGCGCGCCCAGCACCACCAGGGCGGCGAACATCTTGGCGGTCTGCAAGCGGTTGCCGGCCTCGAGGATGCGCCAGGCGAGGCCCTGGGCGCCGCCGGACCCAGCCACGAACTCAGCCACCACCGCCCCGATCACCGCCAGCCCCGCCGCCACCTTGTGCCCCTCCAGCAGGTAGGGGACGGTGGAGGGCAGGCGCAGGCGCGTCAGCCGTTGCAGCCGGCTCGCGCCATAGAGGTCGAACAATCGCTCCAGGTCCGGATCGGCGGCCTTCAGCCCCGTCACCGCGCCGGAAAAGATCGGGAAGAAGGCCACCACCGCGGCCAGGCCGACGATCGCGCGGCTCGCGTGGTCGAGGCCCGCCCAGATCAGCACCAGGGGCGCGATGGCCACCACCGGCGTCACCTGCAGCACCACCGCCAGCGGCGCCACCGCGCGCTCCAGGATCGGGCTCAGGCCGACCAGCAGGGCGACCGCCTGGGCGATCAGGCTCGCCGCGATCAGCGCCAGCAGGGCCATGGAAAGCGTGTTCCAGGCCGAATGCAGCAGGCCCGCCCAGTCGGTGGCGAGCGCGGCGGCGATGGCCGAGGGCGTCGGCAGGAAATAGGACGGCACCGCCAGGGTCCGGCAGGCGATCTCCCAGGCCGCCAGCAGGACGGCGATCAGCAGGACGGGCGCGAGCGCCTGGGCGAGCCGGCTCATGGGGCCATCCCCTCGACCAGCAGGGCCGAGACCGCCTCCACCTGGGCGCGGAACCGCTCGGTGGTGCGAAAGCCGCCCGGCCTGGGCAGGGGCCCCTCGACCGCGACCTCGCCGGCGATGCGGCCGGGGCCGGTGGTCATCACCACCACGCGGGAGGCCATGTAGACGGCCTCTTCCACATTGTGGGTCACGAAGACGATGGCCGGGCGGCTGTCGGCCCAGAGGCTCAGCACGTCGTCGGCCAGCGCGCGCCGGGTGATCTCGTCCAGCGCCGCGAACGGCTCGTCCAGTAGCAGCAGCTTGGGCGCGGTGACGAGCGCGCGGGCCAGCGAGACCCGCATGGCCATGCCGCCAGAAAGCTGCGCCGGCCGCGCCCCCTCCGCGCCGGCCAGGCCCACGCGGGCCAGCGCCGCGTCGGCCTGGGCCGCGGCCTGCCGCCGGGCGACGCCGGCCAGTTCCAGCGGCAGGGCGGCGTTGCCCCGCGCGGTCAGCCAGGGCGCCAGGGTCGGCGCCTGGAAGACCACGGCGGTCTCGCCGCGCCCGGGTGTGCGGGCGACCTCGCCCCGGCTCGGCGCCTCAAGTCCGGCCAAGAGGCGCATGGCGGTGGATTTGCCGCAGCCCGACGGACCGACCAGGGCGACGATCTCGCCGGCCTCCAACGTCAGGCTGAAAGGCCCCAGCGCCCGCCCGCGCGGGTAGTCGACCTCGACGTTTCTTAGGGCCGCCGTGCTCACTTGGCCGGCGGCGCCAGGAACTGCAGGGTGTAGCCCTGCTTGTAGTCGAGGGTCTTGGGATAGACGCCCTGGCTCGACGCCATGTCGAAAAAGGCCTGCCAGCGGGCGTCGGTCATCTCGCCGGTCTTGCCCTGCGCGTTCTCGACGATGCCATAGGTCTTCAGCTTGGCCCGCGCCTGGTCGAGGACGTCCTGGGTCATCTCCGGATTGGCCTTCAGGATCAGGGCGTCGGCCGGCTTGGGGTCGCCGTTCAGATAGTCCTGCCAGCCCTTGATCGAGGCCTCGACGAAGGCCTTCACCGCCGCCGGGTTCTTCGCGATCAGGGCGTCGGGCGCCAGGATCATCGCGCCATAACCCGGGTAGCCGTAGTCGGCGAGCAGGAAGACCTTCGGCTTCAGTCCGGCCTGCTTCTCGATCGTGTAGGGCTCGGAGGTGATGTAACCCTCCTGCGCGGCGCGCTTGTCGGCCAGGAACGGGCCGTTGTTGAAGTTGTACTTGCGCACCTGGGCGTCGGTGAACCCGAACTTGGCCTTCAGCCAGACCCAGAAGCCGGTGATCGAGGCGTCGCCCAGCAGGATCGGGTGGCCCTTCAGGTCGGCGATGCTGTTCACCCCGGTGTCCGGGTGGGCGATCAGCACCTGCGGGTCCTTCTGGAACAGCGCCGCAACCGCCTTCACCGGCGCCTTTTCCTGGGCGAGGTTCAACACGATGAAGCTGTCGGAGCCGATCCCCAGGTCGACGGAGCCGGCGGCCAGCAACTGCGGCACGTTCACGCCCGGGCCGCCCTGGACGATCTTCACGTTCAGGCCGCGCCTGGCGAATTCGCCCTCGGCCAGGGCCTCGTAGAAGCCGCCCTGCTCGGCCTCGGCGCGCCAGTCGGTGGCGAAGCGGATGGGCGTGCCGGCGCCGGCCTTTGGGGCGTCCTGCTTGGCCGGCGAACAGGCGGCCAGCGCCAAGGCCAGGACGACGACGGCGGAACGCAAGGCTTTCATGAACACCCCCGAGTGCGAACGGCGAGGGTAGGGCGCTGCGGCCCAGGTTGGAAGACGCCTCCATTGCAAGACGCCCTCATTGGAAGACGCCCATAGCAAGAGGGCGGCGCTCCGGTCGCCCGGTGCGTCGCCCTCTCATCCAGATCCGTTGGGGGATCTGTGCCTTCCAGGTCGGCCGCGCCTTCGGTTTTCGGGGTCGCCCCCGATGGTTTTCCGTCGCGTCCGGTGTCTCTTGGAAGTCCGTCCCGGGTCGCCCCGGTCCTCGCCTCTAGAAACCTCCTGCTCGCCTCTGCTTCTGGGTCCGCCGTTTCCGGCCTCTCCGTCCGCCCGCGCCGCAGTCCCTCTCGGCAAGAGAACGGTGCTCCCGAACCCGAAATCCGGCAAGCGCCCGATTCGTGAACACTGTGATCCGGCGGGTGAAAGCCGGTGCATATCCGGTGGATAAGCTGGGACTCGATGCGAATTCCACAAGCCTTTTCAAGGTTTGGATCTATCCACAGGAAAGCGGTGTCCGGACTATCTTCCGGCGGCGAGGGCCTCGCGCTGTTCCTCCAGGAGAAGCCATTCCTCTTCCGCCGAGGAGAGCTGTGTACGGACGGTATCCAGTTCGCCCGAAAGCCGCTGAAACGCCGTCGGATCGCGGCTGTAGAGTCCGGGGTCGGCCAGCGCGGATTCCAGCTTGGCGACCTTGGCGGGCGCATCGGCGATCAGGGTCTCCAGCTCCGCCAGACGGCGCTGGTCCTTGTAGCTGAGCTTGGCCTTCGCAGGCTCGGCGCGCGGCGGCGAGGGAGCCGGGGCGGCCTTGGGCGCGGCGCCCTTCGGGGGCGCGAACGCCGCCACCGGCAAGCGTGTGAAGAAGCCGGGGTTCTGCGCGATGAAGTCCTGCCAGCCGCCCGGGGTCTCCACCGCATGGCCGTGGCCGTCCAGGCCGATGGTCGAGGTCGCCAGCCGGTCGATGAAGTCGCGGTCGTGGCTGACCAGGATCAGCGTGCCCTCATAGTCGGCCAAGAGGTCCTCCAGCAGATCCAGGGTATCCATGTCGAGGTCGTTGGTCGGCTCGTCCAGCACCAGCACATTGGCTGGATTGGCCAGCGCCTTGGCCAGCAGCAGGCGATTGCGCTCTCCGCCCGACAGCGTGCGCACCGGCTGGCGCAGCTGCGCGTCGGTGAACAGGAAGTCCTTGGCGTAAGAGGCGATGTGCTTGGGCTGGCCGCGCACCATGATCTGGTCGCCGCCCTTGGGCAGCAGCACCTCGCGCAGGGTCGTCTCGGGCGAGAGCGTGGCGCGGGCCTGGTCGATGTAGCTGATCTCCAGATTGGTCCCGAGCTTCACCTCGCCGGAGTCCGCGGGGATTTCCCCCAACAGCACCTTCACCAGCGTCGTCTTGCCCGCCCCGTTCGGCCCCACTACGGCGACCCGATCGCCGCGCAGGATGCGGGTGGAAAAGTTCTTCAACAGCACCCGGTCGCCGAACGCCTTGCAGACGCCCTTGGCCTCCACCACCCGCTTGCCCGAAACGCCTGAGCTGGCGAGGCCCATGTTCAGCTCGCTGCGGGTGTCCTTCAGCCGGTCGCGGCGATCCTGGCGCAGGCTTTCCAGCCGGCGCTTGCGGCCCTCGTTGCGGGCGCGGCGGGCGGTGACGCCGCGCGCCATCCAGTGGGCTTCGCGGGCGATGAAGCGGTCCAGCCGCCGCGCCTCCTCGGCCTCCTGGGCGGTGATCTTCTCGGCCCACTCCTCGAAGCCGGCGAAGCCCTCGTCCAGGCGCTTCACCTGCCGGTACTCCAGCCAGAAGCAGCGCTTGGTCACCCGCTCCAGGAACGCCCGGTCGTGGCTGACGATCAGGGCGGCGGCGGAGGAGGCGGCCAGTTCGTCCTCCAGGGTCTCGATGGCCAGGATGTCCAGGTGGTTGGTGGGCTCGTCCAGCAGGATGACGTCGGCGTCCTCGGCGAACGCCCGGGCCAGCGCCGCGCGGCGGATCTCGCCGCCGGAAAGCCCCTGTGTCCCCTTGGCCGGATCGAGGCCAAAGTCGGTAAGCCTCGCCTCGACCATATAGTCCGGCGCCCCGCCGGCGGTGGCGTAGTCCAGCAGCGTCGCGCCGGTGATCTCCGGCTCCTGCGGCACGAAGGCGATGCGGGTCCCGGTGGTGACGTTGCGTTCGCCGCCGTCCGGCTCGATCTGACCGGCCAGGATGCGCAGCAGCGTCGACTTCCCCGCGCCATTGCGGCCCACCAGGCACGCGCGGACCCTGGCGTCCAGCGCCAGGTCGACGCCGTCGAACAGCATCAGCGGACCGTCCGCCAGGCGGACGTCCTTCAGGGCGAGTATGGGCGCGCGCATCGGGGCCGGGACATATAGGCCTGCGCGCGGAGCGCAAGGGCGGCGCGGTGTCCTTTGGCCGCTAGCGGCCCAGGTTGCGGTCGATCAGCTGGTCGATGTCGTTGTTGCCGCCGTCGTTGTCGCGGTGGCTGTTCTCCGGCCCGCGGAATTCCGCCACCACCAGCGGGCCGCTCACCGGACCCTTGGCGATGTAGCCGACGGCGCGATAGCCGGAAGGGTAGCGGTGATTGCCGGCCAGCACATAGACCAGCGAGGCGTTGTTGTGGCCCACCTCGTCGGCGACCACCTCGGCGCCGCGCGGGCCGGCGTGCACCACGGCGTGCTTGCGCCCGTGATCCTTGTCGGCGTCCTTGTCGGCGTCGGCGCCATGGTCGTGGCCGACGATGTGAAAGATCCCGAACAGCCGCACATCGGCCCTGTCGCCGTCCGCGTGGACGTGGACGAACGGCACGTCGACGTCGGCGCGATCGCCCGGCCCGTCGTCATAGTCGGTCGGGACCTCGCGGTAGACCGGCACCAGGGCGTGCAGCTGGGTCCTCGTCGGCGCCAGCGCCGCCCAAGGAGTCTTGCCGTTCAGGGGCGCCAGCCGCAGCCGCACGGTCTCGCCGCGCTGGCTGGCATAGTCGCACCATTGGCCGTCGGGCGATTGCGTGGTCCGGGTGAGGTCACCCGACGTGGCCGGGCAATCCAGCTTCGCCGGCGCCCGCAGCGGTGGGCCATCGAGCCGCACGCCGGCGTGGGCCAGCGTCGCGGCGCAGGACGTCAGCGCGACCGCGGTGGCCAGGGACAGGGCTTTGCGCATGGTTTGGCGCTTCCATCGTTTCGTTGTCCAAGCGTCGGTGTTGCGACCGGCGAAGTCCAATGAACTCGCGGTAAGGCGCCCAGGCCCGCTCGACGCCGCCGCCGCACGCGCCTAGACCCATCGGCGATGACCGGCGAACCCTTCTGGCGGCGCAAGACGCTTGAGCAGATGACCGCCCAGGAATGGGAGAGCCTCTGCGACGGTTGCGGCCTCTGCTGCCTGGTCCGCTTCGAGGAGGAAGACACCGGCGAGGTCACGCCCACCCGCGTGCATTGCAAGCTGTTCGACGCCCAGGCCTGCGTCTGCACCGACTACGCCAACCGCCAGGCCTATGTGCCGGACTGCGTGAAGCTGACCCCGGGCAATATCGAGAAGCTGGCCTGGATGCCGCTCTCCTGCGCCTACCGCCGCCTGCACGAGGGCCGCGACCTCGCCGACTGGCACCCGCTGATCAGCGGCGACCCGGAGAGCGTGCATCGCGCCGGCGTCTCGGTGCGCGGCCAGACCATCAGCGAAAGCGTGCTCGCCGACCCCGAAGACGCCCTCGATTTCGCCGCCCCCGACCTGATCCCCGAGCGGGGGCGTGACTAAGCCGAAGCGCCGAGCGGCGTAGGGGTAGGCCCGAATTCGTTGGCTTCCAAATCGCCCTTGGCCATGCCGAGGGCGATCCAGCTCACGATGCTCAGGCCGCGGCTGAAGACGAGAAACGCCAGCGCACCAGTCGGTGTGTTGGCGCCGAGAATTTTGCCGACGACCGTAGCAAAGACAAAGCCAATCGCCGGCGGTACGACCTGCCACCACCCGCTTAGTCCCAAGTCGTGCAATCGCCGGGTGTTGTTGGAAACTGTGGTTAGAAGGCAGACAAGGGCAGCGAAGGTAGTCGGGATCGCGAGCACTGCTGGTTGAGGTCTCCCCACCAACATCAGCAACAGGGCTAAGAACGCCACCGAAAGCCAGACCGTCGCTCCAACGATCCAAAACGATTTCCGGTCAGACCTTCCCGAGAAGGAGTAGAGTTGTCTAAGATTTTCCAACAGGACGCCTCCCGGCAAGCTGGCTACCTTCTATCGAGCTTGACTTCAGGCAATGTGGCAGTTTTGCCACATCGGCCCTTGCGCCTGGACCCAAAGCGAACAATCTACGCTTAGAGAGAGACCACCAATCCAAAGGGCTATCTAAAGTTGGCGAGCGACCCCTATCAGGTCCTGGGCGTCCCGCGCACGGCGAGCGCGGACGAGATCCGCAAGGCGTTCCGCAAGCTCGCCAAGGCCAACCACCCCGACACCAACCCCAACAACAAGGCCGCCGAGGAGCGCTTCAAGCAGGTCTCCGGCGCCTTCGACATCCTGGGCGACGCGGCCAAGAAGAAGAAGTTCGACGCGGGCGAGATCGACGCCGACGGGCGCGAGACCATGCGCGGCTTCGCCGGTGGGCAGGGCAGTCCCTGGGGGCCGGCGCCCGGCGGTGGTTTCGGCGGCGGCGGTCAGGGCTTTCACAGCCAGAGCTTCGAGGGTGTCGACCTGGGCGACATCCTGGGCGAGATGTTCGGCGGGCGAGGCGGCGGCGGCGGCGCGGGGCGCGGCGGCGGCGCGGGCGGCGGTTTCGGCGGCTTCGCCCAGCGCGGCTCCGACGTGCGCGCGCGGCTCGAGATCGACCTGGAAGACGCCATCAAGGGCGGCAAGAAGCGCATCTCCTTCTCCGATGGCCGCACCATCGACGTGAGCATCCCCAAGGGGGCGCAGGAGGGCCAGACCCTGCGGCTGAAGGGCCAGGGCTCGCCCGGCCGCGCCGGCCCCGGCGACGCCTTCATCGAGCTGGCCTTCGCCCCGCATCCGGTGTTCCGCCGCGAGGGCGAGGTGCTGGTCATGGACGTGCCGATCACGCTCTACGACGCGGTGCTGGGCGGCAAGGTCGAGGCGCCGACCCCCGACGGCCCCGTGACGCTCACCGTGCCCAAGGCGGCCAACAGCGGGACGCGGCTGCGGCTGAAGGGGCGTGGCCTGACCAACGCCCGAGGCCAGCGCGGCGACCTCTTCGCGCGCCTGGTGGTCACCCTGCCGGAAACCCCCGACGCCGAGCTGGAGGCCTTCGCCCAGGCCTGGCGGCGCGACCGGCCCTATTCGCCCAAACGCCGATCCTGATGGGGCCCGTCGAGGCGGGGTGACACCCGGAGCGGGCGGTCGCATAAGCTTCGGCGTTCAGGCCCGGTTCAGTCCCGCGCCCTCAGAAGCGGATCCCATGATGCGCCCGATCCTTTTCGCCGCCCTGCTGTTGGCCGCCGCGCCGTCGCTGTCGTTCGCGGCCGCGGAACGATCCGGCGGCGGCGAGCCGGCCGCGGCGGCTGCGCCCGGGCGCCAGATGCCGCTGTCGCGCGTTCTGAAAACCCTGGCGCACCGCTACAAGGGCAAACAACTCAACACCACCATGGGAGAGGCCGGCGGACGCCCGGCCTATCTCGTCCAATGGCAACTCGGCAACGGCCGGATCACCGTGTTCACGGTGGACGCCCAGACCGGCCAGGTGCTGGCGAAACAGGGCGGCTAGCCGCCCCTCGTGAAAGAAGGCTCGACCCATGCGCATCCTGCTGGTCGAAGACGACCCCGATCTCAGCCGACAGCTCAAGCTGGCGCTGGCCGACGCCGGCTATGCGGTCGACCACGCCCCCGACGGCGAGGAGGCCCAGTTCCTCGGCGAGACCGAACCCTATGACGCGGTGATCCTCGACCTTGGCCTGCCCAAGGTGGACGGGGTCTCGGTGCTGGAGCGCTGGCGGCGCGAGAACATGGTGACGCCGGTGCTGATCCTCACCGCTCGCGGCGCCTGGAGCGAGAAGGTGGCGGGCTTCGACGCCGGCGCCGACGACTACCTGACCAAGCCCTTCCACACCGAGGAGCTGTTGGCCCGCCTGCGCGCCCTGCTGCGCCGCTCGGCCGGCCATGCGGCGCCGAACCTCTCCTGCGGCGGCCTGCGGCTCGATCCCCGCGCGGCGCGGGCCAGCGTCAATGGCGAACCCCTGCGGCTGACCTCGCTGGAGTACCGCCTGCTACACTACATGATGATGCACCAGGGCCGGGTGATCAGCCGCACCGAGCTGGTGGAGCACCTTTACGACCAGGATTTCGACCGGGATTCCAACACCATCGAGGTGTTCATCGGCCGCGTCCGCAAGAAGATCGGCTCCGACCGCATCGAGACGGTGCGCGGCCTCGGCTACCGCCTGACCTGCCCGGACGAGGAGCTCGGCGGCGGCGAGGCGCAGGCCTCCTGATGCGCCGCCAGGCGCCGGCGGCGGCCGCGCCGTGAGGATGCCGAGCGGGTTGCGCCGCTCTTCGCTGGCGCGGCGGCTGGTGCTGCTGGCGCTGGGTTGGAGCTTCGGGGCGCTGCTGGTCACCGCCGTGCTGCTGGCCTTCCTGTTCGAGCGCGCCGCGATCCGCCGGGTGGACGAGACCCTCAACGACCTCAACGCCAACCTCTTGGCCTATTCCACCTTGGAGGACGGCAAGGTCTTCGCGCCGGCCTTCACCGACGAACGCGCGCTGCGCACCTTCTCCGGCCGCTACTGGGAGATCGCCGAACCCACCGCCGACGGCAAGATCGTGCCGGTCAACGGCAACCTCTCGCACTCCTTGTTCGACTCGGTGATCCCGACGCCACCCGACCTGATGGCGCGCCTGAACGCCAGCGCCTCGAAGCGGATCGCCTACCCGGCGCGGGGGCCGCAGAACGAGCCGCTGCGGGTCCGCGCGCAGGAGAACTGGCCGTTCCCCGACCGCAAGGCGCCGCTGATCTTCCTGGCCGCCGAGGACCGCAGCTCCGTCGACCGCGACGTCTCCAACTTCATCGCCGCCACCGCCATCGCCTTCATGGTGCTGGGCGCGGGCCTGGTGCTGGCCATCGTCATCCAGGTGCGGGTGGGGCTTCGGCCGCTGTTCGCGCTCCGCAGCGAGGTCGCCGCCGTACGCCGCGGCAAGGCCCAGCGCCTGGCCGAGACCTATCCCAGCGAACTGATGCCGCTCGCCGAGGAGCTGAACGCGCTCGTCGCCCACAACCAGCAGGTGGTCGAGCGCCAGCGCACCCACGTGGGCAACCTGGCGCACGCGCTGAAGACCCCGATCTCGGTGATGGTCACCGAGGCCGGCCAGCGCCCGGGTCCGCTCGCCGAAGTGGTCACCCGCCAGGCCGAGGCCATGCAGAAGCAGGTGGACCACCACCTGCGCCGCGCCCGCGCCGCGGCCCGCACGCAAGGCCAGGGCGAGCGCACCTCGGTGGCCGAGGTGCTGGACGAATTGTCGCGGACGCTGGGCCGCATCTTCCGCGACAAGGGCGTCTCCATCGACTGGGACGCCGACGAGGAGCTCTACTTCCTGGGCGAACGGCAGGACCTGCTGGAGATCGCCGGCAACGCGGTGGAAAACGCCTGCAAGTGGGGCAAGGCCCGGGTGCGTATCCGCGCCGACGCCGCCGGTCCCGAGCGCTTCCGCCTCGTGGTGGAGGACGACGGGCAAGGCCTGCCGCCGGAGCGGCGCGACGAGGTGCTGCAGCGTGGGACCCGGCTGGACGAGACCGCGCCGGGCTCGGGCCTGGGCCTTTCGATCGTCGACGAACTGGCCCGGGCCTACGGCGGCTCGCTGGCGCTCTCGGACTCCAGCCTGGGCGGCCTGCGGCTCGAGATCGACCTGCCCCGGGCCGAGGCCTGAACGCCCCAGGCCTGAACGCCCAGAGGCTTGAATTCACAGGTTTGATTAGGCTGACCTTCGGACAACCTTAACCCCGCTTTCGGCATAGTCTGGCTCGCGGAACGACGTTCCGCCCGCGGAGCTTTCCATGGTCGCCCTGTCCGACCGCAAGATCGAGATCGTCAAGACCCTGGTCGAATCCGCGCCGGACCGGATCGTCGGCGGCCTGCAGCGGGCGCTGGCCGAAACCGTCGGCGACACGGTCCTGGCCAGCGTGCGGCAACTGGTCGAGGCCGAGGCGCACGACCGAGCCCTGCGCAACGCCCTTTTCCAGCCGGTCGCGCCGCTGTTCGTCGGCGACGGCGGCGACTCGCACAGCCTGCAGTTTCCCGCCCAGGCGTTCGTGCACATATGGCGCGGCGTGAAGGCGTCCGCGGCGCCGCAGGTGCAGGCCGCTGTCGGCGCCTTGGCCGCGGTGGAGAAGGCGGTCGCCGCCGAACAGCGCCCGCCGGACACCAGCGCCGCCTTCGACGCGGTGGTGAGGGCGGCCGCCGCCGGCCTGCGCGCTGGCGAGCTGCGCGACTTTCGGACCGCCGCGGCGCTCTGCGAGCGGGCGCGGCCCGGCGCCGCCGAGGCGCTGGCCGCCTGCCTGGACATCGCGCCTGTCGTGCGCCGCACGCTACCCAGGCTCGCCGAATGGCTGGTCCAGACCGGCGACGAGACCAGCGCGCCGGCGCGCCTCGCCTACAAGGACTCCGTGGCCATCGCCGAGGACGCCGGCCCGCGCTTCTTCGAGATGCTGGCCGCGCAGCTGACGCCACCCTGGATGATCCTGCGGATCATCTCGGCGATCATGGACAAGCCCACCGAGCGCTACCTGGCGGATTCCGAACTGGGCGGCTTCCCCGAGCGGGTGATGGCCGACATCGACGAGGCGCTAAAGGCGATCGGCAAGCTCGACCTGGATGGCGGTCCCGACGCCGGCCGCGCCGCCGGCCGTCTGGTGGAGCTGATCACCGAGCAGGTCTTCGAGCTCGAGGTCTGCATCGAACTCACCCGCGACCACGGCTGGGGCCACCGCATCTTCGGGCAGAAGAAGGCCCTGGCCAACCTGGTGGAGGCCCGGCTGCGGGAGGCGGAGAAACTGACCGGCGCGGCGCTCCCCATGCAGTCCTCCGGCTTCGCGCGGCCGCGCAAGACCGCCCCCAAGCTCGACGATCCGCCGGAGGTGAAGGCGATCGGCCGGGCCAGGACCCTGCTCACCTTCCTCCACGAGGTGCGGCTCTGCGCCAGCTATGGCGGCTTCTCGGCCATGCACGCCAAGATCACCGAGAAGCTCAACAGCCAGGTCGATCACTATGTGGAAGAGGTGCTCGACCACGTGCGCACCGGCGATGTGGAGAACCTCGCCCTTGCCCACGACTTCCTGATGTTCGCCGCCGACGCCATCGGCCTGCTGCGCGACGAAAAGGTCGCCGAACTGGTGCGCCGCCGCGCCGCCACCGCCTGCGCCAGCCCTCCGGACGGCGCGGTCTTTATCGACGCCTGAGGCGCGTCCTCAGACCAAATCCGGTTCTTGGCTACTTCGCTCTCACGGTGACCGGCGTGGCCTGCCACTCGCGCACCAGCTCCTGCTGTTCGCGCGTGCGCTCGAGGAATTGACGGTTGGTGGCGCACACCTTGATCTTGAAGCGCGTGCCGGGCGGCAACTCGTCGTGGCAGGTGACCTCGTCGAGATCGACCTCCTTGCGCTTGCTGATCGGCTTCTGCGCGGTGACGGTCACGCCGCTGACGTCGGAGCCGCCCGGCGGGGCCGCCGGAGCCGCCGCGGGGGCGGGCAGGTTCTCGATCTTGACGCGCCCGAAGCCCTCCTGCGCCCGCGCCGCCGTGGCGCCCAAGGTGATGAGACCCAGGGCCGCCACGATCGTCGAGATGACAAAGGCCCTGCGCATGGTCAGCCCTCTCTGCGATCCGCAGTCAGCAATCGATGGTGATCGCGCGTTCGATACAGTCGAGTTCGGCTGGAGCGTCAGGTAAAATCGCAGGTCTTGCAATAGGCTGGCTGCACCGTTGCGCACGACCAAACGATCGAGACTTGAGCGTTTCGCTGGCGACAGGATGTCCCAAGGTTCCTCGACGGCCGCGCCGCCCCGGCCTTGGATGTCGCAGGGATTTTCCGCCAAACGACAAATGATCGAGGAGACAATTCCATGAAGGCGATCGTGGTGACGGACCAGGCTGCGGGAACGGCCGGGATGAAACTGGTGGATCGGCCCGAGCCGCGGCCATCGATAAACGACGTTGTCGTTCAGGTTTATGCCTCGGGCTTCGTCAACACCGAGCTCGGTTGGCCCTCGACCTGGACCGATCGCCTCGACCGTGACCGAACGCCGTCCATCCCGGGACACGAACTGGCCGGCGTGGTCACCGCCCTCGGCTACGGCGCGACGGGGCTGTCGGTGGGGCAGCGCGTGTTCGGCCTCACGGACTGGTATCGCGATGGAACGCTGGCGGAGTACGTGGCCGTCGAGGCGCGCAATCTGGCGCCGCTGCCGGGCGACGTCGACTTCACGGTGGGCGCGAGCCTGCCGATCTCGGGCCTGACCGCTTGGCAAGGACTGTTGACGCATGGCCGCCTTCGGGCGGGGCAAAGTGTCATCGCGCACGGCGCGGCCGGCGCGGTCGGGTCGATGGTGACGCAACTCGCCCGTGAGATCGGCGCCTACGTCATCGGGACCGGACGCGCGGCCGACCGTCAGTCGGCGCTCGATTTCGGCGCGAACGAGTTCGTCGATCTCGACAACGAGGCCTTGGAAGACGTCGGCGGAGTCGATCTGGTGTTCGATCTCATCGGCGGCGATATCGGGAAGCGGTCCGCGCGCCTGGTTCGGGCCGGAGGAAAGCTGGTGTCCATTGTCGGGCCATCCGAGGCGCGGCCCATCGACGGCCAGGCGATCGACTTTGTCGTCGAGTCCGATCGCGCTCAACTGGCTGAGATCGTCGAGCGAGTGAGGGACGGGCGGCTGCGGACGAACATCGGGGCCGTCT
>DATAUR010000082.1:0-21526 GCA_036268175.1 Phenylobacterium sp. | reverse complement strand
AACCATGAGCATCAATTCGGCACTGCTGGCCGGGGTTTCGGGCCTGGTGGCCAACTCCTCGGCGCTGGCGGCGATCTCCGACAACATCGCCAACGTCAACACCACCGCCTACAAAGAAAACGACGTGGACTTCTCCACCCTGGTGACCTCCCAGGCGGTGAAGGGCCAGTATTCGGCCGGCGGCGTGCAGGGGATCACCCGGCAACTGGTGAGCACCCAGGGCAACATCGAAAGCGCCACCTCGTCCACCGACCTGGCGATTTCCGGCAACGGCTTCTTCGTCACCAGCACCTCGCCCACCGGCCCGGCCTCGGAATTCACCCGCGCCGGCGCCTTCGAGCCCGACGCCAACGGCTTCCTGGTCAACTCCGCCGGCCTCTATCTGCAAGGTTGGCCGGTGCAGCCGGACGGCACCTTCGACACCGACCCCTCGGACCTGTCGAAGATCGGGCCGATCAACGTCAAGAACCTGGGCGCGGCGGTGGAACCCACCGGCAACCTGGGGATCAGCGCCAACCTCGACCAGACGACCACGGTCAACACCACCGCGCTCGCCGCCTACAACGCGTCCACCAACTCGATGGCCGCCTACGCCGCGACCGGGACCGGCACGCCGCCAGACGCCGCGCCGATCGACTTCAACGTCATCGACTCGGTGGGCGGCGCCCACAAGTTCGAACTGGCCTTCGAAAAGACCAGCACGCCGAACACCTGGAACGCCGAAATCTACGCGGTGCCGGCCAGCGACGTGACCAGCACGCCCGATGGCCAGGTCGCCAGCGGCCAAGTGGTGTTCAACAACGACGGCTCGATCAACCTGGCCTCCACCACCCTGTTCGGCTCGGCGGGCGCGCCGCCGACCATCACGCTGGGCGCCTCGGGCGGAACTTCGCCAGCCTGGGGAACCAGCCTGGGCATCGCCGGCCAGGGCCTGAACTTCGACCTCTCGCAGCTCACCCAGCTCGCCTCGCCCTCCACCGTCACCTCGGTCAGCTCGGACGGGGCCAGCGCCGGCAACATCGTGGGTGTTCAGGTCGCCGCCGACGGCACCGTCTCGGCGTTGTTCGACAACAGCCAGGTCCGCAAGATCGCCCAGGTGGCCATCGCCACCTTCCCCAATCCGGACGGTCTGCAGGAAGTCAGCGGCAACGCCTACACCGGCACGCTCACGGCCGGCAGCATGACGCTGAAGACCGCCGGCACCGGCGGCGCGGGTACGATCGACCCCTCCAGCCTGGAAGCCTCCACCGTCGACCTCTCCACCGAGTTCACCGGCCTGATCACCACCCAGAAGGCCTATTCGGCGTCGTCCAAGATCATCACGACGGCGGACACCATGCTGGACGAACTCATCAACATCATCCGGTAACGGTAGTCTTAATTGAGATTAACCGAGCGTAAAATCCACGCTGTGCCGAATTAATACACGGGGAAGCAAATGATTAGAGCTTCATTCACTAATACGATTCAGCGCCCGTTAGGGCCTGGGTCGTATTGTTCTCATCAACAGTGATGGTGGGAAAGGCTTAAAAGCCATGTTGCAGCAACAGCAGACGCGCACGAACAGCCGCGGGGAGTCGTACGTGATCGGCCCCACGGGCGCGCCGTTGACGCTGAGGGACTTGCCGCCGGCCGACACCGGCCGTTGGGTGATCCGCCGCAAGGCTGAGGTCGTGGCCGCCGTCCGCGGGGGCTTGCTCTCGCTTGAGGACGCGTTGGAGCGCTATCGGCTGACGTCGGAGGAGTTCCTCGCCTGGCAACGGTCCATCGATCGCCACGGCCTGGCGGGCCTGCGCACCACGCGCCTTCAGCAGTACCGCTGAGGTCCCTCGGAAGCTTTCCCTCAGAGGGAATTCGAACCACTTCGCGGCCGCGCCCCGGCAAGGGGCGCGGCCGTTTGATTTTCGGGCGCCCGCCTACCCCAGGTCGCGCTCCACCTGCGCGATCAGGCGGCGCGCCTGGGACGCCTCGTCGTCGGTGACCAGCAGGCGGACCGGCAGCACGCCCGGATAGGCAGAGGCCTCCACCACCACCGGGCGCAAACCGGCGTCCTCCAGCAGGTGCTTGTAGAAGTTCAGCTTCACCGGATCGGTGGTCTTCAAGAGTTCGACCATCAGCGCACCTCGCTGGCGCGGCGCAGCGGTGAGCCGGCCGTTTCGGACAGCCGGCGCACATTGACCGTGATCCGTTCGCGTTCGCCACTCGTCCGCTCGACCAAGAGGCGCGCCACCTGGGCGTCGTCGTGGAAGGCATAGCCCTTGATGGCGTCCAGGATCGCCTTGGCCAGGTTGTCCAGGTCGAGCCACGGCGGGTCGCCGACATATTCCATGCGAATCTCCACCGAAAACTCCCCCCAGGCCGGCCGCGCGCCGCGCCAGGCCTTGCGGAAGAACTCATAGATCAAGGGCTTGTAGTACTTGGCCTGGGTGGTCAGACCGTCGACCACCACCTCCAGGACGCCATCGGCCTCGCGGGCGCGGACCTTGCCGTGCTGGGTCCAGGCGTCGTCCACGGGCTTAAGCTTAGACCCGCTCGGCCTTCACCGCCGTGCCATAGGCCAGCACCTCGGTGATGCCCTCCATGATCTCGTTGGCGTCGTAGCGCATGGCCACCACCGCATCGGCGCCGGCGCGGCGCGCGTGGTCGACCATCAGGTCCAGCGCTTCCTGGCGGGCGTGCTCGGCGAGCTCGGTATAGATCGACAGGTTGCCGCCGAAGATCGACTGCAGGCCGCCGGCCAGGTTGCCGACCACGCTGCGCGAGCGGACGGTGACGCCACGCACCAGGCCGATGTGGCCGGTGATCCTGTAGCCGGGAAGATCGTTGGTGGTGGCGACGAGCATGGCTTTGAGGCTCCGAGCTGGGCCTTACCCCTATATCGCTCGCCCGGCCGCCGCGCCACGCCCGTTGCAGCCAGCCGCACCGGCGGCTAGACCCGCCGCATCGACGCCACGCCGCCTGGGAACACCCTAAGATGTCCGCCACCCGCACCGAAACCGACACCTTCGGCCCCATCGAGGTCGCCGCCGACCGTTACTGGGGCGCCCAGACCCAGCGCTCGCTGCAGAACTTCAAGATCGGCTGGGAAAAGCAGCCGATCCCGGTGATCCGCGCCCTGGGCGTCATCAAGCGGGCCGCCGCCGAGGCCAACATGGCGTTGGGCAAGCTCGACCCGAAGATCGGCGAGGCCATCGTCGCCGCCGCTCAGGAAGTCATTGAGGGCAAGCTCGACGACCACTTCCCGCTGGTGGTCTGGCAGACCGGGTCGGGCACCCAGTCGAACATGAACGCCAACGAGGTGATCTCCAACCGCGCCATCGAGATGCTGGGCGGGACGATGGGCTCCAAGACGCCGGTCCACCCCAACGACCACGTCAACATGAGCCAGTCGTCCAACGACACCTATCCGACCGCCATGCACATCGCCTGCGCCGAGGAAGTGGCCCGCCGGGTGATGCCGGCGCTGGAGCACCTGCACGCCGCCCTGAAGGCCAAGTCCGAGCAGTTCGCCCACATCATCAAGATCGGCCGCACCCACACCCAGGACGCCACCCCGCTCACGCTGGGCCAGGAATTCGGCGGCTATGCGCACCAGACCGCCATGTCCACGCGCCGGCTGAAGGAGACCCTCTACGGCCTCTACGAGCTGGCCCAGGGCGGCACGGCGGTGGGCACCGGCCTCACCGCCCCCATCGGATTCGCCGAAAAGGTCGCCGAGCGGATCGCGGCGATCACCCGCCTGCCCTTCGTCACCGCCCCCAACAAGTTCGAGGCGCTGGCCGCCCACGACGCCATGGTGTTCAGCCATGGCGCGCTCACCGCCACCGCCGCGGCCCTGTTCAAGATCGCCAACGACATCCGCTACCTGGGCTCCGGCCCCCGCGCGGGCCTGGGCGAGCTGTCCCTGCCGGAGAACGAGCCCGGCTCCTCGATCATGCCGGGCAAGGTCAACCCGACCCAGGCCGAGGCCCTGACCATGGTCTGCGCCCACGTCATGGGGAACCAGACCGCCATCGGCTTCGCCGGCAGCCAGGGCCAGTTCGAGCTCAACGTCTACAACCCGGTGATGGCCTACAACTTCCTGCAGTCCTGCCGCCTGCTGGCCGACGCTTCCGTCAGCTTCACCGACAACATGGTGGTCGGCATCGAGGCCCGCGAGGACAACATCCGCGCCAACCTCGAACGCTCGCTGATGCTGGTGACCTCGCTGAAGGAGCACATCGGCTACGACAAGGCCGCCAAGATCGCCAAGACCGCCCACCACAACGGCACCACCCTGCGCGAAGAAGCCGTCGGCGGCGGCTACGTCACCAACGAGGAATTCGACGCCTGGGTGCGGCCCGAGGACATGATCGGGCCGGGATGAGCCTCCAGCTCGTTCGCGTCATCGACCAGTTGCCCGCGGACTTCCCCGCCCTGCAGGCCGAGGCCGAACTGGAGGGGCATCGTAACCTTACGCGGCTGGCGCTGGGGTGGTCGGCCGATCCGACGGAGTTCGTGCCGCTGCTGGCCGCGTTCCGCGATGGGCGCCTAATCGGGATCGGCGGAATGACCCTAGAGCCGGATTCAAGCGACGAGCTGGCCCTGCGGATGCGCCGTCTCTATGTCTCCCCCCAGGCGCGCCGACAGGGCGTGGCCCAAATGATCGCCAACGCCCTGCTCCAGGAAGCTTTCGATCAATCGGCTCTCGTGACTGTGCACGCCGGCAACGCTGGAGCGGCCGCCTTCTGGATGGCGATGGGCTTTGCGCCTGTGGAGGGGCGCAACTGGTCTCACGAACGGCGACCCCATTGACGGGACTCGCTCGGCGGCGCGTGAAAGCGCCATGGCCAGTGAAACCGTCTACATCCTGCAAACCTACGTCGCCGGGCGCGGCAAGGGCCTGAAGGCCGAGCAGCAGGTCGGTTGCAAGACCGCTGAGGAGGCCCGCCGCAAGGCCGAGCGCCTCGCGCCGCTGCGCGAAGGCGTGGTCGCCTTCTCAGCCACCGCCGACACCGAACTGGGCGACTACGACGAAAACCCGGTGATCCTGTTCAAGTCCGGCCGCCTGCCGCACCCCTTCAGCGAGGCGTGACGGCCAGCGGCGTTCGGGTTAGGATTCCCGCCATGGGCAAGCCAGAACTGAACTTGCACGTCGACGATGAGTTGCTCGCGCTGGCGCAGGCCGCCGGCATTTCCGCGCAGCAGGTCATCGAACATGCGCTGCGCGTGGCGCTTTCAAACGCCGAGGGCGCGGAGGCGCGTGCAGCGAAGTGGGCGGAAGAAAACGCGGTCGCGATTCAGGCGCATCGCGAGCAAATCGAGAAGCATGGCGTCTTCGGCGAAGACTTCCG
The DNA here is from genome assembly GCA_036268175.1 of Phenylobacterium sp. Lineage (GTDB taxonomy): Bacteria > Pseudomonadota > Alphaproteobacteria > Caulobacterales > Caulobacteraceae > Phenylobacterium. The sequence goes on along the minus strand of DATAUR010000082.1, from coordinate 16,193 downwards.
GACCTGGTAGGTGCGACAGTTCGACGTCTACGAAAATCCGTACCCGCAATCCCGCGCCATCGCCGAGCTGGTCGTCGTCATCCAATCGCATTCCTGACCGGATTACCGTCGGTGCTTGTAGCGCCTCTACTTCGCCGATCAGAACGACCGGCCTACAGCGAGGTTTCTGTCGAAATCGAGTTCGAGGGGCGGGCCTATGTGGTTTCGCTCGCGGAACTTGCCGTAGTGGATCGCCAGCGGCTGCAACGAGCCGTCGGCCACCTTCGCGACCAAGAAGACGCTATTCGCCGCGCCCTTGATCGGGTCTTCACCGGCTTCTAAGCCGTCCGCGCCACCGCGAAATCGGCGAGGTCTTCCAGGGCCGGGCGCCAGGGATTGGCGCCGAAGTCGGCGAGCGCGGCCTTGGCGCTGGCGGCGTAGCCGGCGGCGAGGTCGAGGGTCGCCTGCAGGGCGCCGGTGGCGCGCATCAGCTCGCAGGTGCGGTCGAAATCGGCGTCGGTCTGCTCGCGGCGGTCGACGGTGCGGATCCAGAACTCCCGCTCGGCCGGTCCCGAGCGGGCCATGACCAGCAGCAGCGGCAGGGTCGCCTTGCCTTCGCGGAAGTCGTCGCCGGGGTTCTTGCCCAGGGTCTCGCTGTCACCGGAGTAGTCCAAGGCGTCGTCCACCAGCTGGAACGCCAGCCCAAGGTCCTGGCCGTATCTGCGCAGCGCCCGGCAGCGCTCCGGCGTCGCGCCGGCCGAGACCGCGCCGGACTCCGCGGCGGCGGCGAACAGCTCGGCGGTCTTGGCCTTGATGATGTCGAGATAGACTTCCTGGGAAAGGTCCAGGTCGTGGGCGCGGGTCAGCTGCAACACCTCGCCCTCGGCGATCACCCGGGATGCGCGCGCCAGGATGTCCAGGGCCGGCATGGAGCCCGCGCCGACCATCAGCTCGAAGGCCCGGGCGAACAGGAAATCGCCCACCAGCACGCTGGAGGGCGCGCCCCAGATCAGGTGCGCCGCCACCCGGCCGCGGCGCAGTTGCGATGAATCCACCACGTCGTCGTGCAGCAGTGTCGCGGTATGGATGAACTCCACCGCCGCGGCCAGCTTCAGGCAGGCGTCGCCACGGCCCCCGGCCAGGCGGGCGGCGGCCACGGTCAACAGCGGGCGCAGGCGCTTGGCCGAGCCGGCGATCAGATGGTCGGCCAGCGCCGGGATCACCGGCACGGGGCTATCCATATGCCGGCGGATCAGCGCGTCGACGGCGGCCATGTCGGGCCGCGCGAGCGTCAGCAGCGCGTCCAGCGACGGCGGCTTCTCAACGACGGCGGAGTGGGTGGCAAAGGCCAAGCGCACCTCGAACTTCAGGCTTCGGACGGCGAATTGGGGGAGGCGCCGCCGTTGCGAGGGACAATGGTGACGCGATAGGGCACGGTCAAGCGCACCCACGGGCTATAGGCCGTCAGAACAGGTTATCGCGGTTCACGGACCATGGACGAGACCACCGAAGATCGTGTGCTGGACGGCCAGGTGCGCCTGCGCCAGCCGGCCCGCGGCTATCGCGCCGGCCTCGACGCGGCCCTGCTGGCGGCGGCCTGCGACGCAGGACCGGGCGCGCGGGCCATCGAGGCGGGCTGCGGGGCCGGCGGGGCCCTGCTGGCGGCGGCGCGGCGGCGGCCGGACGCGCGCTTCACCGGCGTCGAGCGCGATCCGAAGGCCCTTGCGCTCGCGCGCGAGAACATCGCGCTGAACGGTCTGCAGGACCGGGTCGAAGCGGTGGCCGGCGATGTCGCCCTGCGGTTCTCGGGCCTGGGCTTGCCGGTGTTCGACGCGGCGATGGCCAATCCGCCATTCTTCGACGACCCCGACGCCCTGCGCGGCCCAGCGGCCGAGCGGCGCGGCGCCTGGATGGCCGACGACGGCCTGGAGGCCTGGATCGGCTTCCTCACCAAGGCGGTGCGCGAGGGCGGGGCGATCACGCTGATCCACCGCGCTGACCGGCTGGCCGACATCCTGGGCCTGCTGGCGGCCAAGGCGGGCTCGGTCCAGGTGCGCCCCGTCCTGCCTTTCGCGGACCAGCCGGCCAAGCGGGTGCTGGTACGCGCCATCAAGACCGGCAAGGCGCCCCTGCGCCTGCTGCCGCCGCTGGTGCTGCACGACCGCGAAGGTGGCAAACATACCCCCGAGACCGAAGCGATCCTGCGCGGCGCCGCGGCGCTGGACTGGAGTTAGGCCGGCAGCCCCAGCCGCTCGCGGAAGGTCGGGTGCACCAGGTCCTGCCACTCCGCGTGCTTCTGGATATAGCCGGCGATGAACGGGCAGGCCGGCTTGACCGTCAGCCCGTGCTCGCGCGCATAGCCGAGCGCCGCCTTGGCGAGCGTCGAGCCGACGCCCTTGCCCTCGAACGCCGGCGGCACCACCGTGTGCGGCAAGGTGATGTAATCGGGGTGCAGGTGGTACTCAGTGAAGGCCACCTCGCCGTCGAGCGTGACCTCGAAGCGCTGGGTCTGCTCGTTCATCGCGACAGTCAACGGCTCGGCCATGGCGGGGCTCCCTTTCCGGCCCTTCTTGACCCAGGCCGGGCAGGCCGCCAAGGCCCCTCTCGCGCGCTGCCGCCGTCCCCGACCGCCTAGCCGATCAGCTTGCGATAGAGATGCCAGGTGGCGTGGCCCAGCATCGGCATGACGACGATCAGGCCGACCAGCGCGGGAAGCGACCCCAGCACCAGGGCGCCGGCGACGATCAGGCCCCAGAGCGCCATCACGCCAAGGTTGGCGGCGATCGCCCGGAACGAGGTGCGCACCGCCGTCACCATGCCCACGTCCCGGTCGAGCAGCAGCGGGAACGACACCACGCCCACCGCGAAGGCCGCGATCGCGAACAGGAAGCCGACGCCGACGCCAGCGGCGATCAGGCTCCAGCCGCCGGCGGTCTGGAAGACGCTGCGTTCGAAGCCCTCGAAGGTCTGCGGCGCGGCCCCGCCCAGCGTCGCCAGATAGATCTGCCAGGACGCCGCCAGCCACAGACAGAACAGACCCAACAGCACCGCGCCCAGGCCCAGGATCGAACCCCAGGCCCGCGATTCCGCGACCCCGAACGCATCGAGCCAGGTGACGTGGCGGCCCTCTTCCCGGCGCTTGCTCATCTCATAGAGGCCGACCGCGGCGAACGGGCCGATCAGGGCGAAGCCGGACGCCAGCGGAAACACCAGCGGCAACAGGTCGTAGCTGAACATCAGCCGGGCCAGCAGCAGGCCGGCGACCGGATAGATCAGCCCGATGAACAGGATGTCGTCGCGGGTGGCGCCCACGTCGGCCATGCCCTTCTTCAGCGCGTCCCAAAGGTCGGCCGGCGTGATCCGCCGGACCACCGGAACCGCCTGGCCCGCGTGGCGCGCGGGATCGAAGCGGAACGCGCGGGCCCCGTCGGAGATCGCCCAGCTGAACTTTTCGACGACGTATTCGAAGGGGTTTTCGATGTGATGGTCGGCGGGATCGTTAAGCGCCATGCGTGACCTCCCGGGTCTGGTGATCCGGGGGCGGCTCAAGCCAACGGCATAGGGTCCGTGGCGAAAACCACTCCCCAGAGAGCCCAAGGGTAGCACGCGAAACCCCCGGAAAGTTCCGGCTCACTCGATCGTGAGGCGAGAGGCGAGTCCCTCCTCCCGCAGGGGGAGAAGGAAGACCTTGCGTTGTCGCCTCGCCCTACGGCTGCGGCGTCTTCAGCGGATAGATCGGGAACGGCGGCCGGGGCGGGGCGGTGACGGGGCCGAGCTTCTGCATCGCCAGCGCCACGGCGGTCTCGAGCTGCGGGTCGTGCCCGGCCGCGACGGCCTTGGGGTCCTGGTCCACCGGCACGTCGGGATCGACGCCATGGTTCTCCACGTCCCACTTGCCGGCCGGCGAGAAGAAGCCCACATCGGGCGAGGTCACCTGGCCGCCGTCCATCAAGGGCGGCATGGCGCTGATCCCCACCAGCCCGCCCCAGGTGCGCTTGCCGACCAGGGGCCCAAGCTTGTTGTACTTGAACATCCACGGCAGCGCGTCGCCGCCGGAGCCGGAGGCCTCATTGGCGATCATCACCTTGGGCCCCAGGATCGCGGCCTCGGGCGTGCGGTCGATGGCGCCATAGCGCGGCTGCCAATAGCCCTGCAGGTGGCGGCTCAGCACCTCGATGATGTAGTCGGCCATCTGGCCGCCGCCGTTGAACCGCTCGTCCACCACCACGCCCTGCTTGTCGCTCTGGGCGAAGTAGTAGCGGTTGAAGTTGGTGAAGCCGCCAGCCCCGGTGTCGGGCAGGTAGACATAGGCCAGCCGACCGCCGGAGAGCTTGTCGACCTTGCGCCGATTGCCCTCGATCCAGTCGAGGTTGCGCAGGCGCGCCTCGCTGGCGATCGGTACGACGGTGATGTCGCGGGCCGCGCCCGAAGGCCCCGCCAGGCTCAGCGTCACCGCCTTGCCGGCGGTCCCCTCCAGCGGCTCCTGGATGTCCATGGCCGCGTCCAGCGGCTGGCCGTTGATGGCGGCGATGCAGTCGCCCTCGCGGACATTCAGGCCCGGCTGGGCGAGCGGCGCCTTGGCCTCCGGCGACCAGGCCCCGCCGGTGTAGATCTTGGCGATGCACCACTTGCCGCCCTTGATCTCGTAGTCGGCGCCCAGCAGGCCGCCGGAGACCTTGCGCGCCGAAGGGATGTCGCCCCCAGAGCCGCGCAGGTGGCCCACGGAGAAGCCGGTGAGCATCTCCTGGAAGATGTAGTTCAGGTCCGACCGCGACTGCACCGCGGCCACGTAGGGCGCGAGCCGCTTTTCCGCCGCCACGGTGTCGAAGCCGTGGAAGTTGGGGTCGTAGAAGCTCGACCGCTCGATGCGCCAGATCTCATGGTACATCTGCGCCCATTCCGCCGGCGGATCGACGCGGACCTCCAGGCTGTCGAAGGCCAGCGCGGTGTCGTCACCCTTGGCGCCCGCGCCCGCGCCGCCGCCGCCCGGGGGCTTCGGTTTGGCTGGGACGATGCTGTAGTGCGGATGCGGCCGCCCGCCCCCGCCGCCATCCGGCGACGGCGGCTTCACCTCGGCGATCAGCACCTTTTCGCCGTCGGCGGTGATCTCGTAGCCGGCCAGGTGCTCGGCCACCGTCTCGACCTTGCGGTCTTCCAGGGTGAAGCGGTGCAGCGTGCCGTTCGGGCCGGTGGCGTTGGGGTCGGTCGCGCCGGGATCGGTGAGGAAATAGAGCATCCCGGGCTTGCCGGTCTGCAGCTCGGCCAGCGGCCCGGCCGGGATCGGCAACGCCACCGTCCGCGCGCTGATCGCCGCCAGGCTCAGCCCCGGCAGGTCGATCGCCGTGGCCTTCGGCGCGGGTGGCGACGGCGGCGCCAGGGGCTTGCTCTTCGCCTCCGCCTTGGCTTCCCCCGCCTGGCCGGCCGGTGTCCTGTCGGCGTTCTCCCTGGCCGTCTCGCGGGTCTGTTCCGGCGACTTCTCGTCGTCGCTTTCCGGGGCGATGGGCGAGGCCGTCCCCGCCGCCAGCGCCAGGGCATAGACCGCGCGCGTCGGCCGATAGAGGTCGCTCGACATGTCCAGGGTCTGCTGGGCCATGCCGGCGTTGTTGCTGGCCAGGAAATAGAGGTACTTGCCGTTGCGGTCGAAGGCCGGATCGCGCGCGTCGCCCATGGGATCGGTGACCGGGATCGAGGTCCCCTTCTCCGTCGAGAACAGCATCACCCCGTGCAGGTGGTTGGGCATGTAGCGCACCCAGGCCAGCCACTTGGAATCCGGCGACCAGCTCATCCCGTGGGTCTGGTCGGTGAAGCCGCCCCAGACGTCGGGCGGACCGAGCTGCGTCATCTTGCCGGTCGTCAGGTCGACGACGTAGGAGCGCAGCCGGTTGTCGTAGAAGGCGACCTTCCGGGAATCCGGCGACCAGATCGGGTGGAAATAGTAGGCGGGCTCGGCGGCCAGCGGGAACTTCTTCACCTTGCCCTCGCCGGTCTGCGAGCTGACGTGCAGGGCGTAGAGGCCGCTCTCGTCGGAGAAATAGGCGATGGATTGCCCGTCCGGGCTCCAGGCCGGCTCGCGCTCCATGACCCCCGGCGAGTTGGTGATGTTGCGCACCGGCCCCTTCTTCACCGGCACGGTCAGGATCTCGCCATGCGCCTCCACCACCGCCCGCAGGCCGGTGGGCGAGACGCCCACATGGGTCACCTCGTCGCCGACCTTCAGGATGCGGGCGCGCACGTCGGGCATGTCGCCGGTGACGTCGACGCTCAGCAGTTTCGGCTCGCCCCCCGGCTCAAGCGTGTAGAGCTCGCCCAGCCGGTCGAAGATCAGGGTCTCGCCGTCGGTCGAGAGCGAGCGGATTTCCGGCCCGGTGTTCCGGTAGACCAGCGCCACGGCCTTGCTGGCCGGGTCGTAGCTGTAGACCGACATCGGCCCGCCGCGCGCCGACAGGAAGTAGAGCTTGCCCCGCGCCCACACTGGCGAGAGGTCCGCCGCCGTCTGGTGCGGCACCTCCACGGTGTCCAGGCCGGGCAGCGTGGTGATCTTGATCGTGCTCGCCTCGCCGCCGCGATAGTTCCCCCAGGCCACGTAGTTGGTGAAGTTGAAGCCGAAGGCCGGCGCCAGCGGGTTGTAGGCGATCCTCGCCCCGTCCGGCGACAACGCCCCGGCATAGGCCATCGGCAGCGGCAGCGGCCTGGCCGGCCCGCCGGCCGCGGCGACCTCGAAGATCTGGGTGTAGCGGCTGGCGGCGGTGCGGTTGGAGCGGAACAGGATCTGCTTGCCATCCGCCGACCAGCCCACGGCGCTGTCCACCGCCGGGTGATAGGTCACCCGATGCGGCACCCCGCCCGTGGCCGGCACGGTGAATACGTCGGTGTTGCCGTCGTACTCGCCGGTGAAGGCCAGGGTGCGGCCGTCCGGCGAGAAGATCGGCGCGCTCTCGACGCCCACCCCGATGGTGATCCGCGTCGCCTTCCCGCCCGAGCGCGGCACGGTCCAGATGTCGCCGGCATAGCTGAACGCGATCAGGTCGCGGCTGATCGCCGGCTGCTGCAGGATGTGCGGCGCGGCCTGCGCCGAGGCGGCGGCCGGCTGGCTCAGCAGCCCGGCGGCGGCGAAGGCGAGTAGAGATGTGAAGCGCACGGACTTTCCCCCCGAAAGCGACCGCCCAGCTTTCCGCCGCGCTCCGGCGTTTGGCAATCGGGTTCGGAGGTCCTCCTCCCACAAGGGGAGGAGGCCCCCTGGAGCTCAGTTCCGCGCCGTGTCCACCAGCTTGTTCTTGGTGATCCAGGGCATCATGGCGCGAAGCCGCTGGCCGACCTCCTCGATCTGGTGCTCCGAACCCCGGCGGCGCGTGGCCTTGAAGCTGGGCGCCCCCACGGCGTTCTCGGCCATGAAGTCGCGGACGAAGCGGCCCGACTGGATGTCTTCCAGCACCCGCTTCATCTCGGCCTTGGTCTCCGCGGTCACGATGCGCGGGCCGGTCACATACTCCCCGTACTCCGCGGTGTTGGAGATCGAGTAGTTCATGTTGGCGATGCCGCCCTCGTAGATCAGGTCGACGATCAGCTTCACCTCGTGCAGGCACTCGAAATAGGCCATCTCCGGCGCGTAGCCGGCCTCGACCAGGGTCTCGAAGCCCGCGCGGATCAGCTCCACCAGGCCGCCGCACAGCACCGCCTGCTCACCGAACAGGTCGGTCTCGCACTCTTCGCGGAACGTCGTCTCGATGACGCCGGAGCGCCCGCCGCCGATCGCCGAGGCGTAGGCGAGGCCAAAGTCGAGCGCATTGCCGGTGGGGTTCTGGTGGATGGCGATCAGGCAGGGCACGCCGCCGCCCTTCTGGTACTCGCCGCGCACCGTGTGGCCTGGACCCTTGGGCGCCACCATCAACACGTCGACGCCAGGCGCCGGCTCGATCAGGTTGAAGTGGACGTTGAGGCCGTGGGCGAATAGCAGCGCCGCCCCGTCGCGGATGTTGGGCGCGATCTCGGCGTTGTAGATCGCCCGCTGCAGCTCGTCCGGCGCCAGCACCATGATCGCGTCGGCCCATTTGGACGCCTCGGCCACGCTCATCACCTTCAGGCCATCGGCCTCCACCTTCTTGGCGGTGGCGGAGCCGGGCTTGAGCGCGACCGCGACGTTCTTCACGCCGGAGTCCTTGAGGTTCAGCGCGTGCGCCCGGCCCTGGGAGCCATAGCCTACGATGGCGATCTTCTTGTCCAGGATGCGGGAAAGGTCGGCGTCGCGGTCATAGTAGACGCGCATGATTGTTCTCCTGGAGGATCAAGAAGCGCTGCAACTGCGCAACGCAGGTGCGGGAAAGCGGCCGCTTTCCAGCGTTTTTTTGCCGAAAGGTCAAGGGGCGTGGGATCGGGGGTCGCGGGGTCGGGGTGCGCTGCATCATGGCCGCAGCCTCGCCATGGCCAGCGCGTCCGCATAGGCGCCGTCCCGCCAGGCGAAGGCGCGGCAAAGCCCTTCGCGCTCGAACCCGAACCGCTCGTAGAGGCCGATGGCGCGGGCGTTGTCGGCATAGACGTTGAGCTCGATCCGCTTCAGTTGCAGCCAGTTGTCCGCCAGATCGACCATGGCCGCCATCAGGGCCGCGCCGACGCCACGCCCGGCATAGGCGTCATGCACCGCCATGCCGATCGAGCCCACGTGCGCGCGCCGGCCGTCTTCCCGGCTGAGGAACAGCATGCCGACCGCCTTGCCGCCGATCACGGCCACGAGGTTGGTCTGGCTGGCGGGCTTGGCGGCGAAGCGGGCCTGCCGCGCCTCCAGCGAGGCATAGGGCAGTTGCAGGGTGCCGGCGTAGGCGTTCGGCTGGTTCCAGGCCTCGGTGAGGTCGGCGAGGTCCGCCGGCTCCATGGCGCGGATCAGGATGTCGGGCGGCGGCTCGGGCATGGTCTTGGTCTCCGTCTGGGAAGCGGGACGGACGGGCCCAAGAAAAAGCCCCGTCCGGATCCGGCGGGGCTGGGTGGGTGGTCTGTGCTTGAAAGGCTTCCTAGCGCACAACGTCCCGCACCGGCCCGCCAAAGGCGGTCCGAAGGCTAAGTACGATGAGAATGCCGAACGAACGCATGGCGGGTGTGTAGCCCCTCACGCCAAGCTTGGCAAAGGCAGGGCGTCGAGATCGGCCGCACCCTCCCCAACACTCTTAAGACGGCGCGTTGGCGAACGCGCTGACGATCTGCTGGGCGCCGGCGTAGAGCGGGTTCAGGCGGTCGTCGGCGGCGACGATGTCGATCTGCTCCTTTTCCACGCCCCGCAGCCCCGCGGTGGTCAGCAGATAGACCGTCACATGGTCGGGCGCCGGCGGCGGATATTGCACCACCTTGGGCAGGTCGGTGAGCTGGATCTGGGCAAGCGCCACCAGCGCGCGGGCGGCGTCGGCCACCACCGGCTCGCGCCGGCCGCCGATCTTGCCGCCGCCGTTCGAGCGATAGATGCTGGCGTCCCCGGACGCGAAGGCCACCACCGTGGCCGTGCCGCCCGAGGCGTGGAACTCGACGATCACCCCATAGACCTGCTCCACTCCGGGCTTGGCCTGGATCTCGACGTCCTCGGGCTTGGTGGAGAACGCCACTTCGCGCAGCGCGAGGTACTTGTCCGGATAGGCCGGCGGCTGGGCTTGAGCGGCGGGCTGGGCGGCGGCCTTCGCGGGCGGCGCCGGCGTCTGGGTCTGGATTTGGGCGCGGGCGGCCGGGCCGGCGAGCGGCGTCAGCACCACCGTCAGCAGCGCCGCGAGCGCGCGAAATCTCTGGAGCTTAGGTCGTAGGGGCAAGATCAACTCCAAGGGCCAGGCCCGCATCCCGCGAAGCCCGGCTGTGGCTACGTCGCGAAAACGCCCGAACCGTGGCATGTGGGGCGGATGATCGCGGTCACCGACAGCCTCGCCATCGAGGAGGACGAAATCTCCGAGAAGTTCGTCCGCGCGTCCGGGCCCGGCGGGCAGCACGTCAACACCTCGTCGTCGGCCGTGGAGTTGCGCTTCGACGCCCGCAACTCGCCCTCCCTGCCGGAGGATGTGAAGCATCGCCTGGTGCGGATCGCCGGCAGCCGGATGAACCAGGACGGGGTGATCGTGATCTTCGCCCAGTCGCACCGCAGCCAGGAGATGAACCGCCAGGACGCCCGCGCCCGCCTCGTCGACCTGATCGAACAGGCGACCCATCGCCCAAAGCCGCGCAAGAAGACCCGGCCCACCTACGCCTCCAAACTGAAGCGCCTGGAGGGCAAGTCGAAGCGTTCGGGCGTCAAGGCCATGCGGGGCCGGCCAGGCAGGGACGACTGACAGGCGGGCCGCGGTTGCGCTAGGCTGGCGGAGCCGCCCCGTCTTGGGAGATCGGGCGTGGGGAGGACGAGGTGTCGGTAGAGCTTGAGGCCGCGGCGGCCGACTCCCTGTTCCACCTGCCGCGCCCCCACAAGCACAAGCTGGAGCCGGGCGCGGTCTGCGCCAACTGCGGCGCGGTCCTGCAAGGCCCGTTCTGCCACGTCTGCGGCCAGGACTCCGACCGTCACAAGCGCTCCATCCGCCACCTGGTGTTCGAGGCGATGGAGGGGATGTTCGAACTGGACGGGCGCCTGTGGCGCACCGTGCCGGCGCTGTTCTTCCGCCCAGGACGCCTCGCCCGCGACTACATCGAAGGCCGTGTCGTCCGCCACGTGCCGCCGTTCCGGATGTTCCTGGTGGCGCTGGTGCTGTTCATCTTCGCCGCGGAATACGCCACCCATCAGAGCACGGTCGCCCAACAGCAGAAGAAGGCGGCGCACGCCGCCCTGCTCGCCACCCCGCAGGGCCGGGCCGACGAGGTCGCCCGCATCCGCAAGGACGCGGCGACGGACCTGCAGGGCTGGCTGCGGGACGCCGCCAACGACCGCGCCGACGACCTCAAGGACCCCGACGCCAACCGCCCCAAGGTCGAGGCCGCCTACGCTCGCCACCTGCAACGGGCGCAGGCCCGCTATGCCGAGGCGCTGGCGGGCGCCGACCGCGTCGCCCAGGGCCTGCCGGAAAATCCGCCCACGCCGGCCGGCACCCCGCGTTCGAAGGCCTGGTTCAAGAGCGGTATCCGCAAGGCCGTCGACAATCCGGACTACTACTGGTCGGTGGTGTTCACCTGGGGCCACCGGGCGGCGGTGGTGCTGTTGCCGGTGATCGGGCTCAGCCTGGCGCTGGTCTACCGCAAGAAAAGAGAGGTGTTCCTCTACGACCACCTGCTGGTGGCGATGAACCTGCTGTCCTTCAGCTTCCTGACCAATGGGCTGGGCCTGGTCCTGCCGCTCGCCGCCATGCCCTGGTGGTTCGGCTTCGTGGCGCTGTGGACGCCGGTGAACCTGTTCCAGACCCTGCGCGGCGCCTATGGCTCGAGCATCCTGGGCGCGATCCTCAAGACCCTGCTCATCTGGACCATCACCGTGACCGCGTCGCTCGTCCTGCTCACCGGCATCCTGGTCCTGGCCATCGCGCAGCTGTGACCCTTCCAGGACATTTACGGGGTCTGGCGCGATTTCGCCGCATTGGCCTATAAGCTCGCTGCATGGCCGACCGCGTTCGTTTCCTCGCCGCCGCCGCCCTTCTGGGCGCGCTCTCCGCCTGTGCTCCGATGTATGGCCCGCCGCCGCCCGGGCGCGCGGCGAGCCTGCCTCCGCCGCCGCCGGCCGACGACAGCGTCTTCCGCCCCGGCGACTTCTCCTGGTCGTTGGTCCCGGGCCGCAACACGCTCGCCGGCGCCCTTAGCCACACCGGCGCGGTGCGCTACAGCTGCGCCGGCGCGACCGTGGTGCTGACGCCGGAGACGCCCTGGGCGCGCCGGCGCATGCAGGTGCTCTACCGCTCCGACCTGCGCGCCGCCCTACCGGTCGACGACGTCCGCAGCCGCCAAAACCAGGCGCCGCCTGGGGATTCCAACCCCTATGTGAAGCGGGTCACCTGCGACGCCGCCGACCATTTCGCCTTCACCAACCTGCCGGACGGCGCCTGGTACGCGGTGACGCTCGCCAAGCCGGTGGCGGGGCCGAAAGCCGGGCCGAGCCTGGCGATGATGCGCCGGGTGGTCACCAAGGGCGGCAGGATCACGACCTTCGAGTTCTAGGGCTGCGGCGCGGCCGCAGGATCCGTGACGAACTTCCTCTCCCGCTTTGCGGGAAAGGAAGGTCCTCAGTGCACCTTCGCCCGGCCGATGACCAAGCCGTCCTGGCCGGCGGTGACCTCGATCACCGCGCCGTCTTCCAGGTCCCCGGCCAGCAGCTTGCGGGCGATGGGGTCCACCAGCTCCTTCTGGATCACCCGCTTCAGCGGGCGCGCGCCATAGACCGGGTCGTAGCCGCGCTCGGCCAGCCAGTGGGTGGCGCCGGCGTCGAGCGCGATGGACATCCGCCGGTCGCCCAGCAGCTTTTCCACCCGCTGCAGCTGGATCGTCACGATGCCGTCCATCTCGCTGCGGCCCAGCCGCTTGAAGAGGATGATCTCGTCGATCCGGTTCAGGAACTCCGGCCTAAAGTGCTGGCGCACCACGTTCATCACCGAGGGCCGCGCGTCCTCCACGTCTTCGCCGTCCTGCAAGGTGGCCAGGAATTCCGAGCCCATGTTGGAGGTCATGACGATCAGGGTGTTGCGGAAGTCCACCGTGCGGCCTTGGCCGTCGGTCAGCCGCCCGTCGTCCAGCACCTGCAACAGCACGTTGAAGACGTCGGGGTGGGCCTTTTCCACCTCGTCGAACAGCAGCACCTGATAGGGCCGCCGGCGCACCGCCTCCGTTAGCGCGCCGCCCTCGTCGTAGCCGACGTAGCCCGGAGGCGCCCCGATCATCCGGCTCACTGAGTGCTTTTCCATGTACTCGCTCATGTCGAGGCGGGTGATGGCGTGCTCGTCGGAGAACATGAATTCGGCCAAGGCCTTGGTGAGCTCGGTCTTGCCGACCCCCGTGGGGCCCAGGAACAGGAACGAGCCGATCGGCCGGTTGGGGTCCTGCAGGCCGGCGCGCGCGCGGCGCACCGCGTCCGACACCGCCAGCAGGGCCTCCTCCTGGCCGACCACCCGGGCGCGCAGGGCCTCTTCCATGGAGAGCAGCTTCTCGCGCTCGCCCTCCAGCATCTTTTCCACCGGCACGCCGGTCCAGCGGGAGACCACGGCTGCGATCTGCTCGGCGTCCACCACCTCCGGCGACACCGCGTCCTGGTCGGCCTTGGCCTCTTCCTCGGCCAGGCGCTTTTCAAGCGTCGGTATCTCGCCATAGGCGATCTCCGACGCCCGCTGCAGGTCGCCGCGCCGCTGCGCGTTGACCAGCTCGGCGCGCAGACGGTCCACCGCCTCGCGCATCTGGGCGGCGGAGGAGACCTTCTCCTTCTCCGAGCGCCACCTGGCGGTCATGTCCTCCGACTGGCCCTCCAGCTCGATCAGCTCGTCCTCCAGCTTCTCCAGCCGGGCCTTGGAGGCGGCGTCGGTCTCCTTGGTCAGCGCCTCGCGCTCGATCTTCAACTGCACGACGCGCCGGTCGATCTCGTCCAGCTCCTCGGGCTTGGAATCCACCGCCATGCGCACCCGGCTGCCCGCCTCGTCCATCAGGTCGATGGCCTTGTCGGGCAGGAAGCGGTCGGAGATGTAGCGGTTCGACAGCGTCGCGGCGGCCACGATGGCGCTGTCCGAAATCCGCACCCCGTGGTGCAGCTCGTACTTCTCCTTCAGGCCGCGCAGGATGGAGATGGTGTCTTCCACCGTCGGCTCGGTCACGAACACCGGCTGGAACCGGCGCGCCAAGGCGGCGTCCTTCTCGACGTTCTTGCGGTACTCATCGAGCGTCGTCGCGCCCACGCAGTGCAGTTCGCCCCGCGCCAGCGCCGGCTTCAAGAGGTTGGAGGCGTCCATGGCGCCCTCCGACTTCCCGGCGCCCACCAGCGTGTGCATCTCGTCGATGAACAGGATGATCGAGCCCTCGGCGGCGGTGGTCTCGGTGAGCACCGCCTTCAGCCGCTCCTCGAACTCGCCGCGGTACTTCGCGCCTGCGATCAGGCTGCCCATGTCCAGCGACAGCAGCTTCTTGTCCTTCAGGCTCTCCGGCACGTCGCCGTTGACGATGCGCAGGGCCAGGCCCTCGACGATGGCGGTCTTGCCGACCCCAGGCTCGCCGATCAGCACGGGATTGTTCTTGGTGCGCCGCGACAGCACCTGGATGGTCCGGCGGATCTCCTCGTCGCGGCCGATCACCGGGTCGAGCTTGCCGTCGCGAGCCGCCTGGGTCAGGTCGCGGGCGTAGCGTTTCAGCGCGTCATAGCCCTCCTCGGCCGAGGCCGAATCCGCGGTCTTGCCCTTGCGCATGGCGACCGCGGCGTCTTCCAGCGCCCGGGTCGAGGCGCCGGCGTCCTTCAGGATCTTCGCCGCGTCGCCGCCGTCCTTGGAGATGGCGATCAGCAGCCGCTCGGTGGTGACGAAGGCGTCGCCCGCCTCCTTGGCGCCCAGCTCCGCGCCCGCGAACAGGCGCGCGGTGTCGGGCTTCATGTAGAGCTGGCCGGACCCGCCCTCCACCTTGGGCATCTTGCCGAGCGCGATGTCGGTGGCCTTGTCGGCCTCGTCGGGCCGCCCGCCGGCGCTCTCGATCAGCGCGCGGCTTAGCCCGTCCTTTTCTTCCAGCAGCACCTTCAACAGGTGTTCGGGCGCGAGCTGCTGGTGGCCGCGGGCCAGCGCCAGGCTCTGCGCCGACTGGATCGCCTGCTTGGCGCGGTCGGAATAGACGTCGATGTTCATCAGGTCCCCTTGAATAGGCGAAATTTCGGGGCCGCCTCATCAAGCACGGCCCGGCCAACCGGATGTAGTGTGGCCGATGCGCCACACAAGGCATTCACGCCCTCAGTTCAGCTCGCTCTTCTTCACCGGCTCGGGCGGCAGGGGCGCGATGGGGACGCCGTCCTCCACCAGGTCGCGCACCTCCGCCGAGGTCGCCTGGCCGTAGATGCCGCGGTCCTCGGAGCGACCCTCGTGGATGGCGCGGGCTTCGGTGGCGAAGGCGTCGCCCACGTCGTCGAAGTTCTCCTCCACGTGGCGGCGCACCCGGCCCATGGCCTCCATCATCATGGCGTGGTTCTGCGCCGGGCTGCTGTCTTGCGAGCGCCGCTTCGTACCGGCCACGGCCGGCGCCATGATCGCCTTGCGCACCGCCTTGGTGGCGCACACCGGGCATTCGATCAGGCCGCGCGCCTGCTGGTCGTCGAAGTCGGCCGAGGCGGCGAACCAGCCTTCGAACTCATGGTCGCGGTCGCAGACGAGGGCGTAGCGGATCACGGCAGCCGCGCAGGTTCGGCGAACGGCCGGGCGTTCACCAGGTTGGGGATCGCCGCGCGCGCCTTGGCGGCGGCGGCCAGGTCCAGGTCGGCGAACAGCACGCCGGGCTCGTCATGATCCAGCCGCGCGATGACCTCGCCCCACGGCGCGACGGCCAGGGAGTGGCCCCAGGTGCCACGCCCGTCCTCGTGCCGGCCGCCCTGCGCCGGCGCCAGCACGAAGGCGCCGGTCTCGATGGCGCGGGCCCGCATCAGCACCTCCCAGTGCGCCTCCCCGGTCGGCCGGGTGAAGGCGGCCGGAATGGTCATCACCTCCGCGCCCGCCAGCGCCAGCGCCCGGTAGAGCGCCGGAAAGCGCAGGTCGTAGCAGACGGTCATGCCCAGCTTCAGCTCGCCTGCCCGGGCGGTGACGGCGCGCGCGCCCGGCTCATAGGTCGCCGACTCCCGCGCGGTCTCGCCGGTCGGCAGGTCCACGTCGAACATGTGCAGCTTGTCGTAGCTGGCGACGATCGCGCCCTCCGGCGAGATCAGCAGCGAGCGGTTGGCCGCCTTGCCGTCCTCGCGCTTGACCAGGGCCGAGCCGATCAGCAGCCAGACGCCCAACTCCCGCGCCGCCGCCCGCAGGCCGCTCACCACCACGTCCTCGTCCTGACTCGTCAGCATCGGCAGCAGGACGCTCCGGTCCTTCTGCAGGACGTTGGTGCCCTCAGGCGTGGCGATGAACGAAGCCCCGCCCGCCGCCGCCTCCCGGACCAGCGGCAGGACATGCGCCAGCGCGGCCTGCGGCGTCGCCGGCGTGCGGGTCTGGATCAGCGCGACCTTCATGGGGCTCTCATATCATCCCTCCCCCTTGTGGGGAGGGTGGATCGCGCCGCCAGGCGCGAGACGGGTGGGGCAGGTGCGGATCGGAGTGCCGACTTGAGCGATTGAACGCCGTGGG
>DATAUR010000081.1:0-4714 GCA_036268175.1 Phenylobacterium sp. | reverse complement strand
TCGCCGCCAGGCCCGCCAGGCTCACGAAGCCCAGGAAGCCGGCGAGGATCGCCAGGACCGCAAACACCAGAGCCCAACCGAGCATGGCTTTTCTCTCCAATGAAAAAGGGCGCCGCGATTGCGACGCCCTTGTCCAACGTGGAGGTTGATCTGCCGTTCCGCAGAGCCTCAGGCGGCCTGCTTTGACGCCCGGCGCGGGTGGAAGAACAGCGCCTGGCCGATCGCCGCCTTCACCGTTTCCGGCTGGAATGGCTTGGTGATCAGGAAGGTGGGCTCAGGGCGCTCGCCGGTCAGCAGGCGTTCGGGGAAGGCGGTGATGAAGATCACCGGCACGTTGAACCGCGCCAGGATGTCCTTCACCGCGTCGATGCCGGAGGAGCCGTCGGCGAGCTGGATGTCGGCCAGCACCAAGCCGGGCGTCTTGCGGGCGACCGCGTCCACCGCCTCGGTGCGGGTGGCGGCGATGTCGACCACAGTGTGGCCGAGTTCCTTGACCAGGGCCTCGATGTCGGCGGCGATCACCGGCTCGTCCTCGATGATCAGGACGTCGGTGGCCAGTTCCGCGTCGATCTCCGACTGCGCCTCGGCGATCAATTGCTCCACCTCGGCGAAGTCGGTGTCGAGGATCTGGGCGGCCTCGGACGGCGTGAAGCCTTCCAGCGCGGTGAGCAGGAACGCCTGGCGCGAGCGCGGCGCGATGCGCATCAGCCGTCGCGTGGTGTCGTCGCCCTGATAGTCGTCCTCCTGCGGCCCTTCGAGCTGGGCGCCGGAGGAGCACCAGATGGCGTGGAACACGTGATAGAGCGCCACCCGCGGCGTCAGGTTGGCCTCCAGGGTGCGCTCGCCGGCGGCCAGCGCCTCCAGGGCGACGCGGACATAATGGTCGCCCGTGGTCTGGTCGCCGGTCAACGCGCGGGCGTAGCGGCGGACGTAGGGCAGGTGCGGCGCAAGACGAGCTAGCAGACTCAAGGGTTGACCCCTCCCATTGGCATTGAACGCGGCGGCCTCAACTTAAGCTTCGGGCGCTCGAAAGCATTCCCCTGGCGAAGGCCCCATCATGATCTCAAAACGCCACGGTCGGGAACTTGTTCCCAAAACCGCGGGTTTTCCGCATCTTACACGCCGCGGGACGGGAACTCGAAGCGGAGCCGGGCGTTGATGGGTGACGAGGATGCTAAGAGGGGGCGGCCGCCGCGCAAGCGGAACGCCGAAACTATGATCGAAAACATGCCTTCACCGGACCCACGCAAGCCGTCAGCCGCTTTGGATGAGGCCCGCCTGCGCCAGCAGGCGATCGGCGTGCGTCTGCGCCAGATGTTCGACGAAGTGGTCAACGAGGATGTGCCGGACGAGTTCCTGGCGATCCTGCGCCGCGCCGACAGCAAGACCGGGGAGCAGAGCTGATGGACGGCGACGCCTCGGCCCGCACCTCCCGTTCCGGCTCGGACGACGAAGGTTTCAAGCGCGAGCTGGTGCAGCTCATCCCGCACCTGCGCGCCTTCGCCCGCACCCTGTGCGGCGATCCGGCCGCCGCCGACGACCTGGCGCAGGACGCCATGATGAAGGCCTGGGACGCGCGCGCCAGTTTCCAGATGGGCACCAACATGAAGGCCTGGACCTTCATGATCCTGCGCAACCAGTTCTATTCGGAGAAACGCCGCTCCTGGCGCCAGAGCCAGCTCGACCAGGAGGCCGCCGAGCGGACCCTGGTGGCGGTGGACGATCCGGAAGCCCCGGTGGCGCTGGACGAGCTGCGCCAGGGCCTGGCCATGCTGCCCGCCGAACAGCGCGAGGCGCTGATCCTGGTGGGCGCCGGCGGCTTTGCCTACGAAGAGGCCGCCGAGATCTGCAACTGCGCCGTGGGCACGGTGAAGAGCCGGGTCAGCCGGGCGCGCCGCGCGTTGCATGTCATCCTGGAAGACGGCTCCTACGACCGCGACGGCGCGTCGGCGGGGGACGCCATGCGGTCTATCCTGGCCGATGCGGAGCGGCTAAGCACCGTCCGTTGAGGACGGAACTCGGCCTTCCATGACCGGCTTTGCCCCATGATGGGCTTGCATTGGGGTTCGCTGAGCACGATCAGGGTCCGCCTGGCGGCCGCCCTCGCCGCCGCCTTGCTCCCCGTGCTGATCCTGGGGGTCGCCCAGTCGGCCATCGCCTTCAACCGCGAACGCGTGGCGCTGCGCCAGAACCTCGGCTTCGCCGCCGAGCGCAGCGCGGCCACCGCCCGCAGCCGCATGGAAGGCGCCGGCATCCTGCTGCAGACGCTGGCGCCCGGCGCCATCGGCTATCAGTGCGCCGACCGGCTGGCCGAGGTCGCCCGGCGCATTCCGGGCTATGCGAACCTGGTGCGCTTCGACCGCCGCGGCCGGGTGGCCTGCGCCGCCGGCGACGTGCCCTACGATCCGCAGCGGATGCAGAAGCCCTGGTTCCAGCGCCTGGAGCACGGCGACCAGCTGGTCATCACCCGCGATCCCGGCGCGACGTCAGCGGACCAGCCATCCATCCTGGCGGCTGTGCGGGCCGACGCGACGGCGCCCGGGATGGGCGGCCAGGCGCCGCCCGGGTTGCGAGCCGGCGCGCCGAAAGTGTTCGACGGGGCCTTCGCCGCGGTGATCACTCTGGCCAGCCTGCAACCCTCGGCGTCGGACCCGACGCTGCCGCCGCACGCCGACGTGGCGCTGGTGGATTCCTCGGGACACTACATCAGCGAGACCGACGGCAAGGCCTTCCCGGCGCTGCCACCCGGCTGGCGCGCCCAGGTGCGGACCAATGGCGCGCTGGTCTGGTACGGCGCCGACGCGCGGCGCCAAAGGCGGGTCTATTCCGCCGCCCCGGTGGCCGGCGACGAGGTCTATGTGGTGCTCTCGGCCCAATCGCCGGGCATCCTGTCCTGGGCCTGGCTCAATCCACTCTCCGGCATCCTCTTCCCGCTGATGACCTTCGGCCTGGCGTTGGCCGCGGTGCTGCTGGTCACCGACCGGGTGGTGGTGCGCTGGATCGCCTATCTGCAGCGGATCGCCCTGCTCTACGCCCGCGGCCGCTTTTCGGTTCGACCGGTGCAGGCCGAGCAGATGCCGCCGGAAATCCGCGAGCTGGCCGAGACCCTGGAGCAGATGGCCGACGCCATCGTCGGGCGCGACGCGAGCCTGCGCGACAACCTCGCCCAGAAGGACGCGCTGATGCGCGAGATTCACCATCGAGTGAAGAACAACCTGCAGGTCATCTCGTCGCTGTTGAACATGCAGCAGCGGGCGCTCAGCGACCCGGCGGCGCGGGCGGCGATGAGCGACACCCGGCAAAGGATCACCGCGCTGGCGCTGATCTATCGCGCCCTCTACCAGGGCCCTGACCTCAAGCGCGTCGACCTGCGGCCGTTCCTCGAGGAGCTGACCGCCCAGCTGGTGGCCGGCGAGATCAGCCATGGCCCCTCGGTGCGCACCGAGCTGGCGGTGGACGCCCTGGTGATCGATCCCGACCGCCTGGCGCCGCTGGCCCTGTTCGCCGTCGAGGCGATCACCAACGCCCAGAAGCACGCCTTCGCGGGCCGGGGCGGCGTGCTGACGCTCGCCTTCCGGGTGCGTGGGGAAGAGGCCGAGCTGGAAATCTCCGACGACGGCCAGGCCAGCGAGGACGCCCTGATGAGCTCCGGCGTCGGCCGCGTGCTGATGACCGCCTTCGCCCGGCAACTTCGCGGCCGCGCCGAGCTGGTGCGCAACGAACTGGGCGGCGTCACCGCGCGCCTGTTGTTCCCGACGCCGGCGGCCGACGCCCCGCATCCCGATGAGTCGAGCGCAGGGAACCAAGCGGCAGCGTAGGGGTTCTTAAGGCCGCGAGTTAAAACCCCCGGAGAGACTCATATGCGCAACTTCGTTCTCTTAGCCGTTCTGGCCGCCAGCCTGGCCGTTTCCGCCTGCAACACCGTCGCCGGCGCGGGCAAGGACGTGACCGACGCGGGTCACGCGGTGACCAACACCGCCGACGACGCCAAGCACAACTAAGCGTCCATCGCTGAAATTCCTTGAGAACCCCGTCGCGCCCGCGGCGGGGTTTTCTGTTGCGCGATGCTAGGCCGCCGCCCGCGCCGCGCCGCGCCCGTGGAAACCCGGCCGCTCGGCTATGGCCGGCAGCCCGGGCGCCGTCTCGTTCGCCCCCAGCACCAGCCAGCCGCCGGGTTTGAGGGTCCGCTGCAGGTTGGCCAGCACCCGGGCGCGGGCGTCCTCCAGCAGATAGCCCATCAGGTTGCGGCAGAGCACGAGGTCGAACTGGCCAAGCCGAGCCGGGTCGTCCATCAGGTTGACGCGCCGCCAGCGCACCCTCTGGCGCACCCTGGGCGACAGGACGAAGCCGTCGTCCAGTCCCTCGAAATGGCGCACCAGCCGGCGCGCGGAGAGCCCCCGCTGCACCTCGAACTGGCTGTAGACGCCGGCCTGGGCCTTCTCCAGCCGCCGCTCGCAGAGGTCGGAGGCGAAGAGTTCGATGGTCACCCCGGCCGGCGCGGATTCCTCCAGCGCCATGGCCAGCGAATAGACCTCCTGCCCCGTGCCGCAGGCCGCCGCCCAAAGGCGCAGCGTGCCACCCTCTCGCCGCATGGCGAGATCCGGCAGCACCTCGCCAACGATCCGCTCGAAGGTCTCCGGCTCGCGGAAGAAGGCGGTTTCGGCCGGCGACATGGCGTCGACCGCCGTCCAGGCCAGCCGGTCGTCGTCGCGGT
>DATAUR010000080.1:0-5038 GCA_036268175.1 Phenylobacterium sp. | reverse complement strand
GATAGCGCGTCCCTGCTTCAGCCGGAAAGCGTCTTCGGCGGTCACGGCCAGCTCCGGGATGTCGTCCAGGGCGGTCTCGACCGGAAGCAATAGCTCCGACTGGCGGGCCTCATAGCCCAAATCCTCAAGCAATTCCAGCGTTACCGCGGATTGCTCCGTAAAGCCCCCCACGCGGGTGCGGCGCAGCGCGCTCACGTGCCCGCAGGCCCCTAGCATGGCGGCCAAGTCGCGGGCGATGCCGCGGACATAGGTCCCCTTGCCGCACTCGATCTCCAGCGTGATGTGATCGGGGTCCGGAACCTCGGCCACCCGGGCCGAATGGACGGTGACGATCCGCGCCGCCAGCTCCACCGTCTCGCCGGCCCGGGCCAGGTCGTAGGCGCGCTCGCCGTCGACCTTGATGGCCGAATAGGCCGGCGGCACCTGGCTGATCTCGCCCACGAAGGCGGGCAGGGCCGCCTCCACCTCGGCGACAGTCGGGCGCACGTCGGACTGGACGATCACCTCGCCCTCGCGGTCGTAGGTCGCCGTGGTGACGCCCCAGGCGATGGTGAAGCGATAGGCCTTGTCGGCGTCCATCAGGAAGGGAACCGTCTTGGTCGCCTCGCCAAGCGCGATGGGCAGGATGCCGGTGGCCAGCGGGTCGAGCGTGCCGGCGTGCCCCGCCTTCTGGGCGTTGAAGGCGCGGCGCACGCGGCTGACGGCGTGGGTCGAGGTCAGGTCATAAGGCTTGTCGAGGCAGACCCAGCCTGAGACGGCGTCGCCCTTGCGCTTGCGAGCCACCTAGTCCTCGTCCTTCCAGGAGTCCGACGGCTCTGTAGGGATCAGGTCCTGCTGCACGCGCGGGTCCTGGAACAGGCGGTTCATCCGCGCCGCCTCGTCGAAGGTCTCGTCGTGCAGGAATTTCAGCGCCGGGGTGAACTTCATGTCGATGGCGTGGCCCAGACGCCCGCGCAGGAATTTGTGGTGCCGGTTCAGCGCCTTGACCACGACGTTCGCCGGGTCGCCGCCGCCCAGGGGCTCGATGAACACGGTGGCGTGGCGCAGGTCCGGGCTCATGCGAACCTCGGTGATCGTCACCGAGACGCCCGCCAGGTCCGGATCGTTGATCTCCTCCTCGCGGAGGATTTCCACCAAGGCGTGACGGGTGAGTTCGCCGGCCCGAAGCTGCCGCTGCGACGGACCCCGAGGGGCCTCGCGGCCGGAAGTGATGGGACGTTTCATAATAGCGCTCGCTCAAACCTGGGGTGCGGATCGGACGCAACCGACGCAGGGGAAGCGCGGGGTTCTAGGGATTTGGGTGGGCGGAGTCCAGGGTGGGTGAACCGAGGCCTGCATCTCACGGCGGAGCTTGACCAAGCTGGAGGGGCAGGCACACTGGCAACCGTGAGATCAATGGCGGGGTGTGCGAGGCCCGCCATGTTCGACCCCTTCGGACAAACCACTTCCGCGACACCGGCCCGACGGTCGGCCGCGATCCTCAACGCCAAATCCCAGGAGACCCGGCGATGCTTACGTCCGCGCGGCTGCAAACCCTTGTCTGGACCTCGCGGATGGCGGAGGCGCGGCGGTTCTACGAGGAGGTGCTGGGGCTGACGGTCGCCGGCCAGTCGCACGGCGCCTGGGTGTTCAATGTCGGTGGCGGCGAGTTGCGGCTTTCGCCCGTGCCGTCGACACAGCCTTCGGAGCACACCGTGCTGGGCTTCGCCGTGGCGGACGCCGATGCGATTGCCGACGCCCTGATGCGGGCCGGGGTGACGATCGAACGGCACGAAGGCTTCCGGCATGAGGCAAACGGTGTCTGGCAGGCGCCGGATGGCGCGCGCGTCGTCTGGTTCCGCGATCCCGACGGCAACCTGCTGTCGGCGGTGCAGTACGCCTCGGCGGCCGGCGACGCGGCTAGCCTTGTCGCCCATCCGCCCGCGCGTGGATCAGCCTTGTGAACGCCTCGCGGATCTTCGGCACATGGCGATGCTTGCCGGGGAAGTCCTTGGCGGGTTCGTCCAGGTGCAACAGGATCGTGGCGTTGGCCTCGAACAGCAGGACTTGGCCGTCGGGCATGAGCGCGCAGTCGACGCCGCCGTAGTCGAGGTCGAGGCGCCGTGCAGTCTCCTCCAGCGCCGCGGCCGCCGTGGGCCCGAAAACGCCCCGCCAGTCGTCGAGGAAGCGTTCTTCCTCGGCCTTCTTCCAGTCGGACTTGGCCATCTCGGCGCGCCAGTAGTGCAGCAGCCAGTCCTCGCCGATGGCCAGGTGGAAGGGGAAGACCTGCCGATCGACGAAGATCAGCCGGTACTTGCGCCACGCCCCGTCGGGCGAGCGGAAGTCGTGGAACGGGGTGAGCAGCAGGCTCACCTCCGGATCGGCCGCCAGATAGGCGTCGCGGTCGTTGGCGGTGGTCAGCTTCACCAGGTTCTCGCCGCCGTGGTCGCCGGGCGGGCGGACCAGCACCGGCGCATCAATGGAAAGCGCCGCCAGCGCCTTGGGCGTGATCGGCGTGGCGCTTGGCGCGATCAGGCCGGGAATGTCGCCGAACAGGGCGGGCGCGGCGTCGCGGCCGGTCTTGCGGATGCTGGCCGGCGGATTGACCACCGGCTTGCCAAGCCGCGCGCAGAACGCCTCGGCTTCAGCTAGCTGGCCCCAGTCGCGGTGGGCGTCGCCGAGCGTGCTGAAGATCACCCCGGCCTCGGCGAGCGACGAGACCTCGATGGAGCCTAGGGGCGCGTCCGGCTGTTCCGGCGACAGCAGGCCCACGAAGAGGGTGGTGAACACCTCGGGGTCCAGCAGGTAGCGGGTGGGCACATGGCCCGCGCCCACCGCGCCGACCACGGCGATGGTGTCGCGGGGCGCTCGCGCCGGGCCCTTGCGCTGCACGCCGGCGCGGCGGGAAAGCTCGTTGCGGATCGCCAGCGCCTCCTGCGGGCGACGCGCGAAGTCGAACAGGCGAGCGAGCTGCTCGAAGCTGTCGGTATCGGCATTGCCGGCGGCGATCTGAGCGCGGATGGCGGCCTCGGCCTCCGACAGGCGTCGGGCCTTGGCCGCGGCCTTGACCAGCGTGCCGATCAGCGAGGCGCGCATCTCGGCGAGACCCGGATCGCCGTTGGCGAGGACCGCCAGCAGGGCTTCGGTCGCCGCGTCGAACCGGCCGGCGTCGAACAGCACCATGGCCCGGTTGCCCCGCGCCACGGCGTAGGCGGGGTCGATGGCCAGCGCCCGGTCGAGGGCCGTGAGCGCCTCGTCGCGCTGGCCCAGGCGGTTCAGCGAGACGCCCAGTTCATTCTGTACCGGCGCGAGGTTCGGCTGGCGGGCCGCCACCCGCTGGAAGAGCTCGATTGCGGCCGCGTCGTCGCCCTGGCGCACCCGCAGGCGGGCCAGGCACAGCAGGCTCGCGCCATCCTCCGGCCGCACGGCTAGCAGGCGCTGGACGATCACCTCGGCCTCGTTCAGGTCCGGTCCGTCGGTGAGGATCAGGGCCAGCATGCTCAGCGCCTCGGCGTGGCTCGGCCGCTCGGCCAGCACGGCGCGGTAGCCGGCCTGCGCCTCTACCAGCCGGCCGGCGACATGCTGCGCGACGGCCTCGCGCATCCGCTCCGCGAGGTCCGCGCCCGGGCCTGGAACATCCGTCATCGGTCCACCGATCGCTTCGCCTCGATCTCCACCCTGTCTCTGCTTCCTGGCGATTTCGCCAGCGAAACCTTGGCGGTGGCGAGGCTCGGCGGGCGGCGTCGGGAATAAATCCGCGCGCGCCCCGGTCTGGTGACTGCGCAGCCGGTCCCGACGCCCGCCGCGCGGGAGCCAGCTCAGATGAACGCCCTTGTCACCCTGCCGCCCCAGCGGCAGCTCACAGCGCCGCCGACCCGGTTCGATGCCATCAGCCGCGCCTTTCACTGGACCAGCGTGGCGCTGATCGTGGTGCTGTTCGCCAGCGCCTGGTCGCTCAGCCTCGCCCGCGATGGCGACCAGGCGGCACGGCTTCTGACCCTGCACCGCTCGCTGGGCGTGACGCTCTGGATCGTCGCCGTGGCGCGGCTGGGCTGGCGGCTGCGCTTCGCCGTGCGCCCGCCGCTGCCCCGCAGCCTGCCCGCCGCCCAGCGCCTGGCCGCAGGCGTCACCGAGGGCGCGCTCTACGTCCTGATGCTGGTCCAACCGCTCACCGGCCTGATCCAGAGCCTCGCCCGGGGGAAACCCTTTCAGCTCTTCATTTTCGAAGCGCCCAAGGTGATGGCCCGCGACAAGCCGCTGGTCGGCCTGTTCCACGAGATCCACGAGCTCACCGCTTGGCTAATGCTCGGCCTGATCGGTCTGCATGTGGCCGCCGCCCTGTTCCACGGCCTCGTTCGGCGCGACGGCGTCTTGCGATCCATGACGCCCTGGCCCGACCGGAGCGCGCGTCCCTGAACCTTCCGCCTAAATCCTTTGGTCCATCCGTTCGCCGCCGCCCGCTGAAACCCAGCCCCGTGGGCGCGGCGCGAGGGGGCGCTGACCCAGACAGCGCCCCCTCAACCCCTCGCCAGACCGACGTTGGCCGAGGGCCGGGAATAAATCCGCGGCCCCGGCGGTCTGACCTTTCGAACCCCCGATCGAACCCGAACCCAACCCCAAGGAGCTTCCCATGAGCGACCACCCCAGAGACGGCCAGGACCGCCGCGGTTTTCTGAAATGCATGGGCGGCTGGGCCGGCGCCGGCGCCGTCTTCACGATCAGCGGCGGCCTGGCGAGCTCGATCAGCCTGGACCAGGCCATCGCCGCGCCGATGAAGACGCCCGGGTCTCACACAGGGGACTTCAGCTTCCTGCAGGTCAGCGACAGCCACGTGGGCTTCAACAAGGCGGCCAACCCCGACGCGGCGGGCACCTACCGGGAGGCGGTGGGAAAGATCCTGGCCCTGCCGCAGAAGCCCGACTTCATCATCCACACCGGCGACATCACCCAGCTTTCCCGGGACCAGGAGTTCGACGACGCCGACCAGATCATCAAGGCCGCGGGCCTGCAGGTCTTCCACGTGCCCGGCGAGCACGACATGCTGGATGAGGGCCAGGGC
>DATAUR010000079.1:0-20780 GCA_036268175.1 Phenylobacterium sp. | reverse complement strand
CGTTGAGCTTGATGAAGCCGGTGGCGTCGCGGTGGTCGTAGGCCACGGCGCCCTCCTCGAAGGTCACCAGGTCCTGGTCATAGAGCGAATAGGGGCTGGTGCGGCCGATGACCGTGACGCCGCCCTTGTAGAGCTTCACCTTGACCTGGCCGGTGACCATCTCCTGCGACAGGTCGATGGCCGCCTGCAGCATCTGGCGCTCGGGCGCGAACCAGAAGCCATTGTAGATCAGCGACGCGTACTTCGGCATCAGCTCGTCCTTCAGGTGCATGGCGCCCCGATCCAGCGTGATCGACTCCATGCCCCGGTGGGCGGCCAAGAGGATCGTGCCGCCCGGGGTCTCGTAGACGCCGCGCGACTTCATGCCGACGAAGCGGTTCTCCACCAGGTCCAGCCGGCCAACGCCATTGTCGTGGCCGAGCTGGTTGAGCTTGGTCAGCAGGGCGGCGGGCGAGAGCTTCTGGCCGTCGATGGCGACCGGGTCGCCCTTCTCGAAGTCCATGGTGAAGACGGTGGGCTTGTCCGGCGCATCTTCTGGCGAAATCGTGCGCATGTGCACGAACTCCGGCGCCTCGATGGCCGGGTCCTCCAGCACCTTCCCCTCGGAGGAGGAGTGCAAGAGGTTGGCGTCGACGCTGAACGGCGCCTCGCCGCGCTTGTCCTTGGTGATCGGGATCTGATGCTTCTCGGCGAAGTCCAGCAGGGCCTCGCGGCTCTTGAAGTCCCACTCGCGCCAGGGCGCCACCACCCGGATGTCGGGCTCCAGGGCGTAGTAGGCGAGCTCGAAACGCACCTGGTCGTTGCCCTTGCCGGTGGCGCCGTGGGCGACCGCGTCGGCGCCGATCCTGCGCGCGATCTCGATCTGCTTCTTGGCGATCAGCGGCCGGGCGATCGAGGTGCCGAGCAGGTACTGACCCTCATAGACCGTGTTGGCGCGGAACATCGGGAAGACGTAGTCGCGGACGAACTCCTCGCGCACGTCCTCGACGAAGGCGTACTCGGGTTTCACGCCCAGTGTGATGGCCTTCTGCCGCGCCGGCTCGACCTCCTCGCCCTGGCCGAGGTCGGCGGTGAAGGTCGCGACCTCGGCGCCCAGCTCGGTCTGCAGCCATTTGACGATGGTCGAGGAGTCCAGGCCGCCGGAATAGGCGAGCACGACCTTCTTGATGGGCTTGTCGGCCATGGCCAAAGTCCTGACGAAAGTGGGAGAGAGAAAGGGTCGCGCGCCTTTAAGGGCGAACGGGCGACAGTTTCAAGTCTAGCGTCTTCAAGACCTAGGTCTCGAGCGCGTCGCGAAGCCATCGCAGGTGCAGGATCGCCAGCAGGGGCGCGCTGACGGCGCGGACGCCGAAGACGACCATGACGGTCTGCTCGGCGGTCTCACGGGCCTGCAGGGCGAGCCAGAGGCTGGCGACGAAGGCGGCGGCGGGCAGGAACCACAACGCGATCCCCCGGGGCATCTGGCCGCCCAGGAATCGCACCTTCGGGCGGCCCTGCGTCTGGCCCCACGCCTGGCGCGAGGCGCCGAACATGATCGCCAGCGCGATCACCCACATGGCGTCGCCCGCGAAGGCGAAGATCGTTGCCCAAGCCATCGACGCCGGCGCCCTAGACCGTCACCTGGGTGCCAAGCTCCACCACCCGGCCCGGCGGGATCTTGTAGAAGTCTGTGGGATTGGCGGCGTTCTTCATCAGGAAGATGAACAGCTTGTCCTGCCAAAGCGGCATGCCGGACTGCGCCGAGGGCACCACCGAGCGCCTCCCTAAGAAAAAGCTGGTGGCCATGATGTCGAACTTCACCCCGAGCTTGCGGCACAGGCCCAGCGCCTTGGGCAGGTTCGGGCTCTCCATGAAGCCGTAGGAGACGATCAGCTTCTTGAAGTCGTCGTTGACCTCCTCGATCCGCACGCGGTTTTCGTCGGACACCCGCGGGGTCTCGGCGGTCTCGATGGTCAGGATGATGTTCTTCGCGTGCAGCACCTTGTTGTGCTTCAGGTTGTGCATCAGGGCCACTGGGGCCATCGAGGCGTCGGAGGTCAGAAAGATCGCGGTGCCGGGCGCGCGGTACATGGCGCGGCTCTTGAGGATCTCGGCCAGGTCCTGCAGGGGCACGCTGTCGCGGCGGGTCTTCTCGGTGAGAATCTGGGCGCCACGGGTCCAGGTCCACATGATCACCACGATGGTGAAGCCCAGCGCCAGCGGCAGCCAGGCGCCATCCGGAATCTTCAACAGGTTCGAGGAGATGAAGGTCATGTCCACCGCCCCGAACCCGCAGACCGCCAGCAGCGCCATCCACAGCGGCCGCTTCCACATGAAGCGGATGATCACGAAGAACAGCAGGGTGTCGACGAACATCGCCCCGGTCACCGCGATGCCATAGGCCGCGCCCAGGTTGGACGAGGTCTTGAAGGTGAACAGCAGCACCAGCACCCCGATCATCAGGGCCTGGTTCACCTGGGGCACATAGATCTGCCCGGCCTGGGTCTCGGAGGTTCGAAGGATCGAGATGCGCGGGAACAGGCCCAACTGCACCGCCTGCTGGGTCATGGAAAAGGCGCCGGTGATCACCGCCTGGCTGGCGATCACTGAAGCCGCGTTGGCCAGCAGCAGCACTGGCCAATAGATCACCTGCGGGATCATCCGGTAGAACGGATCCACATGCGCGCCGGGATGGTGGATCACCAGCGCGCCCTGGCCCAGGTAGTTCAACAGCAGCGCCGGCAGGACGAAGAACACCCAGGCGGCGCGGATCGGGCCTTTCCCGAAGTGGCCCATGTCGGCGTAGAGCGCCTCGGCGCCGGTCACCGCCAGGAAGACGCTGCCCAGGATGACGAACCCCAGGAAGCCGTTGTCGATCAGGAAGATGATCCCGTAGTGCGGCGACAGCGCCCGGAAGATCGTGGGGTCCTCGGCGATGTGGTAGACGCCCAGCCCCGCCAGCACCAGGAACCAGATCGCGCAGATCGGGCCGAACAGTTTCGCGACGCTGGCCGTGCCTCTGGCCTGCACCAGGAACAGCACGATGAGGATGCCCGCGGTGATCGGCACGGTGAGCGCGGCCACTTCGTGCGGCACGCCGGGCGCATCTCGCACGCCCTCCACCGCCGACAGCACCGACATGGCGGGCGTGATGATGCCGTCGCCGTAGAACAGCGCCGCGCCGGCCATGCCGAGCAACAGCACCCAGCCGGACCTTCGGGGGACGAACCGCTGGGCCAGGGCCATCAGCGCCAGCGTGCCGCCCTCGCCCTTGTTGTCGGCCCGCATCAGGAAAATGACGTATTTGACCGTCACGATCAGGATCAGCGCCCAGGTCACCAGGCTGACGACGCCCAGCACCGCCAGCTCCGGCGCGACGGTGGCGCGGGTGTGCCGCAGGGCCTCGCGCATGGCGTAGAGCGGGCTGGTGCCGATGTCGCCGAACACCACGCCCATGGAGCCCAGGGCCAGGGCCATGAAACTCTCGCTGTGCGGGGAGTGATGCGACTCCTCGGACGCCTCTGGGGCGCCCCCGGCCGTATCAGCCATCCAATCTCTCCGGGAACGAAAACGGCGTCCCCTTGGGCGGCCCGATGCCGTCTCGCGGCGGCGGCGATACACCCAATCCGGACCCCGTTCAATGGCGCGCCGCGCCCCAGGGGAATCGGCCGCGTAAGCCTGGGCGGCCCCATCGGCCACGCTTTTCCTTGAACGCCCGCCGCCCGGCCCTAGTTTCGCCCTCAAGACGAGGAGGTCCCCATGGATCGCAGACTGGCGCTGGTGACCGGCGCCTCGGCCGGCATCGGCGCGGCCTTCGCCCGCATCCTGGCGAGCCACGGCTATGACGTGGCGCTGACCGCGCGGCGCGCCGACCGGCTGGACAAGCTCGCCGAGGAGATCTCCCTGCGCTACGGGGTCGAGGCGCTCACCGTCACCGCCGACCTCGCCGAGCCCGAGGCGCCGGGGCAGATCCTCGACTTCCTGACCGCCCACGGCCGCACCGTGGACGCGCTCGTCAACAACGCCGGCTACGGCCTGCCCGGCGCCTATGCCGATACCCGCTGGGACGACCAGGCCAAGGTGATCCAGGTGATGATGACCGCCCCGGCCGAACTGGCGCACCGGGTGCTGCCAGGCATGCTGCACCGCCGCTTCGGGCGCATCGTCAACGTCGCCTCGCTGGCCGGCCTGGTCCCCGGCGCGGCGGGCCACACCCTCTACGGCGCGGTGAAGGCCTTCCTGGTTCGGTTCTCCCAGAGCCTGCACCTGGAGACCCAGAACCAGGGCGTGCATGTGAGCGCGCTCTGCCCGGGCTTCACCTATTCGGAGTTCCACGACGTCACCGGGACCCGCGCCCAGATCACCCAGTCGACGCCGCCGTGGCTCTGGCTGGGCGCCGACGAGGTGGCCGC
This sequence comes from Phenylobacterium sp., assembly GCA_036268175.1. Classification (GTDB taxonomy): domain Bacteria; phylum Pseudomonadota; class Alphaproteobacteria; order Caulobacterales; family Caulobacteraceae; genus Phenylobacterium. The sequence goes on along the minus strand of DATAUR010000079.1, from coordinate 16,389 downwards.
CGCCGGCTACGAGGCCGTCGAGGCCAACCGCTCGATCTGTGTGCCCGGCGCGCCCAACAAGGCGATCGCCGCGGCCGTCAAACTGATCCCCGACGACTGGGCGTTGGCGCTGATGGCCTCCCAGGGCCCACGGTTTCGGAAGACGTAGTCAGACTAGATCCCCGCCTTCGCGGGGATGACTCGCTTCGCGGTCATTTCGCGTACGGCGCGGCGGCTTCGGGGCGGATCAGGCCGTGGGTGGAATCGGCGATGCCGGCCAGCAGGAACTGCACGGCCATGGCGCAGAGGATCAGCCCCAGCACGCGCACGATGATCGAGAGCCCGATCTTGCCCAGCAGCCGGCTGATCAGGGGCGTCGCCAGGAACGACAGCAGGGTCGCCACCGACACCGCCAGGATCGCGCCGATGCCGAGCGCCGTTCCCGGCAGGCCGAATTCCTTGGCCTGGCTCGCATAGATGATCACCGTCGAGATCGCGCCCGGCCCGATCAGCAGCGGCATGGCGAAGGGCACGATCAGCCGCTCGATGTGCCGGCGCACATAGGTGCGGGTGTCGCCGGCCTCGGTCTCGGCCGCCTGGGCGAAGCTGGCGGTGAAATCGTCGTTGACCATCTTCAGGCCGAGCACGAACAGGATCACCCCGCCGGCGATGCGGAAGGCCGGCATGGAGATGCCGAAGAAGGTCAGCAGCCCCAGGCCCGAGAAATAGAAGAAGGTCAGGAAGCCCAGCACGAACAGCGAGATCACGAAGGCGATCTGCACGCGCTCGCGGCCCGTGGCGCCCGCCGTCGAGGCGGCGAACACCGGCACATTGCCCACCGGATCCAGCAGGGCGAACAGCGCCACGAAGAAGTTGACCGCGAAGTCCCAATGGATCATCCCTGGGCCTTAGCCCAATTCATCGCCCGCGCCGACCCCTTCGGCCTGCGCGCCCTTGCCCGGAGCCTTCGCCATGTCCGAAGCCGCCCAGATCTCGCCCGCTCAAAAGGCGGATCGGCGCCTGATCGTCGCGCTGGACCTGCCGACGGTGGACGAGGCCCGCGCCCTGGTCGCCTCGCTGGGCGATGCGGTCGGTTTCTACAAGGTGGGCCTGGAGCTCCTGGCCAGCGGCGGCATGGGGCTGGCGCGCGACCTGAAGGCCCAGGGCAAGCAGGTGTTCCTCGACTGGAAGCTGCACGACATCGGCACCACCGTGCAGCGCGCCGCCGCCGCCATCGCCCAGGCTGGCTGCGGCGACTTCATCACCGTGCATGGCGAGCCGCAGGTGATGGCCTCGGCGGTGCGCGGCGTCGGCGCGTCCGGCCTGAAGGTGCTGGCGGTGACCGTGCTGACCAGCCTCTCCGACGAGGACCTGCGCGAGGTGGGCTATGCCGAGACCGCGCGCGCGCTGGTCGAACGCCGCATCCATCAGGCGATCGCCGCCGGCGTCGATGGCGTGGTCGCCAGCCCGCACGAGGCGGACCTGGCCCGCAGCCTGGGCGGCCGCGACTTCCTGGTGGTGACGCCCGGCGTACGGCCCGACTGGTCGGCGAAGAACGATCAGGCCCGCGCGGCGACCCCGCTGGAGACGCTGAAGGCCGGCGCCTCGCACATCGTCTGCGGCCGCCCGATCACCGCCGCCAACGACCCCCGCGAAGCCGCGCTCCGCATCGCCGCGGAAATGGCCCAGGCGGGGTAGCTTCCTTTCCCACGAGTGGGAAAGGGGGACCGTCGGCCGAGCGCAGCGAAGAGCCGAGGGTGGATAGGGAAAGCCTCAGGCTTGGGGCTTGCTGCTTGCCCTCTCCACCATGCGCTTTTCGGCGAATGGTCCCCCTCTCCCGCTTCGCGGGAAAGGAAGATCAGAAGTCGACCGCGATGCCCTTGCGTTCCCAGTCGCCGAAACGGGTGGGTTCCAGGCCCTTGGGGCCGCCCTGTTCGGCGGCGCGCTGGGCGGCGGCGGCGGCCTGCGTGTGGCGGGCGGCGGCTTCTTCCAGGGCGCGGCGGGCGGCGGGCGCCAGCGGCTTGTCCGGCGCGGCGTTGGGGGGCAGATCGGTCATGCCGGCAATCTAGGACGCGCGCCGTCGGCGGCCAAGCGTTGCCATGGTGACAAAACTGGCGTCCTCTGCCGCCATCTTCGGGGGAGGACACCTAAAATGAAGCGACTGCCTTTGGCGTTTTTCAGCACCGGCGCGCTCTGCGTGATGGGCGGCATGATCTGGGGCATGTACATGGGGTCCAAGCAGGACTTCACGCTGGCGCCCGCGCACGCCCACCTCAACCTGGTCGGCTGGGCGACCCTCGCCCTGATGGGAACCTTCTACCAGCTCTCCGGCAAGGGCGGCCGGCTCGGCTGGATCAACTACCTGCTGTCGACGGCCGGCGTTGTGGTGATGATCCCGGCGCTCGCCCTGTTGCTGGGCGGCAAGCCGCAGTACGAGGGCGTGGTGATCGGCGGCTCGATCCTGGCCGCGCTCGGGATGCTCACCTTCCTCGTCGTGGTGCTTTCCTGCTGGCGCGACGCCAAGGCCTGATGCTGATGGCGCTTGCGCCGGCGCGCCGATGCGGGCACGCCGCGCGGCGTGACTGATGTAGCTCCCGCAAACGCCCCCAACGACGCGGTCGGCCTGCCGGCCCGCGCCGCCGCCCTCGACCTGCTCACCGCCGCGCTCAGCGGCCGCGCCGGCATGGACGAGGGCCTGAGCCACCCGGCGCTCGCCGCCCTCGACGGCCGCGACCGCGCCTTCGCCCGCGCCCTGGTGATGGCCACCCTGCGCCACCTCGGCCCCATCGACTCCGCCCTGCAGGCCCGCGTCAAGAAGCCGCCGCCGGACAAGGTGGTGCAGATCCTGCGGCTCGGCGTCGCCCAGGCCTTCGTGCTGAAGACCCCGGCGCACGCGGCGGTGACCACCTCGGTGGACCTGGTCGCCCAGGACCGGTCCCTGCAGATGTTCAAGGGGCTGGTGAACGCCGTCTTGCGCGGCCTGCTGCGCGAGCCGCCGGAACTGGACGATCCGGAGCTGATGGCGCCGAGCTGGCTCTACGCCCGCTGGCGCGCGGCCTTCGGACCGGACGAGGCCCGCAAGATCGCCGCGGTGATCGCCCAGGAGCCGGCCACCGACCTGTCGCTAAAGGATCCCGTTCAGGCCGAGGCGCTGGCGGCGCCGCTGGAAGCCCAGGTGCTGTCCGGCGGGACCCTGCGCACCGACAAGCGCGGCGACCTCTCGACCTGGCCGGAGTTCGCCGAGGGGAGCTGGTGGGTGCAGGACGCCGCCGCGGCGATCCCCGCGCGGCTGCTGGACGTGAAAGCCGGCGAGATCGCCCTCGACATGTGCGCCGCGCCCGGCGGCAAGACCCTGCAACTGGCCGCCGCCGGGGCCGAGGTGGTCAGCCTCGACCGTTCCGCCGTGCGGCTGAAGCGGGTGGCGGAAAACCTCGCCCGCACCGCCATGACCGCCGAGGTGGTGGCCGCCGACGCCGCGACCTGGCCGGACAGGCGGACCTTCGACGCGGTGTTGCTGGACGCGCCGTGCTCGGCCACCGGCACCTTCCGCCGCCACCCCGACGTGCTCTGGACCGCCAAGCCCAGCGACGTCGCCGGCCTCGCCGCCGTGCAGTCCAAGCTCTTGGACGCCGCCGCGCGCCGGACGAAGCCGGGCGGGCGGCTGGTCTACTGCGTCTGCTCCCTGGAGCCGGAAGAGGGCGAGGGCCAGGTCGCGGCGTTCCTTGGCCGCACGCCGGGTGTCGCCCTGGATCCCATCGCCGCGGGCGAAGGCGGCGCGCCGGCGGCCAGCGTGCGGCCGGACGGGACGCTGCGGGTGCTGCCGCATCACCTCGCGGGCGGCCTGGACGGCTTCTACGTGGCGCGGTTCCGCAAAAGCTGACCACCCTCGATGCCAGGGCCCGGACGCCTTGGGCCCGCAGCTCAAAGCCGCGATTTTCTGGACTTCCGACCGATCTGCGTTATCCTGAACAAAAGACGAACATATCACGCTCTTTCACAAGTGAACCTGGGAATTCCCCGCCCCGAAATGGTCGCCCAAGCCGCTTTTCGTCCGCGCGCGTAAAGCCCATCATGTCGTGGAAAAACTGACTTCGAGGACGCGCCCATGCCCCTTCTCTCGGACCTCAAGGTCGTGGAGTGGTCGACCTGGATCGCGGGGCCCGGCTGCGCGGCGGTGATGGCCGACTGGGGCGCGCAGGTGATCAAGGTCGAGAGCGCCGCTGGCGACGCCACCCGCGGCTTCTGGCCAGACACCGCCGAGTGCCCCGGCAACCCGATCTTCTCGAACGAGAACCGTGGCAAGCGCGGCGTGGTGCTGGACGTGGGCAAGGCGCAGGGCCGCGCCGCCCTGATCGCCATCCTGCGGGACACCGACGTCTTCATCACCAATGTGCGGCCAGGCGCCCTGAAGCGCGCGCGGCTCGACTACGACAGCCTGAAGGACGAGTTGCCGGCGCTGATCTACGCCAACGTCACCGGCTATGGCCTGACTGGCGCCGACGTCGACACGCCGGCCTTCGACCTGACTGGTTTCTGGAACCGCAGCGGGGTGGCCTCGGCGATCAATCCGCCGGACCGCGAGCCCATCGGGTCGCGCCCGGGCTTTGGCGACCACGTCACCGCGCTGGCGACGCTGTCGGGCGTGCTGGCCGCGGTGCACGAGCGCCATCGCACCGGCCGGGGCCGGCAGGTGGAGACCGCGCTGATGCGGGTCGGCTGCTATGCGCTGGGCTGGGACATGTCGATCAAGCTGCGCAACGGCGAGGCCCTGACCGCCCAGCCGCGCCACACGCGGCCCGGCGCCGTCGCCGGCTATTTCCGCACCAAGGACGAGCGCTGGATCTGCGTCTCGCAGCGTGGCCCCAACGACTTCCCGCAGATGATGCGCGCCATCGGTCGCGCCGACCTGATCGAGGCGCCCCGCTGCGCGGCGCCCATCGTCGACATGGCCGTGGTGCACGAGATCCGCGACCTGCTGGACCGGGTGTTCGAGGCGCTCACCCTGGAGGAGGCCTGCGCGATGATGCGCACGACCGACATCATCTTCGCCCCCATGGCCAGCCTGGACGACGTCATCGCCGACCCGCAGGCGGAAGAGGCCGGCTGCTTCGTCGACATGCCCGACGGCTGGGGCGGCAGTTTCAAGGCGCCGGCCGCGCCGGTGCGCTTTCCGGCCACGGCGACGGGGCCTGCAGGCCCCGCCCCCAAGCTCGGCGAACATACCCGCCAAGTGTTGGCGCAGGCCGGCTATAGCCCGGCCGAGGTCGAGGCGCTGATCGCCGCCGGTGCGGCCAGCTAGCGGCGCCGGTACTCGCGCCGGTCGTCGCGCAGCACCATGCCGCCGATCCAGCTCGAGATGCCGGTGACGATCGCCGCCAGCACGCCGGCCACCAAGCCATGTACCTCGAAGCCGTGGATGAAGATCGAGACCAGGCCGATCATCGCGGCGTTCACGATCAGCAGAAACAGGCCCAGCGTCAGGATGGTCAGCGGCAGCGTCAGGATGGTGACCACCGGCCGCACGAAGGCGTTGACCACGCCGAGCAGCAGCGCGGCCAGGATCAGCACGGTGGTGTCGCGGACATAGATGCCGGGGACCAGCTTGGAAGCGACCCAGAGGCCCAGCGCCCCGAAGATCACCCGGACGACGAACTTGGCGAGCATGCGCCTCCCCCTCTAGCTTCGCCGCTACTAGAGCCGCTCCGCGCGCATGAGGAAAGGGTTTCAGCCCGACATGCGGGTGGCGCATTTTGGCCGCAGCGGGCAGGTTTGTTGCCTGTCGGGGACTGAGCTTAGGGGCCTGCCATATGGATCGACGCCTGATCGTGCCGGCGTTGCTGATCGCGCTGAGCGCGTGCGCGTCCGGCCCGCCGCCGGACAAGGGTCCCGGCTGGCGCGGCGGCCCGACCCGCGGCGAGCGCCTGAAGCCGGTGGAGCTGTTCATCAGCCCGTCCGGGGAGCCGTTCCGCGGCAAGGACGGGTTCGACCGCTGGTTCGCCCAGGCGGACACCGACCACGACGGATCGATCAGCCTGGAAGAGTTCCGCGCCGACGCCCTGCACTCCTTCAAGGTGGTCGACAGCAACGGCGACGGGATTGTCGATGGCATCGAGCTGCAGCACTACGAGCATGACCTGGTCCCGGAGGTGGGCACCGAGACTTTCGACTCTGGCCCGACGGTCAGCAGCCTCGGCGGAGGCGGCCGCGGTCGCCACGGAAACCGCGGTGGCGGTGGCGGTGGCGGCAGCGGAGGCGGTGGCAACGGAGGCGGCCCGGCCGGCCGGCCGACCGCCAATGACACCGGCTTTGGCCCCGACCTCTCGCAATTGCACGACAACACCGTGCCGGTGGCCGGCCTGATGGGGGCCGCGCGCTATTCGCTGATCAACGAGCCGGAACCGATCTCGGCGGCCGACACCGACCTCGACGGCAAGGTGACGCTCGACGAATGGAAGGCCATTACCGACCGCCGCTTCCAGAAGCTCGATCACCTGAAAGCCGGCAAGCTCACCCGTCAGAGCCTGCTGCACCCGCCGAAGCCGTCGAAGACCGCCAAGGCGCCTTGAACGAGGTCTTGGTCCTAGACTGAGACCGCTTCCACCGCCGGCACGGTCTGCGACAGCCGGCCGCCGAGGCGGATCGGCTCGACGCGATGGGCGAGGCCGGTGGCGTTGTCGGTCTCCACGAAGACGCCGCACACCGTGGCCGGGCCCTCCGCCGGCTTGTAGCGGCCGCCGGAGATGCGGGTGGTGAAGCGCCGCAGAGGCTCCTCCTTCTGGTTGCCGATCACGCTGTCGTAGTCGGCGCAGGCGCCGGCGTCGGTCTGGTAGGCCGTGCCGCCGATGAGGATCTGGCAGTCGGCGGTGGGCACATGGGTGTGGGTTCCCACCACCAGGCTGGCGCGGCCGTCGCAGAAGTGGCCCATGGCCATCTTCTCCGAGGTCGCCTCGGCGTGGATATCGACCACGATGGCGTCGGCCACCGCGCCCAGCGGACAGGCCTCCAGTTCCTTGTCGACGGCGGCGAAGGGGTCGTCGAGGCTGTCCATGTGCACGCGGCCCAGCAGGTTGATCACCAGAATCTGCTTGCCGCCGGCGGTCTCGAACAACTGAGCGCCCCGGCCCGGCGCGTCGGAGAAGGCGGAATAGTTCAGCGGCCGGATCAGCCGCGGCTCGCGCACGATGTAGGTCAGCGCCTCCTTCTGGTCCCAGGAGTGATTGCCCAGCGTCAGCGCATCAGCCCCGGCTTCGAACAGCTCGCGGGCCGTGGATTCGGTGATGCCGAAGCCGGCGGCGGCGTTCTCGGCGTTGACGATGACGAACTCCAGCCCCAGCCGCTTGCGCAGGCCCGGCAGATGGTCGGCCAAGCCGTCGCGACCCGCGCGGCCGACCACGTCTCCGAAGAAGGCGATCCTCATGTCGAATGTCTCACAGGCGCTTCCTTAACGACTTCGATGAACTCCGTCTCGGTCACGATGGCGTCGAGCCGCTGGTCGTGGGGCGCCACCGGGACGGCGTCGATCTCCTGGCCCGCGAAGGCCACCCCCAGCACGAAAACCGGCCGCTGTCGGCGAAGGGTGGCCAGCGTCCGGTCATAGTGGCCGCCGCCCTGCCCAAGCCGCCCGCCCTGGCGGTCGAAGGCCAGCAGCGGCGTGATCAGCAGGTTCGGCAGCACCTCGGGCGCCGAGGCTGGTGGCGAGGGTATGCCATAGGCGTCCTCGACCAGCGGCTGGTCGGGCCGCCAGAGGCGGAACTTCAAGGGCGACCGCTTGTCGACGGCCACCGGCAGCGCGGCCTGGGCGCGGCCTTCGTTCAGCTCGAGGATCGCCTGCAGGATCGGCCCCGGGTCGAGCTCGGTCCCCTGTGCGCAATAGGCCCCCACCAGGCTGAAGCGGCTGAAGCGGGAGACCGGCAGCTTGCGCGCGGCGCGGGGCGCGGCGTCCGGCGTCTCGTCGAACAGCCTGCGGCGCAGCACGCGCATCTCGACGCGCAGGGTCTTCTTGTCCAGCGGCTTGGTCACGCCGCGATCCTACAGCAAAAGAAGGGCTTAAGGGGAAAGGGTGGCGGCGCCGCGAGAACCGTGAAGGACTGTTTCATTCCCTCGACCTGGTAGACCAGGTGGGCGCCGTGTGTTCGCAACCACGGTCACGAACAGGGACAGCTCCCTAAGAGTGAATTAAGGTCGCTGGAATATGTCGCCTTCGACGTGGGCCGCAGCTGACCCGCCGTTGCGTAACGTAGTGCGGTCGCCCCCCATTCTCAAGCGGAGCCTCAGACCGGGGTCGCGTCCTGGCGGCGCAGATAGAGCCCGGTGAGATACGTCGTCGCCACGATCAGGGTCAGGAACACCGCCAGGGCCGAGACGAAGTAGCCAAGCCACGCGCCAAGACCTTGCCCCTGCGCGGCCGGCGCCAGGCCCACCAGCCACCAGAGCAGGGTGATCGGCGCCAGGATCAGCAGCATGCCGAGATAGAAGCCGTGCCCCGTTCCGCGCGCCGCGCGCAACGCGCTGTAGGTCGAACGATCCTCCGAGCCCAGCGCCACGGCCACCAGCACCATCGCCCAGGGGCTGACGACCACCAGGAGGAGCAGGCTGAAGAGACCCGAAAGTCCGCTCACCAGCCAGGGCTGCGCGCCAGGAAGCTGGCTCTGCAGCCAGGGCTCGGCGGCGCTCACGGCCCGCAGCACCACCCCGGCCAGGAACAGCCGCCAGAGGAAGCCCCACAAAGGGCCGATCGGCACTTCGAACAGCTTCGGCCGCTGGCCGGTGGCGATGTGGCGCGCCCACTGGATGGAGGCGATCAGCGGCAGGGCCCCCCAGGCGATCAGGAGCAGGATCAAAAGAACGAGCGCTACCAGCGGGTATTGGTGCGAAAGCCGCGTCAGCAGGCCCACATCCAGGAAGGCGAGCGGCAGGGCGCAGAATATCAGGAACCAGGGCCCGGCGATCCAGCCCACCGTTCCGCGCTCGTCAAGCAGCAGGTGGAACGCCGCCGCGACGTCGCCGCGCACCCGCGCCAGGGGCACAGATGCGGACCCGGATGTCACCGCGCCGGACGCCTCGATGTCCGCCCGCGCGCGGTTGAGGTTGCGGGACAGAAAGGGCGTATAGCCGATGGCGATCCCCAGCAGCATCGGCCAGACCGAGAGCCCGATCACCCGCTCGGAATCGTGGTTCGGCCAGAACTGAACGCCGCCGACGATCAAGGCCAGACTCAGCACCGCCAGGCCGACGCCGAGCCCCAGCAAGGGCCGCAGGCGTGCGGCCAGCGCCGTCGAGACCGGCCGCGAGGTCGAGGGGATCAGCAGGATGCAGATCATCGAGCTCGCCATCGCCCAGACCTGCACTCCGGTCGGCGCCAACAGCACCGCGGCGATCGAGCCCAGCAGGCAGACGACCACGAAGGGTAGAGCGAGCGTTTTCACCTGGAGCCCCCCGGCCAATCGAGCCGAGGTTGCGCCAGGATCGGCCGCCCCTCAAGCGAAAGCGGCCCTAAGCCTCTTCGCTGGCCAGCTTCTCGATGCGTTTGGCGGCGCCTTCCAGGGCCATGACGGCGCGATTTTCGGCGCGGGCGCGGTCGGCCTGCAGGCGGGCGACCTCGGCCTGCAGCGCCCCAAGGCGGCTGCGGGCGTCAGCCAGTTCGTCGGCCAGCAGCAGGGCGCCCATCAGGAAGAGGCGGGTGTCGCCGAGCTGGCCCATGTCCTGGCCCACCTGGCGGACCTGGTGGTCGAACATCTTGGCCAGTTCCAGCAGATGAGCCTCCTGCCCGTCCTCGCAGCCGACGGCGTAGGGGCGGCCGTTCACCTCGACGCTGATCTGGGCCATGGCCTAGTGCTCCGCCGATGAGGGGCCGGCGCCGTTCAGCGCGGCGCGGATTTCCAGGATGGCGCGGCCCAGCGCGGCCGAGGCCTCGGCGCCGGCGGCTTCCAGCTCGCGCTCGCGGGCGCGGGCCTCGTCCAGCTCGGCGGCCAGCTTGGCGCGGTCCTGGTCGAACAGGCCGCCGACCGTATCGCCCGCGGTCTTCAGCCGCTGGGCGAGCCGCTGCTCCAGCAGGTGAACCGCCTGTTCCAGCCGCCGGGCCGCCAGGTCCAGGGCGCTCTCGCCGCCGCTCATCGCCATCCTCCTGCCGCCTATCTATAGACCTGCGTCGCTCTGCTTCGAAAGCGCGCCCTTTTCTTGACCCGTGCGTTTCCCCATGCGACCCCGCCGCCATTCCTTAACGTAGAAGACTCGGGAGCCCGATGCCTGCGCCCCTCCAGTTGATGGCCAACGCGATCCGCGCGCTCTCCATGGACGCGGTGAACCGCGCGAAATCCGGTCACCAGGGCATGCCGCTGGGCATGGCCGACGTGGCCACGGTGCTGTTCACGAAGTTCCTGAAGTATGACGCCAGCCGCCCGGACTGGGCCGACCGCGACCGCTTCGTGCTGTCGGCCGGCCACGGCTCGATGCTGCTCTATTCCGTCCTGCACCTCACCGGGGTGAAGGCGATGACCATGGAGCAGATCAAGAACTTCCGGCAGCTCGGCTCGATCACGCCCGGCCACCCGGAGTACGGCCACACGCCCGGCGTCGAGACCACCACCGGGCCGCTGGGCCAGGGCGTGGCCACCGCCGTCGGCATGGCCATGGCCGAGCGGCATGTGAATTCCCGCTTCGGCGACGATCTGGTCGATCACCGCACCTGGGTGATCGCCGGCGACGGCTGCCTGATGGAGGGCGTCAGCCACGAAGCGATCAGCCTTGCCGGCCGCTTCAAGCTCAACAAGCTGACCATCCTGTTCGACGACAACGACACCACCATCGACGGCCGCGCCACCATCGCCGAGACCGGCGACCAGCTGATGCGCTTCAAGGCGGCCGGCTGGGCGGTGAAGGAGGTCGACGGGCACGACTATGCGAAGATCGCCGCGGCCATGCGCTGGGCGACCCGGCAGGACAAGCCGACGCTGATCGCCTGCAAGACCGTCATCCTGAAGGGCGCCGGGCCGATGGAGGGCAGCGCCCACGGCCACGGCTACGCCCTGTTCGACGACCAGATCCGTGACGCGCGCATCGCCATGGGCTGGGAGGCGCCGCCCTTCGTGGTGCCCGACGAGGCTTTGACGCCCTGGCGCGCCGCCGGCCGCCGGGGCGCCAAGACCCGCAAGGCCTGGGAGGCGGTGCTGGCGGCCTCGCCCAAGCGCGCGGCCTTCGAGCGCGCCATGGCTGGCGACCTGCCCGAAGGCGTCTTCAAGGACCTGGACGCACTAATCGCCAAGGCCGAGGCCGACAAACCCGCCGCCGCCACCCGCCAGCACTCCGGCAATGCGCTGGAGAAGCTGGCGCCGGTGATCCACGAGATGGTCGGCGGCTCGGCCGACCTCACCGGCTCCAACAACACCATCGTCAAGGACATGGGGACCTTCGACGCCCCCGGCTACGCCGGCCGTTATGTCCACTACGGCGTGCGTGAGTTCGGCATGGCGGCGGCGATGAACGGCCTGGCCCTGCACGGCGGGGTGATCCCCTATTCCGGCACCTTCCTGGTGTTCTCCGACTACAGCCGCCCGGCGATCCGCCTGGGGGCCCTGATGGGGATCCGGGTGATCCACGTGATGACCCACGATTCCATCGGCGTCGGCGAAGACGGGCCGACCCACCAGCCGGTGGAGCACGTGGCCAGCCTGCGCGCGATCCCCAATCTCCACGTCTTCCGCCCGGCCGACGCGGTGGAGACCGCCGAGTGCTGGAAGCTGGCGCTGGAGTCCCGCAAGGCTCCGTCGCTGATGGCGCTCTCCCGCCAGAAGGTCCCGGCGGTGCGCGCCACCGTCGCCGGCGAGAACCTCTCGGCTCGGGGCGCCTATCAGTTGATGGGCGCCGGCAAGCCGGCGCAGGTGACGATCTTCGCCTCCGGCACCGAGGTCTCTCTGGCCGTCGCCGCGCGCGACCTGCTGGAGGCCGAGGGGATCGGCGCGCGGGTAGTCTCCACCCCTTGCTGGGAGCTGTTCGACGCTCAGCCGGCCGACTACCAGGCCCAGGTGATCGGCGAGACGCCGGTGCGCGTAGCGGTCGAAGCCGGCGTTCGCCAAGGCTGGGACCGTTTCATCGGCGAGGACGGCGCCTTCGTCGGCATGACCACGTTCGGCGCCAGCGCGCCGGCCGAGGTGCTCTTCAAGCATTTCGGCATCACCGCCGAGGCGGTGGCCGCCGCCGCCAAGGCGAAGCTGTAGCCTCCGTGAAGCTCGGCACGCCGCTTTCGCCCACCGCGGTCAAGGTGATGCTTCTGGGCTCCGGCGAGCTTGGCAAGGAGGTGACCATCGAGCTGCAGCGGCTGGGCTGCGAGGTGATCGCCGTCGACCGCTATCCGGACGCGCCAGCCATGCAGGTGGCGCACCGGTCGCACGTGATCGCCATGACCGACGCGGCGGCGCTGCGCGCGGTGGTGGAGGCCGAGCGGCCGCACCTGATCGTGCCGGAGATCGAGGCCATCGCCACCGACGAGCTGGTGGCTATCGAGGCAGCGGGCCTCAGCGTGGTGATCCCGACGGCGCGCGCCGCGCAATTGACCATGAACCGCGAAGGTATCCGGCGCCTCGCCGCCGAGGAACTCGGCTTGCCGGTCAGCCCTTACGCCTTCGCTTCCACCGAGGCCGAGCTGGCGGCGGGCGCGGCCAAGGTCGGCTTTCCCTGCTTCGTGAAGCCGGTGATGAGCTCATCGGGCAAAGGCCAGTCCTATGTCGAGGGGCCCGACCAGATCGCCGCGGCCTGGCGCTATGCGCTGGAGGGCGGCCGGGTGGCCGAGGCCCGGGTCATCGTCGAGGGCCGCGTGGACTTCGACTTCGAGATCACCCAGCTGACGGTGCGCAGCCTGCCAAATGGTGACGATGGCGGCGAGGTGGTCACCAGCTTCTGCGCGCCGATCGGCCATCGCCAGGTGAAGGGCGACTATGTGGAAAGCTGGCAGCCGCAGGCGATGAGCGAGCCCGCCCTGCAGGCCGCCCGTGAGATGTCGGCGAAGGTCACCCACGCGCTCGGCGGCCGGGGTATCTTCGGCGTCGAACTGTTCGTGAAGGGCGACCAGGTGTGGTTCTCGGAGGTCAGTCCGCGGCCGCATGACACCGGCCTGGTGACGCTGGCCAGCCAGTACCAGAGCGAATTCGCCATCCACGCCCGCGCGATCCTGGGCCTGCCGGTGGACGTCTCCCTGCGCGAACCCGCCGCCAGCGCGGTGATCTATGGCGGCCTGGAGGCCAGGGGCATCGCCTTCGAGGGCGTCGCCGAGGCGCTGGCCGTGCCCGGCGCGGATCTACGCCTGTTCGGCAAGCCGGAGAGCTTCCTCAAGCGCCGCATGGGCGTGGCGCTGGCCCGCGGCGCGGATGTGGATCAGGCCCGCGCCCGCGCCACGGAAGCCGCCGGCAAGGTGCGGCCGATGAAAGGCTAGCCATCCTCCTCGGCCAGAAGGTCGCCCAGGCGATCCAGTTGGCGTTCCAGGGTCGAGCGGCGCTCGGCGATCCAACCTTCCAGAATCCCGAATCCCGACGCCTCGATTCGGCAGGTGCGCACGCGGCCGGTCTTCCAGGTGCGCACCAGACCGCTCTGCTCCAGCACCTGCAGGTGCTGGGCGACGGCGGTGATGGTGACGCCCAAGGGCTCGGCCAGGCCGGACACCGAGCGCGGCCCTTCGCTCAGGCGCTCGACGATGGCGCGGCGGGTTGGATCTCCCAGAGCGTGGAACGCCCGGTCGATCTGGCTCGGTGTCGCAAGGCCGCTCATGCGGACGCGCTTTCCGCGCCGACCTCGGTCGCCAGCCGGTCGAACAGCGCCTGCCAGCCGCGCTCGCGCATCTCCGGCCCGCCGGAGCCCTCGAAAAACACGCCCTGGTGGGTGCAGACCAGACGTGTGCCGCCGCCAGCCGCCTGGAACTCGAAGGTGATCAGCGAGACGGAAATCCGCCGGCCGCTGAACATCATGGACGTGCCGACGATGATGCGCTCGTCCGGAACGATGTCGTAGTAGGCGCCGTCGTTGATCATCTGCGTCCCCGGGAATGGCGTGTTCGGGCCCAGGCGATAGGTCGCCCGCTCCACGCCGCCGACCCGGAAGTCCATCTCGAAGGCCTCAACCGCATGGTTGTCGGCCTCGCCGTACCAGCGGCGCTTCTTGGCCGGATCGGCGAAGGCGGCGAAGACCCGCGCCGGCGATTTCGGATAGGTGCGCTCGATCACGAAGGTGTTGTGCAGGGCGTCGGTCATGGCGGGATTCCAATAGTGAAGCGTTGGCTTCACTTTCTAGCCGACCGGGCGAGATAGTCAAGTTCTTACTTCAGTATCAAGGGTCGATCTCGTCCGCAGGGGTTGACTTCGAGGCCCCCGGCTAGAAGAAACCGCGCCACCACGGCCCCTAAGGAGACCCACCTCATGACCGTCCGCGTCGCCATCAACGGTTTCGGCCGCATCGGCAGGCTGGTCCTGCGTTCGATCGTCGAACATGGCCGCACGGACATCGAGGTGGTGGCGATCAACGACCTCGGCCCCGTGGAGACCAACGCCCACCTGCTGCGCTACGACAGCGTGCACGGCCGCTTCCCGGGTGTGGTGACCACCGGTGACGACTGGATCGACGCCGGCGCGGGCAAGATGAAGGTCACCGCGATCCGCGACCCCAAGGAGCTGCCGCACGCGGCGCTGAAGGTCGACATCGCGCTGGAATGCACGGGCCTGTTCACCGCCCGCGACAAGGCCGCCGCGCACCTGGACGCCGGCGCCAAGCGGGTGATCATCTCGGCGCCCGGCGAAGGCGCCGACAAAACCATCGTCATGGGCGTCAACGACCATACGCTCACCGCCGACGACCTGGTGATCTCCAACGGCTCCTGCACCACCAACTGCCTGGCGCCGGTGGCGCATGTGCTGCAGCAGCTCTGCGGCATCGAGCGCGGGTACATGACCACTATCCACTCCTACACCGGTGACCAGCCGACGCTGGACACCCTGCACAAGGACCTCTACCGCGCCCGCGCCGCGGCGATGTCGATGATCCCGACCTCCACTGGCGCCGCCAAGGCGCTGGGCCTGGTGATCCCGGAGCTGAAGGGCAAGCTCGACGGCTCCTCGATCCGCGTGCCGACGCCGAACGTCTCGGTGGTGGACCTGAACTTCGTGCCGGGCCGCAAGGTGACGGTGGAAGAGATCAACGACGCCATGGAAAAGGCCGCCACGTCTGGCCCGCTGAAGGGCATTCTGGCCATCACCAAGGAGCCGCTGGTCAGCCACGACTTCAACCACGTGGCCGCCTCGTCCACCGTCGCCTTGCCGCAGACCCAGGTGATCGACGGCGGGCTTGGCCGGGTGCTGTCCTGGTACGACAACGAGTGGGGCTTCTCGACCCGCATGGCCGACGTCACCGCCGCCATGGCCAAGTTCCTCTAAGCCGCCCATGGCCGCTTTCCGGACGCTCGATGACGCCGATCTCCAGGGTAGGCGGGCGCTGGTCCGCGTGGACTTCAACGTTCCCATGGAAGACGGCAAGGTCACCGACGACACGCGCCTGAGAGCGGCCAAGCCGACGATCGACAAGCTTAGGGCCGGTGGCGCCAAGGTGATCCTGCTCGCCCACTTCGACCGGCCCAAGGGCAAGGTGGTGCCGTCCATGAGCCTGCAGCCCATCGTCGAACCGCTGTCGAAGGTGCTGGGCGTCCCGGTGGCCTTCGCCTCGGACTGCATTGGCCCAAAGGCGCGCGAGGCGGTGAACGCCCTGCAGCCAGGCGATGTCCTACTGCTGGAAAACGTACGTTTCCACGAGGGCGAGGAGGCCAACGACCGCAAGTTCGCCGACGCCCTGGCGGCCAACGGCGATCTCTACGTCAACGACGCCTTTTCCGCCGCACACCGGGCGCATGCCTCCACCGAGGCGCTGGCCCACCGCCTGCCGGCCTACGCGGGCGAGCAGATGCGGCTGGAGCTCACCGCGCTCGACCGGGCGCTGGGTCATCCGGAGCGCCCGGTGCTGGGGATCGTCGGCGGCTCGAAGGTCTCCACCAAGCTCGACCTCTTGCGCCATCTGGTGACCAAGCTCGACAAGCTGGCCATCGGCGGCGGCATGGCCAACACCTTCCTCTACGCCCAGGGCCACGACGTCGGCGCCTCCTATTGCGAGAAGGAGCTGGCCGAGACCGCGCGCGAGGTGATCCGCCTTGCCGGCCAGAACAACTGCAAGCTGTTCCTGCCGCTGGACATCGTCGTGGCCGAGAAGCTGGCCCCCGGCGCGGCGGCCCGCGTGCGCGGCGTCGGCGAGATCGACGACGACGAGCGCATCCTCGACGCCGGGCCCGAAACGGTCGAGCGCCTATGCCGCGCCATGGGCAATTCCAAGACCCTGATCTGGAACGGCCCGCTGGGCGTCTTCGAGATGCCGCCCTTCGACAAGGGC